>DASXGT010000243.1:0-60240 GCA_036488895.1 Bryobacteraceae bacterium | reverse complement strand
TGGCGAGCTTGAAACCGTCCTCTATATTGTGCGCGGCCGCTGCCGCATGCGTTGGGGAGATCATCTCGAATTCACTGGGGAAGCCGGCCCTGGCGACTTCATCTATGTTCCGCCCTACGTCCCGCACCAGGAGATCAATGCGCGGCCGGATGAAGCTTGTGAAGCCGTCGTTGTCCGCAGTGGTCAAGACCCAATCGTCGTTAACCTCGAAATGCGGAGCCCCGAGCCTGCCAGCTCCGGTCATGCACCGGTTCCCTTTCATCCCAAATCCTGATTCGCTCTTACTGCCGTGAACCTGGCGCGCTCTTCTGCCGCATGGCAATCGTGCGGGCATCGGACGCCGCTTCCACCGCCTGCCGCGCCGAATCGGTCATGCTTTTATAATTCTTTTGCGTATAAGCTGCCTCAGCCTGATCCAGGTATTTTTGCGCCTTGGCCAGCGTATCCGTGCCGGTTTTGTCGGCCCCATCCGCGCGCGCAATTTGGATGGCGTTGCGTGCCTGATAGAGAGTGGTCACGGCCTCATATTGTTCCATGGAAACGCTGGGCTGCTTCTGCATGTTCGCCGAAGCCAGTTGCGATGCCTGAATATTTAACGTGTACTGTCCGCGCGGCAGCAACTCATACTTGGCCTCCACCGCTTCCCTGCGTCCAATCGTCTCCGGCCGCGCCGCGCTTTCTAAAATCACCACGTCACTCGGGTACGGAACCGAAAAATACGGCTCGGCAGTCACCAGCAATCCGAAGGTCGAGTTGGGCGAAGTCACATGCATGCTGGCTTTGTCTGAGCCGCCTGGAATCACTTGGCCCAAATTGATCGCTTTGCCATCCGGCGTAATGGCCCAAAGAACATAGGTAAGGAATTCGTTGCCAAACTGTGTGGGCGGAGCGATTTTCCTCAGATTGAGATCTACTTTGGTGTAGCCGTTCTTCACCTCAACCGTGGCCCGGCCCTCTGCTTTGGGCAGCAGCACCGTCCCTTTTAAGTCAATCTCCGTTGGTCCCGCATGTCTTTCGAAGTTCACCGCTTGCAGCGCCCTTTGCACAACCGTAATGCGGTAAATGGGAGCGTGGTCGTTTGCGGGAATGGGCGATGGCGGCGGAGTTTGCGCGGCCAGAACGCGCAATGAACTGAAAGTGGCGAGCAAAGCAAGGTAGCGCATACGTTCTTCTTCCAGTGTCCCAAAAACCCGTTAGCCCAAAAACCGTTAGGTGGTCCTGTACTCCAGAGACACCGCGCCCGTCTGGTAGACCTTGTGCCCGGTCGGCAGCAGTTTGATCCGATTAGAGGGAGGCGGCAGCAACGGAATGCCACCGCCAAGCAGGACAGGAATCACGGTTACTTCCACGGTGTCCACGAGGCCCGCCTCCGCCAAGCTATGGAACGGCGCCCCTCCGCCAAATAACCAGATGTCTTTTGCGGCGCTTGCCCGTAAGGCCGCTACGGTCGCCTCCGGCTTTTCAGCCACCACCGTTACTTCCGGATAGTCGCGTTGCCGCAGTGTTTGCGAGAAAACGAAAGTCTTCATGCCGGGCACGCCTGACCGCTCCATTCGTTCAAACGTCCGGCGTCCCACCAGGAGCGTGTCGAATTGGCTGAAGATCGCGGCGAAATCAATATCCGGATCCGTAATGATCCAGTCAGCTCTCCGTTCGGGCCGGCGATGTAGCCATCCAAACTCGCCGCCACGGCGTAACGTACACGTCGCATCGTCACTATTCCAAAGTGTAGTAGAGACAGCGCGACCGGATCGGATATGCTTGCATGCAGAGCGCAAACTTGCAGTTGCTCCGGCACATTTCTTTTCGCCGCTGGATCGTCGTCGCGTTGATCGCGCTACTCTGCTGCGGGCTTTTCTTTACAGGCGGCGCTTTTCCGGCGCTGTTGCCTGCAATTTTCATTTTTTCGGCCTGGCTAGTGACAGTTGTCGTGCCGGGCTTCTCGCCTAAATTGGCAAGCCTGTCTGATCCCGCCAAAGAGCGGACGCCGGCCCGCGCTCCTCCACTTTTCTCCTTCTAATCGCAAACAAATATCCCGGCAGCTCTTAGGGATACGTGTGTCTGAATCATCCAGGATTTCAAGGAGAATTCATGTCTTTCCGTGGAGTTTTCAGCCGCCTGCGCCTTCTGAATCATCGCGCGCGAGCGCTGGCGTTAGGGATTTTTCTGGTCGCGGGCGCGCTAAGCGGCATGCCGATCCGCCCCGAGGAAATTGAGGAACAGTGGCGGAGTCAGAGCAAATCGGAAATGGTACAAATTCTGGAAGACACGGACGTGAGGTAGGTCCGGTACGCGCAGTCCGCCCGCCTGCTTGTGCAACTATTTATCGCTCAAAAACACCGGTTACTTCAGCACCAAGGCGCCATTTGGATCCGAGTGAGACTCGGCTTGGGAGATAGCATCGGCCAAAGAGATGTCAAACCAAAGATCGTATTGAGTCACATTGATGACTTTTTTGATTGTCTTGCCGGCTTTTGTAAGTCTGATGCTGTGGGGCCCGAGGCTGAGCCGCAGAGTAATTGGTGTCCGGCCCTGCGCTTCATTGTCCACGGCCACGTCAGCGTCTGGTGGATCGGAACTAATTCGAACTGCTTTCAGGTCCGCACTTAACACCTGAAAGACGCTTTGTTCCAACGGCACATTGACCGAGCGGTTCACACTGTTGTACCCAGGCGCGGAGATCTGCAATGTCTGTTCGCCGCGTGGAAGCGGCAACTCGCACGGGGTATTACATGTCAATGACGGATGGCTGATCGTGCTGACGCGCCCCTTCGGCAAACTATCAATATGAAACCGGAATGAAGTGGGATCGTTGTCTCGCTGCCGCGCAGCCGAAAGTTTCAGTGGATCGTCCGCCGTCGTCTTGCCATCCAGCGCATTTGCGGCGACGCCGAATCGTTCCGTTGCGGCTGGCAATCGATTTCCGGCCGGGAAGTTAGCGCGGGATCTCCAAATGAACAGTAATCCAATGCTAAGCAGACCCAGCACCGCCATCGCGGCCACCAGCCTCGGGCGGTTGCGAAAAATAATCACCGGTCCCGGCCGTAAAGGTGGTTGAGAAAGTGGAAGGCGAGGCGGAACGATCTCCCTCTCTTCGAATTCAGAGCGAAGAGAACTTTGCAGGCGATCGGCAACGTTGCTGCTTATGCCCGGCTTTGGCGGCGACGGTATTTCAAATGAATTTGTGAGAGAGTGGCCGAACAAACCGGTGTCCGTTGGTCTAACGAGAACCGGGCCACTGTATTTATTGTCACCCTTATTGGGTAGGGCGCCGTTTGAATTCAGCAGCGTGTTCTTAGGCTGCGATAGGCGGATTTCATTTGGGTATTCGCGAACACGCGGGTCTGCCCTTGCAATAGGCTCCTCCAGTCCGCCGTTTCCCTTCGCGAGCAGCGAATGCGCCTCGACGCTTCTCTGGGCAAATTCCTGGATTTGCTCCTTCAGGCGAATCGATTCGTGGTCTTTTGGAAATTCATGGAGCGCATTCTGGGTCAAATCTTCTGCACGGGCGTACTCTCCCGTCAAACGCTCGCGATCAATTTGGTTGGCCTTCTCGTGATGGCGCGCACTCGCCGCGAGGGAATTGACCAAATCCCGCCGCTCGTCGATCAGCTTCAAAGACTGAGCAAATGTCTCCTCATCCGGGAATCGCCTGACCGCTTCGCTGACAATCGAAAATTTCTTTTCCAGCTCCGGCTCAGCCTCAATTTCCATATGAAACTGAGCGATAGCCGCAAATTTCTCCTGGCGCTCGAGGGCTTCAACGTCGTTTTTAAGCGCCTTAAAAAGTGCCTCATTAGGCCGGCGGTGTAAGATCTCATTGCAAATTTCGATCGCTCTCGCGAAATTTCGCGATTCGAGCGCCCTTTTTCCTTCGGCGTAGGAATTGTGTAATTTGTCACGCTCCGAACAAAGCTCTTCATAGAACGCGAGGTATTGCGCATCCATGCCGGCGTGTCCGGGCGCTCTTTTGCCAAGGTCAAGAACGCTTTCCAGCTCGTCGAGTGCGCTGCTGATGTCTCCATTGCGATATGCCTCTCGAGCTTCATCGTAGAGCTGCTGCCTTTCCTGCTGAAGCTTATTTACTTCTTCTTCACCGCGGCTGATCGCGGCCAGCAAGCCCAGCGCCGGCTTGTGGGCTGGATCGGCCTTTTGTATTTCATCGATGGCTTGGCGCGACTTTTCAAACGCCTTGTTGTCGAAGTGATGTTGAGCAGCCTGAAGCCATTTCTCGATTTCGCTTTCGCGCCGCCGCTGCTCAATCTCCTTCTTCATGGTCCGGGCATCAGCATTTGCTGGGTCCAGATCCAACGCTCGACCGATATTTTGAATTGCGAGGGGATATTCTGTCTCCTCCATCCTCGTGCGCGCGCTCTCGATGAGCTGACTGATCGCACGCGATTTCACCAAGCCTTCGGTCTTATCACGTAGCGCGAATATATCGGCATTTAGATGCCCTTCTGATTCGAGCTCGTCAAGCATGTCCGTGGCCAGTTGGTAGTCTTCTTCCTCCAGTGCTCTTTTGATTCGATTGATACGCGGCTGGATCTTATCTCGTGGGAACAACTCCTTGGTGGGATTTCTTATGGAGAGCTGCAGCATCTCAGAAAACTCTCGGGCACTCGAGAAACGGTGATATGGCTGCTTGGCCATCGCCTTCTGCACCGTCTTGCTCACGTTGTCGCTCGTCTTGGGATTTAACTTCCACGCAGGTGACGGCATACGAGTACGAATTGCCTCGATGACTTCTTCCATCGTGCTCCCGTCAAACGGCTTCTGGCCGGTAAGGGCTTCATAGCAAACCACTGCGAGTGAGAAGATGTCTGACCTCACATTTGCCGGCTTCATGTCCAATAGTTCGGGCGCAATGTAGTGCGGAGTGCCTCTAACGTCGGTTCGGCTCTCCGCGTCAACTAGACGCACGATCCCAAAATCGATGATCTTCACCGCATCATCGCGCAAGACGAACAAATTACTTGGCTTTAAATCGCAATGAACTACCCCATGATCGTGAGCGGTCTGAAGTCCGCGGCACGTCTGGCTGATGATGTCAATGACGCGTTCCGGGGTGAGCCGCGGGCTGGAAGTCCCTATTAACTTATCGAGGGTGTCGCCGCGCAAAAGCGGCATCACAAAGTACGGCCGGAGATGGCCGTCATCGAAAAACGTTCCAACGTCTAGAACGTCAACGATGTTCGGATGGTTGAGGTCCGCCAACACCTTCCATTCCTTCCGAAAACGTTCAATGGAGGTAGACTCCATTTCACCCTTAAGGGTTTTGACGGCGACAGAGCACTCTTTTTTGCAATCGAATGCCTTGTAAACAACTCCCATGCCGCCTTCACCGATACGTTCTTCGATTCGAAAACGATCTCCGAGCGTTCTTGCGGCCGCCATAGACAATCATTTTAACTTTAGCAAGGAAGGGTGCGGACTCCTTTGCTTTGGCTTTACCCACGATCTCGATACCTAAGATTGGACAGAAGAAACCTGCGCATATGACCATTGAACTCAAACCCGAGCAGCAGCAGATTATGGACTTGGCGATACAATCCGGCGCGTTTCATGACCCAAGCGAAGTACTAGACCAGGCGTTTGAGATCATTCGGGAAAAAATACACGCTGACGATTGGCTTATCGAACAACGTGACACTGTTGCCGCCAGTATCGCCACGGGCTTCGCGCAAGCGGAACGAGGAGAGTTGGTGGAAGCCGAAGAAGCTTTAGAAATGTTGCGTCAACGTCGCATCAGACCGCGGCTAAACTCCCAAGAATGAGTCACAGTTTTCGACTCACACCAAGTGCAATTGAGGATCTCGATAGCATCTGGTGCTTTATTGCTCAGGACAGTTGGGATGCTGCCGACCGGAAGCGGCAATTATCGCCGCATGCGGGCGATTAGCACATATCCGCAACTTGGGAACACGCGGCCTGACCTCACACCGTTGCCGGTGAAATTCTGGACCGTTCCAAAATTCCCGAATTACGTTATTGTTTATCGCAAGCAAAACAGGATGCTGCAAGTAATCGCGATCCTTCACGGAAAACGAGACACCGGGAAGATCTTGAGCCAACGTTTGTAGAAACGCCATTTTTCGCGCTTTCCGGCCGAGAAATTCTCCGCCCTACCACCACCATTGTTTCTGAGCCCATTGCTCGGAAACCATGCGCAAATTAGCCTTCGTGCTTCTGCTGCTCTTCCCTGCCCTCGTGCAGCCGGCAAACCGTCAGGTTGTTCACGTTGAGTATGTGGGAGGTACGCGTGCTGATATCCCCGGTAAGAATGTTGGGGGTATTGAAGTATCAGATAGCGTCTATTTCGTCTTTGCGTCTAAGCAGACGCAAGTGAAAATTCCATATGATCGCATCAACCTGCTCGAATACGGCCAACATGTCAGCCGCCGTTACATGGAAGCAATCATCATTTCCCCGCTTTTCATGCTGGCCAAGAAACGCCAACACTTCCTGACGGTTGGTTTCGAGGATGAGGAGGGTAATCAGCAGGCCATGGTGTTTCGAGTCCAAAAGAGCGACATTCGTCTAACGCTTGTTGCGCTGGAAGCCCGCACGGGACGGCAAATCACTTATCAAGACGAAGAAGCGCGCATAGCGGGGAAAGGATGATCTACCGCTGCCTTCTCTGTTTCGTTCTGGCCGTTAGCCTGTGGGCCCAAAAAACGGGCGCGGAGAATGGCGTCGCCTCACTATCTGACGTGAAGCGTATTTATGTGGCCGAATTAACGGGGGGCGCGCAAGCGGCGGCTTTGCGCGATCTGATCATAGCCAGCCTCTCCGCCACGAAATTATTCGTTCTTACCGAAAAGGAGGAGCGCGCTGACGCCATCCTGAAAGGCGCGGCCGATGACAAATCCTTCACCGACACATTCGATTCGTTCGACGGCATCAACACGCATCAGACCGCCGGTAAATCCGGATCAGGCTCCGGTGCCAGCAAAACCGCGGGCGCATACGGCAGCCTGATCGGGGGCGAAAACGAATCTCACCATATTAAAGAACGTAAGCATGAAGCCTACGCCGCGGTGCGCCTCTGCAACCGCGACGGGGATGTACTTTGGTCGACCACACAGGAAAGTCTAGGCGCCAAGTTTCGCGGGGCCAGCGCGGACGTAGCCGCAAAAATCGCCAAGCAAATCACCACGGATTACGATCACGCCTTGCATCCGGTCACCCCGGCCGCCAAACCTTAGCGGGCTTTTATAATCCGCACGCGCTTGCGGCGCGAAGTCTCGCCCGAAAGTAATTCCACGCTGCTCTTGGGCACTTTGAAGTGCTCCGCCAAAACGCCTATTAGCTCTTCGTTGGCATAACCCTTTTCCGGAACCGCGCGAAGCTTTACTTTGAGCGATCCATCGTCCATCACTTCGTTTACTTCGCTCTTGGACGAACGGGGAATCACTTTAACGTCGAACGTTACGCTGCCCGCGAATTGGCGCAGCTTCGTCACTAGCTGGGCCGAAGCGGAGCCCTTTACGATTACTTCATCTATCAGGCTTTTCTCGGGCATGTGGTCCAAATTGCCGGGGTCCGCGCCGGTCAGTACAATCACGCACATCGCCGCATCCAAGGCCTTCAATGCGCGGATCAAAGCCAAACCATGCACTTGCGTCGGAAAACGTAAGTCCACCACCGCGCATTGCGGCTTGTGTTCTTTAGCGGCTTTTATCGCCGATGCGCTATCACTGGCTTCAATGATTTCGAAGCCGCTCTTGGCCAGCACCATGGCGCGCAAATGCAACTGGTCTCGGTCGTCGTCGGCCAGTAGCACTTTCATGCTAATTGGCAAAAGCAATTTGCGCGATGACCAGGTTCGGCATGGCCTGGTTCCAACCCTCAGGCGTGCTGTCGAACGGAAGACGGAACGAGCGAGTATCTCCCGGCTGCAGGGGCTTGTGCGCCGCTGGGGCAGTGCCGGCACTCGCGCCGCCGATGATGGGAAGACGCTCACGATGCAACTCCCGGCCGTTGACGCCATAGAACAAGCAATAGACATCTACTGAAGCAAGCGGGCGCGGCCCGTTGTTGCTGATCTTGCCGACCACCTCCACTACCTGCTGCTGCATGAAGTTTTCAGTCGCCTGCATGGCCACGTCACTTAGCGCCAAATGCGGAAGATATGCTCTTGCTTCCGCGGAGGCGGGCGCGTCAGTCTTCGGTTTCGCCACCGGCTTATTCAGGTAACCGAGCGCCCCAATCAGCGCCACAATGACGACCAATACAAAGAGCAGCGGCGTAAGCGGAATCATCTTCCTGACAGCAGCCGGGATCGCCATACCTAGGATTTTACCGCTGGTTTTATTGAGGTGACCCGCAGCCTGCGGTAATCCGCGTACCATCCGCTTTCACTGCACAGCACCGGCCGCAATTCTTCCACCACTTTCCGTAGCGCCTGCTCGCGTTGCGCGTTTGGCAGACCTTCAAAGTAATACCACTTGAATCCCTTGATCCAGTCGGCCATGCCTTGCTCGCCTTCGAGCGGCGTAGGCCGGTCAAATAGCTGCGCCATTTGCGGCTCCAACCCGCAAGCGTCCATCAGGCTAGTGTATTCACCAATCGAAGGAAAATATGTGCGCCGTGCGGGAATTTCCCCATTGTAATAGGGAGCCACGACTTTGCGTATGGCTTCCTCAATAACTTGCACGTTGCCCTTGCCGCCCATCTCCAGCACAAAACGGCCGCCTTTGCGCAAAGCTTTCGCCACCGCGCTCAATACGCTGGAAGCATCCAGCATCCAATGCAGCGCTGCGTTTGAAAAGACCGCATCAAACTCGTCCTCAAACTTCATTGAGGCGGCGTTTTGCAGGACAAATTTCAGCTTCGGGAAATTCTGGCGCGCTTGGCCGATCATTTCGGGCGACACGTCGAGACCCACGACTTCCGCGCCCGTCTTTGCAATCTGAGCCGTCAGTTGCCCCGGCCCACATCCCAGATCCAGAATGCGCTCACCCGGCAGCGGCTTCAGAAGCGCGAGCAGATCTTCGCCGTAGGTCCAAACAAAGCCATGTTTGGCCTCATATAATTCCGCGTCCCAAGCCATATTTAAGCCGTGTAGCTCTTCAAAACGAAATAGACAATTACGCCGGTCACCGAAACGTACAGCCAAATGGGGAAGGTCCAGCGGGCCACCTTCTTGTGGAACCGGAACTGGCTGCGCAAAGAATACCAAAGCGTCGCCAAAATCAGCGGCAGAGCGACCACCGAGAGAAATATATGACTGATGAGGATGGAGAAATAAACCGGCCGAATCCAACCCTGCCCCGGGAATTTAGTGTCGCCGTGGAAGTAGTGATAGGTGATGTAACTCATCAGGAAGAGCGAGGAAAAAACCGTGGCGCTAAGCATGAAGCGCATGTGTATCTCGCGGCGGCGCCGGCGAATGTTAATGTAACCGCCAATCAGGCAGATAGCGCTCAACGAGTTGAAAAAAGCGTTCGCGCCGGGGAGATAGCCAACCCATCCGGGCGCCGCAATTTTGCCTTTGAAGTAGATCAGCCAAAACAGGAATGTGGCAATACCCGCGCTTAACACGACAATGGCGGGGAGCGGCTTGCGCGCTAACTGAACTGAATTATCCATATCCTAACCGGTGTCTTAATTCTCACTCCGCAATGCATTCATATCCTTCAGCATAGTGGGAATGCCGTCGGCCGAGAAGCTTGAATAATAGCCTCGAATATGCCCGCGCTTATCCACCAGCACAAATTTCGTGCTGTGCTCAATTTTGCCGATCACGTCTCCCACATGGAAAGTAAGAAACGCCACCTGGTGAATGGTTTCAGGAGTGCCGGTCAAGAAGGTCCATTGCTCCGTTGGCGCATCATACCTGCGGGCAAACTCCTGCAAAACCGGCGGGGTGTCGCGCGCTGGATCCACGGAAATGGAAACTAACTGGACATCCTGCAGCCCGATCAACTGTTTCGCGATGGAATGCATCTTCGAAGTCATCATCGGGCATTCCGCCGGGCAGTTCGTATAGATGAAATCGGCGATCCAGACTTTGCCGGCCAGTACATGGCTGTGAAAGACCTGGCCCGTGGAATCGGTCATGGTGAACTCGGGAACCTTGCCGTATTCAGGCAGGTTGCTGACGGAGTGAACGCAGGCAGTCAGGGAGAGAAAGGCGAAGGCGGCGAAAAGGACTTGCTTGCTCACAGCCTGACTGGGTCTAGCACCATGAGTGCGTACAAAACGGGTAAGTAGACCACCGAAGTGAGAAGCACCTTCCGCGCTTTCGCCCGGGTGCGATCTAGCGCGACTTGCACGCCTGAGTAAAGAAACCATAAACCCATACCCAATGCGCCCACAAAATAGATTGTCCCGGTCATGCCCATCCATTTCGGCAATAGGCTGATGGGGATCAGCAACACCGAGAACAGCAAAATCTGCCGGGCCGTCGATTCGCCGGACGGCTCCACCACCGGCAGCATGCGAATGCCGGCGTTCGAATAATCTTCGCGGTACATCCAGGCGATAGCGTAAAAATGCGGGAACTGCCATAAAAACAAAATCGCGCCCAAAACCCAAGCTTCGGGAGTTAACGTCCCGGCTGCCGCGGCAAAACCGATCAGCGGCGGCATCGCTCCCGGAAACGCGCCAACCGTCGTGGACCACCAGGTTTTCTGCTTCAGCGGCGTGTATAGAAAGAGGTACATGGCCAATGTGGTGAAGCCCAGAAGCGCCGCTAGCCAGTTGACGCCCAAACCAAGTTCTAAAACACCCAATACCGATAAGCCGATTCCAAACCATAGCGCTTTCGTCGCATCCAAACGGCCCGAAGGTAGCGGGCGATTCTGGGTGCGGCGCATGTGCTTGTCGGCATCTCGCTCATACCATTGATTTAATGCCGCGGTACCAGACGCCATCAACGCCGTGCCGAACATCGTATTCAGGACTTCCAGCAACGACCAATGGCCGGAATGCCCGAAATAGTACCCAATAGCGGTGCTCATCACGATGAGCCACGTGATTCTGGGTTTGGTGAGCTCTAGGTAGTCTTTCACTATGGGTGGCTTAAAACGCAGGGCGGCCCTAGTAGGCCATTGGAATTTGAACACTCCTAGTGTACTCCTTCTTGTTTGACAAGAATTATTACGGTTCCGCATTCTTTCAATAATTTGGCCGCACTACGTTTTGGTCTAATGATTTTTGATGGATACGCAGCCGCTGGCCGGCGTGATTATGGGCAGCAAGTCCGATTGGGACACGATGCAGCGCACCAGCGAGACGCTGACGGCGCTCGGAATCGCGCACGAATGCAGGGTGGTTTCCGCGCACCGGACGCCCGATTGGATGGCTGAATACGCCAAAAGCGCCGCGGACCGGGGCTTGGAAGTGATCATCGCCGCCGCCGGGGGCGCCGCGCATTTGCCGGGTATGGTGGCTGCTCACACTTGTTTGCCCGTGCTGGGCGTTCCGATTAAGAGCAGCATTTTGAACGGAGTGGACTCGCTGCTGTCGATTGTGCAGATGCCTCCGGGTATTCCGGTGGGCACGCTCGCCATAGGAAACGCCGGCGCAACCAACGCCGCTTTACTCGCCGCTAGCATCCTGGGGAACAAATACCCGGAGATACGGGCGCGTCTGATGGCTTGGCGCGAGCAGCAAACCGAGTCGGTAATGAAGGATCGCATCCTTTGAAAGGCCGCATTCTTCCGGGCAGCGTGATTGGCGTTTTGGGGAGCGGCCAACTTGGGCGCATGTTTGCTATCGCGGCGCGGCGTATGGGCTACCGCGTTCACACCTTTTCGCCCGACGAAGACACGCCGACCGGTCAGGTGGCGGATCTGGAAATAAACGCCGCGTATGACGATTTGGATGCCGTCGAGCGGTTTGCCAGCGGGGTTTCCGTGGTGACGTTCGAATTTGAGAACGTGCCTGCCGAGACAGCCGCGGCGGCTGAGCGTTGCGCGCCGGTGCGTCCGGCGGGACATGTTCTGCACACGACGCAGCATCGGTTGCGGGAAAAAACCTTCTTAGCAAAGGCAGGGTTGCCGTTGACGCCGTTTCAACGCGTGGCGAGCCGCGAGGACCTACAGAAGGCGGCAAGTGAGATCGGTTTGCCGGCCATTTTGAAGACGGCCGGCTTTGGCTACGACGGCAAAGGGCAGTTCCGGATTACGCATACCGAGCAACTGGACGCGGCTTGGAAGGCGGTAGAGGAGAGCGAATCGGTGCTGGAAGCTTTTGTCGATTTTGACCGCGAGATCTCCGTGGTGGCGGCGCGCGGGATGAACGGCGAGTTCATCCATTACGGCGCGATCGAAAACCAGCATCAGAACGGCATTCTGAATCTTTCCGTGTCGCCCGCGCGGGTGCCGGACGTAGTTACTAAGCAGGCGGTGGAGATTGCGCGGGAAGTACTGACCAAGCTGGAAGTGATCGGAGTGCTTTGCGTCGAGTTCTTCGTTGGCAAAGACGGGCGGCTGCTGATTAATGAGCTGGCGCCGCGTCCGCATAACTCTGGGCATTTCACGTTTGACGCCAACCTGACCAGCCAATTTGAACAGCAATTACGTGCGGTATGCGGATTGCCGCTGGGCGCGCCGACGCAGTTTGCTCCGGCGGCAATGGCCAACCTGCTGGGTGACATCTGGAATGGCGGCGAGCCGAAGTGGGCAGCGGCGATGGCGAGTCCACACGTCAAATTGCACCTCTACGGCAAGCTGGCCGCCCGGCCGGGACGCAAAATGGGCCACTTGACAGCGATCTCGGCGAGTGTAGAGGAAGCGCTGGAGGAAGTTACTCGCGCTCGCGAACGCCTGTGCTCGGTACACTAAAAGTTCCGCATGACAATCTGCTACTTCGACGCTTTTTCCGGTATCAGCGGCGATATGACGGTGGGCGCACTGCTTGACGCGGGAGCGTCTTGGACCGTACTCGAATCCGCGCTACGCAGCCTCAATTTGGATGCTTCCTTTCGCCTGGAAAAGACCAAGCGCAAGGGCATTGCCGCCTCAAAATTCCACGTTGATTACACGGAACAGAAGAAGCATCGGCATTTACCGCATGTCGAGAAGATCATTGCGGGCGGCGACTTGTCCGAGAAGGCGCGCGAAAACGCCATAGCGGTCTTTCGGAAGCTGGGGGAAGCAGAAGCGAAATCGCACGACATCGCCATTGAAAAGGTTCACTTCCATGAAGTAGGCGCGGTGGATTCCATCTGCGACATTGTGGGCGCCTGCGTGGCGCTGGATTCGCTGGGTGTGGAGGAAGTGCATTGCTCGCGCATTAACGTGGGTAGCGGAACGGTCGAGACGGAGCACGGCACGCTGCCGGTGCCCGCTCCCGCCACTGCCGAACTGCTGAAAGAGTATCCGATTTACGCTGCTGGTCCAGTCACCGAATTGACTACTCCGACCGGCGCGGCCCTGATGGCGACGCTGGCGAAAAGCTTCGGGCCATTACCCGCAATCAAGCTGACGGGGCAAGGCTTTGGCGCGGGCAATAAGGAATTCGCGGGGCAAGCGAACGTTCTGCGCGTGCTGATCGGTGAACGGACTAGCGCGACGGAATCGACCAGCGTGACGATCCTGGAAGCGAACATCGATGATTCGACGCCGCAGGTGTTGGGCTATGCGATGGAACGGCTGCTGGAAGCCGGGGCGCTGGATGTGACCTTAACCCCAGTGTTCATGAAGAAGAACCGGCCGGCCACGGTCATCTCGGTTATTGCAACACCGGACCTGGCGGAAGCGCTGACTGCGATCCTGTTCGCAGAGACGAGTACGTTGGGACTGCGGATACTGCAAGCCGAGCGCCGAGTGCTGGCGCGGCATGTAGTGGAAGTAGAAACGTCATTCGGTAAGGTGCGCGTGAAGTACAACGACAATGGCGGCTTTACGCCCGAGTATGAAGACTGCCGCAAAGCCGCTGCCGATAAGCATGTGCCGCTGCGCACGGTGATTGCAGAAGCCAATCAAGCATTCCTCATTGGACATAAATGAATAAGTACTACCTTACGACACCCATTTACTATGTGAATGCGGCGCCGCACATTGGCCACGCGTACACGACCATCGCGGCTGAAACTATTGCGCGCGTAAAGCGGATGCAGGGGTTCGACGTGGTGCTGACCAGCGGCACGGATGAGCACGGCACCAAAGTGGAGCGCGCCGCGCAAGCGCAGGGGAAATCGCCGGAAGAGTTCGTAGACCTCATTTCGAATGAGTTTAAAACGGTCTGGAACAAGCTTGACCTTAAGATCGACCGGTTTCAACGCACGACAGCACCGAATCACGCTAAGCTGGTGAACCAGTTGTTTGAGGATTGCAAGGCGAACGGCTACATCTACAAAGGCACATACACGGGGCTGTATGCCGTGATCAGCGAATCGTTTGTGAACGATGCCAAGCCGGGCGATATCGATCCCGAAACGGGCAAGCCGTATGAAGAGGTCACCGAAGAGAACTACTTCTTTAAGCTGTCGGCATTCACGGAGCGGTTGCTGGAGTTCTACGACGCCAACCCGGAATTCATGCTGCCGGAGATTCGGCGGAATGAGATTCTGGCGTTCGTGAAAGAAGGGCTGGTGGATCTTTCCATCACGCGCACGAGCATCAAGTGGGGCGTCACGGTTGAGAGCGATCCAGCGCATGTGTTCTACGTGTGGTTCGACGCGCTGATGACGTACTACAGCGCGGTGGAAGGCGAAGACCGCTGGCCGGCGGACCTGCATTTAATCGGCAAAGAGATTCTGCGGTTCCACACCGTGTTTTGGCCGGCATTCCTGATGGCGGCGGGATGGCCGCTGCCAAAGCGCGTGTTTGCGCACGGCTGGCTGTTGTTTGAGAACGACAAAATGAGCAAGTCGCGCGGCAATATCGTGCGGCCCACGCCGATTGCCGAGACAATGGGCGTGGATGCACTGCGCTATTTCCTGCTGCGCGAGATTGTCTTCGGGCAAGACGGCAGCTTCAGCTTCGACGCGCTGGTGGGGCGCTACAATTCCGACCTGGCGAACGGACTGGGCAATTTGGCCAGCCGCACGCTGAACATGATTCAGCAGTACCGCAACGGCGTGATTCCAGGCGGCGCTGGAGACGCAGCCATCATCGAGATTACAACCAATGCGACGGAGGCGGCTCTGGCGGCTTACGACGCGTTCGAGTTCTCCCGCGCGCTGGAACAGATTTGGACCGTAATTGCAGCGGTGGATAAGTTCATCGTGGAGCGCGCGCCTTGGAAGCTGGCGAAAGATCCGGCGCAGAGCGCCAAGCTGGACCAAACGCTATATACCTGCGCGGAAGCGCTGCGGGTGATTTGCGGACTGGCGTCTCCGGTGCTGCCGCACACGACGCAAGCTATTTGGAAGCAGCTTGGCTTTATTGTGCCGATTGCGGACTTGACGGTTGGGTCGCTGGCGTGGGGCGAATTGCACGCCGGGCAGCGGATCGGCGAGATCAGCGGAGTGTTTCCGCGCCTGGATGTACAGCCGACTGTTCAAAAGATGCAAGAACTGGAAGAAGTTGAGAAGCTGCGGCAAGCCGTACTGATGGGAAAGGCCGCGCCGGAACCGGCGGGTGCACCTGCCACCGAGTACATTTCGATAGACGACTTCTCAAAAGTAGACCTGCGGGTGGGCGAAGTAAAATCGGCCGAAGCAGTAAAGGGCGCGGATAAGCTGCTGCACTTGAAAGTGGACATCGGCGAAGCAGAGCCGCGCACTATTGTGGCGGGCCTCGCGCTGGCGTACAAACCGGAACAACTGGTGGGGCGCAAGGTAGTGATTGTGGCGAACCTGCAACCGCGCAAGCTACGCGGGCTTACTTCGCAAGGCATGATTGTAGCGGCAAGCCTGGAAGGCGGAGCGCCCGTGCTGACCGGCTTTCATGAGGACGTTCCGGTCGGAGCGCGACTCAAGTAGTGGAACTGACAGATTCGCATTGCCATCTGGATGATGCGCAGTTCGATACGGATCGTGAAGCCGCTATCGAGCGAGCACGCGCGGCAGGGGTCAAGTACATGCTGGCGATCGGCACTGGCGATGGGCCGCCCGATCTGGAAGCGGCGGTTCGCTTGGCTGATGCCTATCCATTCATCTATGCGACGGTGGGCGTGCATCCAAATGATGCGCCTAAACTAAACCAGGACACATTCCGGGATCTGGAGCGTCTATTAGAGCATCCAAAGGTCAAAGCGCTAGGCGAGATCGGGCTGGATTATCACTGGGGTGTGCCGAAGGAAACGCAGCTTCCGGTGTTGCTGCGTCAACTTGAGATCGCAAAAGCGGCGGGGATGCCAATCATCATTCACACACGGGACGCATGGGCCGACACGATGGAGGTATTGCGAACGCATTGGGCTCCGGCGGGTTTGCCATGCCTGATGCACTGCTTTGCGGGGGATACGGAGATGGCGCGCGAGTGCCTGGAGCTTGGATTCCATCTGGCGTTCGGCGGCGTGGCGACGTTTCCCAAATCAGTGGAAGCGCGAGAAGCGGCGGCGATTGTGCCGGTTGACCGGTTGCTGCTCGAAACCGATGCGCCTTATCTTGCGCCGGTGCCTTATCGCGGCAAACGCAACGAACCAGCTTACGTGGCGCACACGGCCCGGGCGGTTGCGAAGGCGCGGGGCGTGGATGTGGAAGAGTTGGCGGCTCAGACGACCCGGAATTTTGAGCGGCTGTTCCAGATTGGCCAGCTAAACTGAATGCTTCCCATGTTTAACAAGATCAGGCAGTCGCTTAGCGCGCGTGAGGCGTTCGATCTTGTTCATTCCGATCTACAAGAGGTTGAGCGGGAGATCGGCGTCGAATCGATAGCTTCAGTAGAAGCCATCACTACGATCAACCAATATTTACAGGCGGGCGGCGGTAAGCGTTTGCGGCCCGTGTTGCTGCTGCTGTGCAACCGGCTGTTCGGCGAACCCACGGTTTGCGCCAAACGTTTAGCGGCGGTGGTGGAGATGATCCACACGGCCACGCTGGTGCATGACGATGTAATTGACCTGGCGCGGACGCGGCGCGGGCGACCTTCCACGAATGTAGTTTGGGGAAACCATGTTTCGGTGTTGGCGGGCGATTGGCTTTACATGCAGGCGTTTCAGCTGGCGCTGCGGGAACGCAACTTCCACATGCTGGATGTGCTGATTTCGCTGACCCAGATGATGGTGGAAGGCGAGCTGATTCAGCTGGACCGGCTGCATCGCGCGGATATTACCGAAGCCGATTACATGGAACTGGTGGATCGCAAGACGGCCAGCTTGTTTTCCGCTTGTGCCCGGCTGGGCGGCATTGCGGCGAATGTCGACGAAGGCGTGGAGACGCGGTTGGAGGACTTTGCGTGGAACCTGGGGATGGCGTTTCAGTTGGTGGACGACATTCTGGATTTCACGTCAACCGAGAAGATTCTGGGGAAGCCCGCCGGCAATGATTTGCGAGAAGGCAAAGTGACACTGCCTTTGATCTATGCGCTCGAAACCGCAAACGCGGATGAGTTGAAGGCAGTGGAAACAGTGATTAGCGACGGCAGTTATGACAATGTGCCGTTCATGCATATTCTGCATATCTTGAAGCGGCACCAGTCGATTGCGCGTGCTTATGAGCGAGCGCACGCGTTCACGGAGAAGTCGCGCGCGCTGATTTCGAGTTTTCCAGAGAGCCCGGCGCAACGGGCTCTGCTGGCGGTGGTTGGTTTGGTTACCGAGCGGGATTCGTAAAAAGCTCAGACCAGTTTGGTTTTGCGGATGGGTAGTTCGCGGATGCGTTTGCCGGTGGCGGCGAAGATGGCATTGGCGATGGCTGGGGCCATGGGCGGCACTCCGGGTTCGCCGGCTCCGGTGGGTAGGCTTTCGGACGGCACCAGGTGAATGTGCGTTTCGTAGGGCGATTCGTTGATGCGCGCGACGGGGTAGGTGTCGAAATTACCCTGCTTCACGCGTCCGTCGGCGGCAGTGATTTCGCCCAGCATGGCTACGCTGGTACCGAAAACGGCGGCGCCTTCGAACTGTGACTTCACACGATCAGGGTTGATGACGCTGCCGCAATCGACGGCTAGATCGACGCGCGGGATGCGCACCTTCCCAGTCTTATCGACTTCCACTTCCACCACTGCGGCGACATAGGTTAAAAAGCTGCGATGAGCAGCAAAGCCCCACGCACGGCCGTTGCCGGGCTTCTTATTGGCCCAGCCGGATTGCTCGGCGACTACTTCCACTACCCGGCGCAGACGGCCGGTATCGAGCGGGTATGCGGTGAGCGGCTTGCCGTAGTTTCCGTACTTGGCATTCTGTTTTCCTAAGTCGAGGCTGCGCGGTTCACCCAAGGCGGCTAGCCAGTATTCGATGGGATCTTTTCCGGCGGCGTGCGCAAGTTCGTCCATGAAAGACTGGATGCCGAAGGCGTGATAGATGTTCGCCACCGAGCGCAGCCAACCGATGCGCAGATGCGCTTCAGCCGGTCCGTTTTCGGCACGAATGTTCGGCACGTCAAACGGCATGTCTAAGAAGCCGAGAGACAATTCGCCAGTGCCGTATTGTTCCTTCTCATCAAAGATGGAACCGATGGGCGGATAGACGGTGCGCTGCAACCACGACTGCGGTTTGCCAGAAGCATCGAGACCGGCTTTGAAATACATGGCCGAGGTGGCGTGGAAATAATCGAAGTGGATATCTTCTTCGCGCGTCCAGGAGATTTTGACCGGCTTGCCTAGCTTCTTCGAGAGAATGGCGGCTTCCGCAACGTAGTCCGGCTTGGACTTGCGCCCAAAGCCGCCGCCTAGCAGCGTGACGTGACAGATAACATCTTCGGGCTTAATGCTGAGAGCCGCGGCGACAGTGGTCAGCACCGCTTGCGGATTTTGCGTGGCCGTCCAGATCTCCACTTTGCCGTCGCGGAAATCCGCGACGGCGGCCGGCGGTTCCATGGGAGCGTGCGCGAGCAGCGGAGTGTAATAGTTGGCCTCGACGAGTTTGGCCGCGGAGCCGAAGCCGGCATCGACATCGCCCAAGCTGCGCACAACACGCTGCGGCTTATTGGCGGTTTCGATCAGCGCGGCTTTGTAAGTTTCCGTCGCAAAAACCGCATGCGGCCCGGACTCCCATTCGATCTTGAGCTTCTTGCGGCCTTGCGAGGCGGCCCAGGTGTTATCGGCAATGACAGCCACGCCGCCCAGGGCTTGGAAACCGTATGGCGGTTTGGCGCTCTCCAGGACTACGGTTTGTTTTACACCCATCACTTTGAGAGCGGCGCTATCATCGACGCTTTTCAACTTGCCGCCGAGCACGGGCGCGCGCTCAATGGAGGCGTAGACCATGCCGGGGACTTGCGCATCGAAACCGTAGATTCCCTTCCCCGTGCACATGTCTTTCAAGTCAAAGCTGGGAACGCCCTTGCCGATGTAACGGAATTCCGAGGCGGGTTTGAGGACGATCTCTTCCTTTTTGGGAAGAGGCTGCTTGGCAGCGGCGGAGGCTAATTCGCCGTAGCCTAATTTCTTGCCACTGGGCGTATGAACGACCTGATGCACTGAAGCCTTGCATTCAGAGACGGGCACGTTCCACTGCGCGGCGGCGGCACGTTGGAGCATGATGCGCGCGGTAGCTCCGGTTTCGCGCATGATGTCGTAAAAGTCGCGGATAGAACAGGAGCCGTCGGTATTCTGATCGCCGTATTTTTTATTGCCGAGGGCTTGCTCAATGCGAACGCGGCCCCAATCGGCTTCCATTTCGTCGGCCACGACCATGGGGAGCGAGGTGCGGATGCCGGTGCCCATTTCGGAGCGGTGAGCCACGATGATAACCGAGCCGTCAGAGTTCAGACCTATAAAGAGGTTGGGGTTCCAGGTGGTTTTGGAAACTTCAGTTGCCGCGTCAACCAGCTCAGGCATGGTTCCGGCGGCGAAGATCAGCGCGCCTGCCGAGAAGAGGCCGCCGAGAAAATCACGGCGAGAGGCAAGTTCGATTCGGGTGCTCATGCTTTCACCTCGATACCGGCCGCAGTCTTGATGGCGGCGCGAATGCGTTGATAGGTTCCGCAGCGGCAGATGTTGCCTTGCATGGCGTCGTCGATGTCACGGTCGGCCGGTTTCGGTTTGGCTTTGAGCAGCGCGGCCGCTTGCATGATTTGCCCGCTTTGACAGTAGCCGCATTGGGGGACGTTGTGTTTTTCCCAGGCTGTTTGGAGCGGGTGGTCACCGTGCGGGCTGAGACCTTCGATGGTGACGATTTCTTTGCCGGCCAAGGTTTGCATGGGGGCCAGACAGCTTCGGGTTGCTTCGCCATTTACGTGAACGGTGCAGGCGCCGCACAGGCCCATGCCGCAGCCGAATTTGGAGCCGGTTAGTTCGAGAACGTCGCGGAGATACCAGAGGAGCGGCATTTCCGGATCGCCTGGATAATCGTGAGATTTTCCGTTTACGCTTAGACGAATCATTGCTTTAGTTTACTGCTGGAAGAACCGTTCTCTCATGGTCACGGCTCCCAAAGTATCGTATCCACGCAAGTGACTTTTTTACGTTACGTGGCGGCGGTTTCGGAGGGTTGGAAGCAGGGCTCCAGGTCAGCGTGATTTGCGCCGCCGCATTGTTGGAGGAGCTTGGCGACGAGTCCGGTCCAACCGGTTTGATGGCTGGCGCCGAGACCTTTGCCGGTCTCTCCGTTGAAGTATTCGTAGAAGAGCGAATATTCGCGGAAATACGGGTCTTCCTGGAACATCTTGTTATCACCGTATACAGCACGGTTGCCGCTGGAGTCCGGCAAGAAGATTTGGGCGAGGCGCATGGATAAGCGCTGGGCGGCTTCAGCCAAGGGGATGCGGATGCGCGAACCGGTGGGAAATTCCACGGTCAGGGATTCGCCGTAGTAATAGTGGAGCCGCTGTAAGGCTTCCACAATCAAAAAGTTCATGGGATACCAAATAGGACCGCGCCAATTGGAATTGCCGCCGAAAGTGCCGACATTCGATTCGGCCGGCTCGTAATCGATGCGAAACGGGGTGTTGTCGAGGCGGAGCTCATAGGGATGATCCTTATGAAAACGCGAGAGGGAGCGGACCCCATACTGCGAAAGAAATTCGGCTTCATCAAACAAGCGGCGGAACATGCGCTCAAGACGCGGCCGGCTGACGATGGAAAGGAGACGCCGTTGCGCCACGCCGCCTTCCATGAGCGGGGCCAGGCCTTCGGTGAGATCTTTGCGGTTGTCGATGAACCACTGCATGCGCTTTTTAAAGCCGGGGTGATCGTCAATGAGTTTTGCTTCGAGCGTATCGATAGCAAAGAGCGGCACTAAGCCGACGACCGAGCGTATGCGGAGGGGGATTTGATCATTACCGATGCGGAGACGGTCATAATAAAAGCCGTCCACTTCATCCCAAAGGCCGGTGCCTTCGTAGTGATTGATGGCGTCGGCAATATAGAGGAAATGCTCGAAAAATTTGCTGGCGGAATCCTCATAGACATCGCTGTATTCGGAGAGCTCCAGCGCAATTTTGAGCATGTTTAGGCAATACATGGCCATCCAACTGGTGCCGTCGGATTGCTCCAGCGTCCAATTGGGGGGCATGGGCGCACTGCGGTCGAAGATGCCGACGTTATCGAGGCCGAGGAAGCCGCCTTCGAAGATATTGGCGCCTTCGGAGTCTTTGCGATTGACCCACCAGGTGAAGTTCAAGAGGAGCTTATGAAAGACGCGCTGGAGGAATTCGAAATCGGCTTGGCCCTTGATGCGGCGATCGATTTGGAAGACACGATAAGCGGCCCAGGCGTGGACCGGCGGATTGACGTCGCCAAAGGCCCATTCATAAGCCGGGATTTGCCCGTTAGGGTGCATGTACCATTCGCGCAGGAATAAGAGAATCTGACTTTTGGAGAAATCGGGATCGGCGGGAGCGATGGCGAGAGTGTGGAAGGCGAGGTCCCAGGAGGCATACCAAGGGTATTCCCACTTATCAGGCATAGAGATAACGTCTTCATTAAAGAGATGACGCCAGTTGGCATTGCGGCCATACCCGCGTTCAGGAGGCGGGGCGGGCATGGTGGGATCGCCTTGCAGCCATTCCTCCACGACAAAGTGAAAATACTGCTTGTTCCAAAACATACCGGCGAAAGCCTGGCGCTGGACGCGGCAGCATTGCGGATCAAGGTTGTCGGCCAGATGAGCGTAGAAGTCATCGGCTTCCTGCATGCGCTGCTGAAAAATAGTGTCAACTTGCGCGGCGGAAAGAACAGGAGAACCCATGCGCGACAGGCGCAGATGGAGGACGGTTTCGGCTCCGGCGGCGAGTTTCAGGCGGTAGACGACGCAAGACTTTGTACCTACGTTCGCTGGGTTGACGGCGTTTTTCTCGCCGTGGATGAGGTAGTCATGAAAGGCATCTTTGGCATACGGATTGGCTCCGCGCCAGCCGAAGATGCGCTCAGTGTTGGTTTCGTTTTCAGTGAATAGAACTTCGGCGGCGTCATCGAAGGACAGCAGAAAAGTTCCCAGAGGGGGATGATCGGCCTGAATGCAGTTGGGTGAGGCGCGGCGGAGCCTGGGTTTGATGGGCGGATCATCGGGTTCGCCCCAATCCCAGGTATTGCGGAACCAGAAGGTGGGGAGCAGGGTGAGCTCGGCGGCGTCCGGTCCGCGATTGGCGACGGTGAGGCGGATGAGGATGTCATCGACGTCATTCTTGGCGTATTCGGCAAAGACGTCAAAATAGCGGCGCTCGGCGAAGATGCCGGTGTCTTCGATTTCATATTCGGGGTCGAGACGGGTGCGGCGTTTACTCTCGGCCACCAACTGGTCATATGGGTAAGCGGCGTGCGGGTATTTGTAGAGACCTTTGAGATAGGAGTTAGTGGGCGTGGCGTCGAGATAGTAGTAAATCTCTTTGACATCTTCGCCGTGGTTGCCTTCGTGGCCATTAACGCCGAAGAGACGTTCTTTGAGGATGGAATCCTGGCCGTTCCACATGGCGAGCGCGAAGCAGATGGATTGATGGTTGTCGCAGATGCCGAGGATGCCGTCTTCGGACCAACGATAGCAGCGGGAGCGGGCGAGGTCATGCGGGAAGTAATCCCAGGCGGTTCCGTTGGCGCTGTAATCTTCGCGGACTGTGCCCCAGGCGCGTTCAGAGAGATAAGGCCCCCAGCGCTTCCAATGTTTCACGCGGGATTCCGCTTCAGCGAGACGCTGCTGCTCGGCGGTAATGGGTAAGTTCATAAGGCTACCTATTCAAGATAACGGCTTAGGTTGCTGGAGAAGAGACACTGCGGGTGTTGACTTGAAGGGCGGAGTCGAATTCGAGGCGATTTAGGCGGCTTTTTGCGCTTCGAGCTCCTTGTTTTCGCGCTTTTGCTGGCGGTACAGGTCGTGTTCGACGAGCGAGACGCGAGTTTGGTGGTAATCGGCACGGGCTTCGCGAGAACGGACCTCGCTGCGGTGCAACTCCTGTTTGCGGGTGTGCGAAGCGAAGCCAATTTCCTGCTTTTGCTTTTCGGCTCTTAGCTTTAGCAGGTCATTGAGGCACTTGTGGAAAGCCCGTTCGTGCATGGTTTCGTAGCGCATGAAGAGACTGAGTTGCTTAGCGCTGCTCTCATCACCGGATTCGAGGTAGTGGTTTTGGTAATGGAGCGCGCGGTTACGCAGCCAGTGGTGTTGCGCCATGCGCTCCACCAGGATGGCTTCGGTGGGCGTGGCCGGGTTGTATTCGGTTTGGAGCGATTGCAGGAGGTCTTGGTAGGCCATCTGGCTTTCGGTGTTCAGGACGCGGAAGACGCCGAAGAGGCCGTGCTTCCAGCTGTTTTGCGACGAGGCGGCTTTTCCGGTTTCGGTTTTGGGGCCGGTGGAAAGCTGCGCGTTGGCTTGGTTAGCTGCGATTTGGTTTGCGGTTGACATTTTGTTGCTCCTTTGTGCGGTGGAAATAGAAAACGCCGCGGATGCCATGGCAGGCATTGCGGCGTTTCTATTTCAGGATAGCAGAGGCAAAAAAGCGATTTGCAGTTAAGTGCTTTAGAATGTGTTAGTTCTGATTTGTGACTGGAATTCAGGAGCGAGGTATTTTCCGGATAATGGCGCCCTAGACACCGATTGCGCGTGCTTATAGATGTTGACAGGTTACCGGTAGGCTCCTGTAGTATAAAGATGTTGGCAGCCAACATGTCTGAAGAAAAAACCGACGTACCTTACGGAACGCTGGATCTCTTGATCCTGAAAACACTAGATACGCTGGGGCCGATGCACGGCTACCGCATTGCCCGAAGAATCGAACAAGTCGCCGACAACCTGATGCGCTTGAACCAGGGGTCGATTTATCCCGCTCTCATGCGTCTGGAACAACAAGGCTGGATTCGCACCGAATGGGGAATATCTGAGACGAAACGCAAGGTGAAGTTTTATTCGCTGACCAAGGCAGGATTGAAGCAACTCAGCATCGAAGTTGCGAACTGGGAAAGGGCGACTGCCCTGGTGGCCCGGTTCCTGGTGGCTGAGTCATGAAGTTGCGCGCCGACGTAGCCCGTCTGGTGGCTTTGTTCCGGAGAAGGAAGCTCGACCAGGAGGTGGACGATGAGATCCTTGCTCACCTGGAACTGGCAGAGCTTGATGCCAGGGCAGCCGGTCTGACACCGGAAGAGGCGCATCAAGCGGCCCAGCGAGATTTTGGAGGAATCGAACAGATGAAGGAAGATCACCGCGATCACCGCAGCGTCCGGTGGATCGAGAATCTGCTGAGAGACTTTCGGTATGGGATGGGCTCGCTGGCGCGAGATCCAGGATTCACCGCTGTAGCCATTGGATTGCTGGCGCTTGGCATCGGCGCCAACTCAGCCATGTTCAGCATCGTTGACGCGGTGCTGTTAAAGCCGCTGCCGTTTCCCGAGCCCGAGCGCATGGTCAGGGTGTGGGAATCCACTCCCGAGGGACACAATGGCACGACTACGCTTACCTTCCTGGACTGGAAGCGGCAGAGCGATCTCTTCGAGGCGTTGTCGGTGGAGAACGATACCAAAGCCGCGGTGATGACTGACGGCACTCCGTTGCGGGTGCCGGGCAAGCTAGTTTCGGCCGATTACTTTCAGGTATTCGGTGTGACGCCTCAGATTGGACGCAGCTTCACCCAGGGAGAAGATCAACCCGGAGCAGCACCCGTGGTGGTTCTGAGCCACGCGTACTGGCAAACGCACTTCGCGGGCGATCCCGGCATTCTCACTCGCTATTTGGTGCTCGACGGTGAGCCGCACAGGGTCATCGGAGTTCTGCCGGCGGGCAGTTTTGATCGCCGCGAAGCTGTGTTCTGGAAGCCGCTGATCTTCGTGCGGGATCAGATGAATCGCCGTCAGCATTGGCTGGGACCTATCGGGCGGCTGCGCGCCGGGGTGAGCCTGGAGCAGGCACGAGCCAGGATGACCGTGTTGCGGGCCAGGCTCGGCGGGCTCATCCCGAAGGAGTGGGGCTTTGCAGTGGATCCCTTCGCACAGCTTCTGGTTGGAGATACGCTGCGCCGTTCCATCTACCTGGCGTTTGGAGCGGTTGTGATGGTGTTGCTCATCGCCTGCGCGAACGTAGCGAATCTGGCGCTGGCGAAAGGAACAACCCGGCGAAAAGAGATGGCGCTGAGGGCCGCTCTAGGAGCCAGCCGCAGCCGCTTGATTGTGCAGTTGCTCACCGAGAGTCTGATCTTGTGCCTGCTGGGAGGCGTGACGGGTGTAGCTTTGGGCGCATCGCTTCTTCATATTGCGAAGCCGTTGGTGGCCGCATCGCTTCCGTTCACAGCAGATCTGACTATGGATCTGCGCGTCCTCGGGTTCGCGGCGGCAGCGGTGATGGCTGTTCTAATACTCACGGGTCTGCTGCCTTCCCTGCGGACTTCTTTCGGCAAACTGTCCAACGCACTGAATGAGGCGGCTCGCGGATCATCCGGTTCGAGCGCGGCGGTGCGCCGGACCATCGTCATCGGTGAAGTCGCGGCTTCCATCGTGCTGATCTGCGGCGCGGCGCTTCTGTTCAAGAGCCTGTCAAAACTTCAGCAGGTCAGTGCCGGGGTCCGAATCGACCGCGTCATTACGATGTCCGCCGATCTTCCGTCGGCCCAATACCCGACTCCGGAAAGGGCCGCCGGATTCTATGAAGACGTGATTCAACGGCTCCAGACGGCGCCCGGAGTGGAACAGGCCTCCATCTCGCAGGGCTTGCCTCTGCAAGGTGTGCAATGGGGTGAATATCTGAGCTTGCCGGGCGCGTGGCGGCCGCTCCTTGTCCGAGTCAAGATGGTCGATCCGGGGTATTTCCGTGCGCTACAGATTCCGGTAGAGAGTGGGCGCGGTATTGAAAGCCGGGATCGCGCGGGCCATCCGCCAGTTGTGGTCATTAATCAGGAGGTGGCCGCTAAATTGTCGAAAGCATTTGGAATTGCAAGTCCCGTGGGAAGAACCGTTCGCATCTGGTTGCCCGGCTACGGACCCATCCCGGAGTCCCTGGTGAACGTGCAAATTGTAGGGGTGATTCGCAGCGAACGCACAGCCGGATTGAACAGGCAGCCAGAACTGGTAGCTTATATACCCTTGGCCCAGACTCCGCAGCAAAATATTAAGGTGGTCGTTCGTACACGGATTAGTCCCGCGGCGGCTATGCCTGGGATTCGGGACGCAATCCGGCAGATTGATCCCAACCTCCCGCTGGGAGACGTGATGACGATGGAGCAGGTCAAGGAACAGAGCCTGCTGTGGGCGAGGCAGCCCACTTGGGTGATCGGCGCCTTCGCCGGCGTTGCGGCTCTGCTGGCCGCGCTTGGGCTTTACGGCGTTCTCACACATGCGGTGACGCAGCAACGCCGCGAGATCGGCATCCGCATGGCGGTGGGCGCTCGTTCGGGCGACGTGCTGGCGCACATTTTGCGCGGCGCTTTCTCGATGATCCTCGTCGGACTTGCCGCCGGACTGGCTGGAGCTGTTGCCCTGACAAGAGTCCTGAAGAGTCTCTTGTTCCAGGTGTCCGCGCTGGACCCTGCGGCACTCGCCGTTGCCTGTGTCCTGATGACTTTGATCGGCATACTGGCAGCCTGGATTCCAGCCAGCCGGGCCGCCCGCGTTGATCCAATGACAGTGCTGCGCGATGAGGGTTGACCGGGGCAACGAGGCAGCTAGCGTCCCTTAACTCGCAAACCAGATTTGAACTTGGTTCCGGAGATTAAGCACGAAACTAACCAGATGGTTTCATGCCTACAATCGTTGAAGTAGTGGAGTACAGTTGTGGCAACTGCAGATTATCCGCTTGACCACCCCGGAGCCGGTGCGCAGGAGTTTTCTCTCTCAGAGACGCTTTACTCATGGGTGGCAACAGTAGACCACAAGCGGTTGGGTCTGATGTATATCGTCACGGCGATGATGTTCTTTTTCGTGGCCGGCATCATGGCATTGGTGATGCGGCTGCAGCTGTTTTTGCCGCACAGTCATGTAGTCGGGCCAGACACATTCAACCGCTTGTTCACCATGCATGGCACGACGATGATGTTTCTATTCGGAATGCCGATGGTTGCGGGTTTTTCGAACTACCTTATACCGCTCATGATCGGAGCCCGCGATATGGCATTCCCGCGCCTAAATGCGTTCGGGTTCTGGATTTTCCTGTTTGGCGGTTTGCTTCTTTATTACAGCTATGTTGGCGGGGGCGGCTTGTCAGGTCATGGCTCGGCTCCGGACGTAGGCTGGTTCGCCTATGCTCCGCTAACCGAGAAAGCGTTCTCGCGCGGTTCCTCGACCGACTACTGGGCGCTCGGCGTCCTGGTTTCTAGTGTCGGCAGTATCGCAAGTGCAATCAACGTGGTCGCAACTGTGGTTTCCTTGAGATGCCCGGGCATGACGCTCAGCAGAATGCCTATGTTTGTTTGGGTGATGCTGGTCGATGCCTGGTTGATCATAATTGCCATGCCACCGCTATCCGCGGGGCAGATCATGCTGGAACTAGACCGGCACTTGCATGCCAACTTTTTCGACACGCAAAGCGGCGGATCGGCTATCCTCTGGCAGCACATCTTCTGGATTTTCGGGCATCCTGAAGTGTACATTCTGATTTTCATCCCGTTTGCGAATCTCTCGGAGGTCATTCCAGTCTTCTCCAGGAAGCCGCTATTCGGCCGGTCGGCCATGGTTGGCGCGGTGGTGGCAATCGGCTTCATCAGCATGGGGGTTTGGGCGCATCACATGTTTGCGGTTGGCCTGTCGTCCTGGTCGAATACGTTCTTCACAGCATCAAGCCTGCTCATCGGCGTTCCCACAGGGATCAAGATTTTCAACTGGACGGCGACGATGTATGGCGGACAACTTCGCATGGACACGCCGATGTTGTTCTGTTGTGCTTTTCTGCTGCAGTTCCTGCTTGCCGGGCTGACGGGAATTATGCTGGGAGTGGCGCCGTTCGATTGGCAATTGCACGATTCCTACTTTGTCGTGGCGCACTTCCATTTCACATTGCTGCTCGGGTTGGTGTTTGGAGTTTTTGCGGGACTCTATTACTGGTTTCCCAAGATGATCGGCAAAGTGTATGACGAGAAGCTTGGGAAAGCTCACTTCTGGGTCTTCACGATAGGAGCGAACCTGACATTTATTCCGCTGCATTTCGCAGGATTCCTCGGAATGCCGCGGCGCATTTACACGTATGCACCGGACCGGGGTTGGGATATCTGGAATCAGCTTGCAACTATAGGCGTGTTTTTTCAGGCTCTAGGACTGCTGATCTTTGTTTGGAATATGGTCCACTCGACGAGGAAGGGCGTAGCTGCTCCGGACGATCCATGGGATGCCTGGACTCTCGAATGGGCAACCAGTTCGCCGCCTCCTGAGTACAACTTCGAAAAACTACCCGTAGTTCGGAGCAGCCGTCCGCTGTGGGATCTGAAGCACCCACATGATCCCGATTGGAAATACGAGTAGAAAAACGTAAAGGACTTATACCGCCGGACCCGCCGCGGGCGCGAACTTGTCAAGAAGCGTTCAAATCAGACAAGTCCAGCAAATCTTTACTGCTGTGGACAATTAACTCTATCTCGTCCGCCGGTTCTCTCTGAAGCGCAGTACTCGTTCAGGGAGATTGGCTGATGTACCGATAAGTACTCCTCTGACAAGCCTTATTAGGGCGAGAGGCCTCGGAAGAGAACGTTCCGGATTTTCCGATATGGTTAGCACCTCGGCGCAAGCGCCGCCCATTTACCGCGTGTAGAAGAAAGAAAGACTATGAACTGGTATACAGGCCGGCACTTGCCTCTGTGGTTGGGAATCGCCTTTCACGTGGTTGGATTCACGGTTGTGTTTGGGCTTCTACCTTGGGCTTTGTCGCTGCTGGGGGCACGGCATGGTTGGGCGTCGGGTCGGCCCGGCGCGTGGAATGTCGTAGGTCTTGTTTCAGTCGTGGCTGGATTTTACATCGAATACCGGTGCATGCGCGAACATTGTGCCGCAGCGCCGAGCGGCTGGCAACTCGAAAAGACTAGACATTATCCAACTCCGTCATACCTGTTGACGAACGGCCCTTATCGTTACAGTTGCAATCCGATTTACATGGCCGAAGCAATGATCTGGTTAGGCTGGATGGCGTTCTATGGAAGCTTCGCGCTGCTGGCCATGACAACGCTGGCTCCGGTGCTTGGTCCTCTAGTGGTCCCACGCGAAGAACGAGGATTAGAAGCCAGGTTCGGCGAGGCCTATCGCGAGTACCGGCGCACAACGCCGCGCTGGTTTGGAAAAGCTAGACGCTAACAGGGGGTCTTCCGCAGTTACTATCTGATCGATCAGAACGTTAGGACATGATCGGTCAACCAGCTCATTCCTAGGGAGACTCGCCCCCCTTTGCCGATCTCCGCAGTTGGTGTTCATTCATTTCCTAGTAGGGCCGGTCGGCTCCGCCCTTGCGCTCCCATGCCGCGAACTCCCTGGCGGCGTTGATGCGGTCGATGGGGTTGCCGGACCGGGAACCCGACGGCATAGACCTCGCAATGCGCGCGGCCAATGTCCGGGGAAAGACGGCCCGAATGCCGCCCGAACCATCGCGGATCTGGCGTTTATGCCTCGCTATTATTGATGATCGTGGCAAGCACTAATCAAGTTCTGATCGAAGTACCGATGCCGATACTCACCCCGCGCTTGACGATTCGGTCGAAACAGGTTGGTGATGGCGCCACTACATCGGCCGCAGTTGCCGAAACTTGGGAAGAATTGAACCGTTGGATGCGATGGGCAGAAAATAGAGAAGCGTTCACGGCCGAGTTGATGGAAATTCGCAATCGGCAGGTTATGGCCAGCTTCCTACTGCGGGAGACCATCGAGTTGATTGGAATCGAAACACACACGGGCAAGGCCGTGGTCTGGTGTGGATTCCACGATATCGACTGGAAAGCTCGCCAATGCGACACGGGGTATTGGGTCCGCAAAAGCGCTCAATGTCAAGGACTAGCGACGGAGACAGCGAATGCGATGCTGCGCTACGCTTTCGGTGCGCTTGGAATGCAGCGGGTCGGTCTCACTCACTCGAGCGGAAATGAACCGAGCCGCCGCATTGCTGAGAGACTTGGTTTTACTTTTGAAGGGATACAGCGGAGGGCGAACATGCTCCCTGGTGGCAAATCCGCAGACAGGTACTGCTATGCACGATTCGATGCTGCCGGTCTACCTGACCTAGAAGCGACCTGGGGAGGGATTGAATCAAGTCGGCGGCATGGTGCGCAAACCGGGGTTGGGACTCATTAGTCGCGGGTTACGGCGCAGCGTTAGAGTAATCCACTCTGCGGAGTTTGCCGGCCTACCGCTTACTTCATCGCCGCTGCCGTCACAGGCGCGAGTAGCGCATTCCGCGTCCCAATAAGGCTTGGGCCGAGGAGATTACACCTTCGAATAGGAGTTCAAAACGTACAGTCTCCCAGCTTTGCCGCTGACCAGTCGTAATGCGCCTCGCCGTTTGGCGGCTTTCTCATTCAGCGCGAAGCGCTTGCATCGCGTCGACTCGCGCGGCACGCGCGGCGGGTACTAAGGAGGCCAAGACGGCCGAGACAACGACGACTGCCGCGGATCCGATCAAGGGAACCGGGCCAGGAAGCTGAAGTTCCGTAATGTAATTGCCGGCCAAGCGTGACAACCCCCAACCCAGCAAACCGCCCGATGCGATGCCGATCGCAGCCGTGGTTGCTCCTTCGAACAGAACGTTAGCGAGAATCCGGAGCGGCTGGGCGCCCACTGCGAGCCGGATTGCGAACTCGCGTCTGCGCCAGCTCACCGAGAATGCCAGCACGCCCGCAATTCCGACCGCCGAGATCGCTAACGCGAGAGCGGCGAACCCTCCAAATACGATGGCATTCACGCGGTTGTTCGCCAAGACTTCGGTGCGGACATCTTCTAGAGTACTGGCGTGCTCCACGGGTTGAGTCGCGGCGATGGCGCGGATCGTTTTCGTGATTGATGGGATCAGGGCGGTAGGATCTTTGCTCGCGCGCACCAGCAGGGACGCTCCGTACACGGGCCCCTGCGCGAACGGCTGATAAATGGTCAAATTGCGCTGGGGGAGAATGTTGGCGTCGTCCACGTCAGCCAAGACGCCGATGATCCGGCGGGCCTTAGGGCTGATGCCCGCAACCTTAACCAGAGGATCCGTCCACATAATGTGCCGGTTTATTGCGTCTTGGCCGGGGAACAATTGCTGCGCGACGGTCTTACCCACGACGACCACAAGTTCGGATTCGTTCCGATCGGCTGCTGTGAAGTCGCGTCCCTCGATCAGTGGAATACCGAGAGTGGCGAAGTAGCCCGGCGAAACGAACCGGAATCGGGCACGCAGGTCGTCGGTGCCACTTTGCCCTTTTCGACCCTCGACTGCGAATTGTAAAGTGAAGCTCAGATAACGCCGGTCGAGCCACGGGGCCCACATGGCGGTCGAAGCGCTATCCACTCCAGGCAGCGTACTTACCCTACGCTGGGCTTCCTGGTAGAACTGCTCCACCTGTTGCGGCGTTCGGCCATCGGAAATCAAAGGCAGATTGGCAATCAGGACGTGCCCGGTTTCAAATCCCGGCTGTGCGGTTTGCATGGAGCGCAACGTGGTAAGCAACACACCCGCACCGGCCAGCAATAAGAACGACGCGGCGATCTGGACAACGGTGAAAATGCGAATGCGGCGACGGCTGCTGCCGGTGACCCGGCCGCCGCCGCTGGTCAGCGCAAGTCCGCGCGAGCTACCGTCGGAAGGCAGGCGGGGAGCGAAGGCGAGAAACACCGCGGCTGCCAACGCCAAACCCAAACCCACCCAAAGCAAGCCGAAATCGACAGTCAGATCGGCCGCCCTTACGGAGAATCGCAGCGCGTAGCGCGCCAGTACGGTCACCATGGGAATGGCCACGAGTACGCCGGCGAGGCCGCCGCTGCCACATAGAATCAGGCTTTCGGCCAGCAGCGACCTGCGAATGGCGGCGACGCTTGCTCCAAGCGCGGCTCGAACCGCGAGCTCCGATTCGCGACGAACCGTCCGAGCGAGTATCAGGTTGGCGACGTTCGAGCAGGCAATGACGAAAAGCAGGCCCGAGGCAGCAAACAACAGCCACAGGACCGTGCTCGCTCCTGAGTTGATCTGGTCTCGCAAGAGCCGGGCATCGATCTGGTAGTGATACTGAGGCTTGTAAACCTCAGGATGAGCGGCCGTCATTGTTGCGTACACGCCACGAAGCTCTGCACGCGCGGAGTTCATGCTCACTCCAGGCGCCAAGCGGCCGAATATGTCGGTCATGCGATGCTCGCGGCCCTGCACCATCGTGGCTGAAAGGTGGTGCGGGCTGGTGACTATGTTGGCGATCAGCTGTGTCTCCGCCGGATACGGTATGGACGGCTCGAGAACTCCAACGATGGTGGCTGAACGGATTTCCATCATGCTACCCAGACGTATGGCCTTTCCGATCACCTTGGGATCGGAATGCAGCACGGTGGCCCAGAATTTGTAGGTCAGCACTACTGCGCCGGCAGCGCTCGGTCCATCATCGCGGGCCTCCAGCAGGCGGCCCAATACGGGCTTCAGCCCCATTACGTCGAAATAAGCGCCGTCGACCACTCCCGCGTGGATTTCACGTGCCGCGCCGAATCCATCCGCGGAAAAGTCCACGGTGGAAAACGTGCCGAGTTTGCTGATGGTCTTCAAGTGGGCGCTTATGTCACTGACCTCAGGAATTGAGAACGTGGCGTTGCTCACTTGCAGGCCGGGTGCGCTTTGCTGGACGTAAATCAGGCGGTCTTCATCGCGGTTCATGAGCGGACGCAACAGCACGCCACGCACAACGCTGAAAATGGCGGTGTTCATGCCAATGCCCAGCGCAAGGGTGAGGGCGATGGCGGCCCACAACGAAGGGATCCGCGACAGCGAGCGGAGCGCAACCCTTAGGTCGCCCAATAACCCGCCTGCATAACTAAGCGCGCTGGTGATTGCCGCTTTGTCTTGTGATTGGTTGGCAGTGGGGGTGCTCACTTTGTCTCCTCTCGCCGGCTTGGCCAGCGGTCCGTCAGCAGAAGCTGAATCTGATCACGACTACCCGCTGTCCGGGGCAACCTGATGGCCGTTGCGGACGCAAGGCAAACCATTGGTAATTGAACGAGATGACTCATGCCGGCTGGTTCCCAACTTTGCCGACGGTCCGGTTGCGGGACAATGCTTTCCCGGAAGTGAACACTCTAGAAGTGTCTCAGAACGGCTGGGGGGATACCCCAGACACGATTACAAACTTCCTCACCACCGGGCGGCGACAGAAGAATCCGAGCGGATGCCCGGTTTCTACCTAGCAAAGTGGGAACTCGGCAAAATCAAGCCACCCAAAAAACACACTAGACACTCCCCGACTCTTCATATAGAATGTCAATACAAACAGAATGTCTATATGAAGAAGCCCCCATCGGCAGGTACCGCACTTTTGCAGGGCACGCTTGACGTGCTCATCCTGAAAGTCCTTGCGCTCGAACCGCTCCACGGACTCGGCGTTTCCCGGCGTATCGCCCAAGTGACTGGCAACACTTTCCAGGTCAAGCCCGGATCGCTTTTTCCAGCACTGCATCGCATGGAGGAGGCAGGCTGGCTGAGTTCCAGTTGGGGCGAATCGGAGAACACCCGCCGAGCCAAGTTTTACCGGCTCACCAAGGCTGGAACTCGCCAGCTCAGACAAGAGACCGATCAATGGGCGCGCATCTCAGCCGCGATGGCAAGCGCACTCGAAATGTCCTAACAGAAGGAGCGAGCAATCATATGTGGCACAGGCTGAAGACGCTATGGCGAAACCTGACGCGCAAACAAAGTGTTGAGGACGATCTCACCCGGGAACTCCATTCCTACCAAGCGATGCTCACTGACGAGAAGTCGCGCGCCGGAATCGATCCAAGCACAGCGCTACGCGCCGCTCGACTCGAAATGGAAGGCTTGGAGCAAATCAAGGAAAACGTTCGCGACGTTCGCCTCGGCGTCGCCATTGAGACATTCTTCTCAGAATTGCGCCAATCCTTGCGCGGCCTGAGCCGCAACAAAGATCTGAGCATTCTTTGCACTGCGATGCTCGCTCTAGGCATCGGCGCCAGCACCGTCATCTTCAGCATCTTCTATGCAGCCCTTGTTCAGCCTCTGCCCTTTCGCGACCCCGGCCACCTGGTTGAGCTGCACGAGTCGCGCCTGAGCCTTGGCATTGATAAAGCGGCCTTTAGCGAGGCCAATTTCTGGGATGTCCGGGCGCAGAACCATTCGTTTACAGAAGTCGCGGCGTTCCACTACGACGAGGCCAACCTTACGGCCGACGGCCCGGCGGAGAAGGTCACCGACCGATCAGTCACTGCGGGTTTCTTTCGTACGCTCGGTGTATCTCCCGTGTTGGGTCGAGACTTTTCCGACACCGATGATCGAAATGGCTTTAACAACCGCGTCGTGATTCTCGGCAATAAATTTTGGCGAAGCCGATTTGGCGCTGATCCTCACATCATTGGCAAAATGCTGCGCCTGAACGATCGAGCCTGCATCGTCGTGGGTATCCTCCCACCCGGCGAGCCTTGGATTAACGATCAGGTCTATCAGCCGTTCGGTTACCGCGCAAATGCCGACCGCTCGAGTTGGGAATTCTCCGTGATCGGTCGGCTCGCGCCCGGTGTGTCTCTCGAAGCCGCTCAAGTGGACTTGAAACGGCTCGCCGCCAGGCTTGACAAAGACTATCCTGGGACAGACAAAGGCGTCGGATTTTCTTTGTTACCCGCGAGCAGTTGGATCGCCGGCGACAAGACGCGCCGAGCGCTCTGGGTTCTTGTGGGCGCCGTCAGTTTTCTGCTCCTCATTGCCTGCATGAACGTCGCCAATCTGTTGCTGGCGCGCGGCGCTACTCGACAGCGAGAGATAGCCGTTCGCATCGCTCTCGGTGCAGGACGCGCACGCTTGATTCGCTTCGTGATGATGGAATCGCTTCTCCTCAGCCTTTTTGGCACGTCACTTGGCTTGGCGTTGGCTTACGGCACGCTGCGAGGGCTCCAGACAATGGAGGTTAAAGGAATTCCCCGTTTGGCCGACGCCAGCGTCAATCCATGGGTACTCGGATTCAGCGTCTTGATTGCCCTTCTGACCGGTGTGCTCTCCGGACTCGCGCCTGCATTGCAAACTCCCGCGAGTTGCACAGGGAATGCTATGCGCGAGGGCGATCACCAAACCGGCAGCCGCGAACAAGGCCGTTTGCGAGCACTATTGGTAACCGCCGAGGTTGCAATTTCCTTTCTCCTGCTGGTAGGTGCTGGTCTGCTCATCCGCAGCTTTACCGAACTCATGAACGTCAACCGCGGCTTCCAAACCGAAAGCCGCCTGACTTTCTCAGTCAGTATGCCCCAGTCGTATTCTCAAAACGGAACCGGCAAGCAGTTCTTGGACCGCTTCTTCCAGCGTCTTGCTGATATTCCACAGGCGATGGCAGCCGGGGCTGTCAGCAGCCTGCCGGTAGAGGGAACAGATACGGGCATGGGCATAACTGCTGTTCCGGCGAACAATAGTGGCCATCCAGGGCCACCACCTTGGGCCGGATGGCGCATCGTTTCGCCCGGCTACTTCCAGGCGCTCGGCCTGCCGCTGCTTCGTGGTAGAGCTTTCGATGAACACGATAAGCCAATCACGGATGAGCGCGGCCAACCCGCCCCGGCCCGCCGTGTCGTGATCAGTCAACGTCTGGCCAAATTGCTCTTTGCCAATGAAGACGCCGTCGGCAAACATGTCGCTCTTTGGGACAACGGCAACCTGGAGGCAGAAGTGATCGGCATAGTGGCGGACAGCCGTGAACGCGGTCCTGCGTCCGGCCCCACTCTCACTGTCTATCTCCCATACAGCCGGCACGCCGTCGTTTCGGAGTTCGTTCTACACACGCGTGGCAACCCGCTCGCCGTCGCGCCCACGGTGCGCGCCATCGTCGCCAAGCTCGACTCCAATCTTCCAGTGGCTGACGTTCGCTCGTTCGAAGAAGTAGTCCACCGTTCTCTCTCGCCTCAGCGGTTCAACGTCATTCTCCTAACGGTGTTCGGCGGTCTTGCACTGCTCCTGGCCACTACCGGGATCTATGGCGTCCTTGCTTACACCATGAACCGTCGCACTGCCGAGATCGGCCTGCGCGTCGCGTTGGGCGCCAGCCGTACCAACATTCTCGGTATAGTTCTCAGCCAAGGTATGCGGCCGGCTCTTGCCGGCATGCTGCTCGGCGCACTCGGGGCATGGTGGTTGTCGCGCTATCTTGAGACGCTACTGTTCGGCATCAAGCCCTTTGACGTTTTCACCTATGTCACGGTCGCCGCGCTCCTATTGGCAACTGCTCTTATAGCCTGCATATTGCCTGGCCGCCGTGCCATGCGTATCGATCCAGCGGTCGCGCTACGGACTGAGTAAGGTATTCCGCCGGGTTTCGCGCGGCGCCTTGCGGGTGTAGAGTGGCACCTTCGGGATAGACCCTCGCTAACGCTGCACGAATGCATTCCCATTTGGAATGCGTAATTCTCCTTGCAGGATGCCGCATCGGATAATAGGCTAGAAGTTGCTGGAAACTGGCAGCGGAATAAATCAGTGGAGCGCTGAATCGCTCCCGAGCTTCAAAGGAGATCAGATGCCTGATTCAACCAGGAAAGTAGCACTCGTTACCGGCGCTTCACGCGGCATTGGCGCCGCCATCGCGAAAAGACTGGCCGCTGACGGACTGACCGTAGCCATCACATACTCAAAGGGAGCGGATGCGGCCGGATCGGTCGTGAAAGCCATTGAGGAAGCTGGCGGAAAGGCCATCGCAATTCAAGCGGACGCTGCCGATGCCCAGGCCGTCAAAGCTGCGGTCGAAAAGACCGTCGCCACATTTGGCGGTCTTGACGTGCTGGTGAACAACGCCGGCACAGCCATTCCGAAGGCGTTTGAGGAGACCACTCTGGAGGAAATGGATCATATGATTAACCTCAACTTTCGCGCCATTATGGTCACCACACAGGCGGCTTTAAAGCACATGAATAATGGCGGTCGCATCATCATGATCGGTTCCTGCGTCGGCGAGCGCATGATGACGCCCGGGCTTGTCGCCTACTCAGCAACCAAGGGAGCCGTGAAGATGTTTACGCAGGGCTTGTCCAGAGAGGTCGGCCGCCGCGGCATTACGGTCAACAACATCCAACCGGGTCCGATCGACACGGATTTGAATCCCGCTGCGGGCGATTGGGCCACCCCCCAAAAAGCCAACACCGCGCTCAACCGTTTCGGACATGTGGACGAGGTGGCCGCGCTAGTGGCGTTCGTCGCCGGTCCCCAGTCTTCCTACATCACCGGGGCGAATCTCACCGTCGATGGCGGAACGAATGCCTGACCGGTGAATCGTCGAGGTAGCGAAATAGGGCAAATGTTAGTTTGAAATATGCTCGGTACTGTATCCGTTACACATCTTCGGTTCAATCAATGGGCCACCGGCCAGGTTCTGGAGGAAACGGTACCTCTCGCGTCCGAGCAACTGGTAAAAGATCTCGGCGGATCGTTCTCCTGCATCTACAACACGCTGGTTCATCTCTACCGGGCTGACTGCATCTGGTATGACCGCTTGAACGGAGTGCCTACTGGGCCGCTGGAAGCCTATGAAGCGCCGGGCTGCACCTACGAACTCCAAACCGCCTGGAATGAGATGCTCGCCAAAATGCTGGCCTGGGGAGAAGGGCTGACGGAGGATGATTGGCGCCGCGAACTGTCCTACAAGACGCTGGCGGGCGTACCTATCGTAAGTCCGCTGTGGCAGATGGTGCTGCATGTGGTTAACCATGGCACGCACCACCGCGGCCAGATCACCCATATGCTTCGGCAGTTGGGCTTGAGGCCGGTAAATATGGATTTAATTGGGTTTTACCGGAGAATGGCGACAATGGACGTAGCTAAATAGGCGCTTTGCCATAAGATGAAAACTTCTTCCTTGTCGAACTCTTGACAAGCTGGTCAGACCAATATACCATTCTGTCAGCACCTTCCGCATCGTAAGGAGATCTGAAAGTTTGGCGATCTGGAAACAACTAACGCTGCTGGCCGCGCTTGCCGGCAGTTTGACCTATGCGCAGACCGTCCCGCAACACTTGCCGCAACCCACGTCTCAAGCGGGCTGGTGGATGACCGAACCTGCCCGTTGGGTCCAAACCAATCTGCGCCAGACTGATGCCACGCTCAACCCTGACCGGCTCGTGTCACAACTAGCTGATATGCGGGCGAACGTCCTATTAATGGGCATGGGTGGCATCGTATCCTATTACCCCACGAATGCCGGCTTCCATTACCCCAGCCCCAATCTCCCACCCGGCGCCGATCTGTTCGGCTCCGTCCTGCAGAAAGCTCACGCTCGCGGCATTCGCGTAGTGGGGCGCTACGATTTCAGCAAAACCAGCAAGGCCGTCTTTGACGCGCATCCAGAATGGTTCTTCCGTCAAGCCGACGGGCAGCCGGTTCTCTACAACGGCCTCTATATTGTCTGCATCAACGGCGGCTATTACCGCGAGCAGGCTATGAAGATTTTAGCCGAGGGCCTGGAAAAATATGATGTAGATGGGCTCTTCTTCAATGCTTTTGGCAACCAATCGCGAGACTACAGCGGCAGAGACATAGGCCTCTGCCACTGCGATTCGTGCAAGCGGAAATATCGCGCCATGTATCATCGCGACCTCCCTGATAAGCCGGATGACGATTACCGCCGCTTCATGTTCATCTCCTCGCGCGAAGTGGCCGCAGCCATTGGCGAACTCATTCACAGCAAGCGCCCCAAAGCCGGCTACTTTAACTACATTCAGGAATCCACGGACGGCATCATGTCTGAATCGAATACTGCCGTCGCCCGCCCCCTGCCGCTCTGGCCTTACTCGGCCAGCGACAATGTCAACCGCGCCCGCAACAGCGAGCCCAATAAGGCGGCGGTCAACCTGAATATGCAGTTCGTCGATTACTGGTGGCGCTTTGCTACCGTACCGCGCGAGGAGATTGCTTTGCGGATGTGGGAAAACATTGCTAACGGTGGCGCGCTGACGTTTGAAGTCAACGGCACCTTGGATCTGCAAGACCGCCAAGCGTTAGAAACGGCCAAACCCATCTTTCGCTGGGTCGCCGCGCATGAAAAATATTACGCCGCGGAGCAAAGCGCCGCACGGGTGCTGCTGCTGGGCGCGCCTTCGAAAACCGGCCGCACTTACAGCACGAATTCTTACCGCGGGCTTTTCCGCTTGCTCAGCGAGGAGCATATTCCCTTCGCTGTTTCCGACAACATGGATTGGCTGGGCAAACGGAAATTTGACTTAGTCATCGCTAGCGACTGGGCGCCGAAGGAATTGGAGCAATATGTGGAGGGCGGCGGCCACGTGTTGATTGCCAGCCCGCAGCCTCCTGATTTCCCTGTCGCCTCCGTGGTGCGCACCACAAAAGACGTCAAGGGTTATTTCCGAGTGCGCGATCATGCCCAACTGCCTTCGTTGAAGGATACCGATCTCTTGCTGCTCAACGGCCCCTTCACGGAAGTCAAGCCAGAAGGCAGATCTTTGCTAACGTTGATTCCGCCTTCGCTAATAGGCCCGCCCGAATTTGTCCATATCGACATGAAAGATACGGACGAGCCCGGCTTGGTTCTGACGAAGCGCGGCGCGGGCGAAGCGGCCTGGTTTCCCTGGGACCTGGGCGGCCTCTATTATCGCGAAAGCCTACCCGCCCATGCGGCGTTATTCAAAGACGTGATGGATCGCCTGAATCCGCACCGTCAACTGGTCACGAACGCCCATCCATTGGTGGAGATGACCTGGATGAAGCAGGAGGGCCGCCAACTGTTGCATGTCATTAATATGACCGGAACGTCCCAGACTGGATATTTTGCGCCAGTCCCCATGAGTGACATCCACGTCCGGCTGACGGGGACTTTTAGTCACGCGCAAAGCCTGCGGTCCCCGGCTCCGTTGCCGGTGAAAGTAAGTGGTGGTTACACGGAATTCACCATTCCTCGCTTGAATGACTATGAGTTAGTAGTGGTGAATTAGTAACCTCTCCCGCTCGGAAGGAACGGATTTATTTAATATAATTTATCAATGCGGCGGCCCGATTCTTCGCTCCGAAATTTGCGGGAGGTAACGAATCGAATCCTGAAGAGCAGCTTGCGGCCGGACGAGTTTCGCGATGCGGCCGTTCGCCGGGTGATTCTTTCCATTCCGAAGGGCAAAGTCGCGACATACGGGCAAGTTGCCGTTGCAGCAGGATATCCGCTCTATCACCGCGCCGTGGCTCGGCTTCTCAGGAGGGACCCACCCGATCGGCTTCCGTGGCAACGAGTGGTAGGGGCTGGGGGCGAAATAAAACTTCGTTTTGCAGCTGCCGCGGAACAGCGGCTACGTCTGCAAATGGAAGGCGTCACTTTTCGTGGAAAGCGCGTGGATCTTGCGCTTCATCTGCACGCCTTTCGAACTTGGGAGATCCCTGAATAAGGTACATTGATACTTCAGTTACCTATGATCGCCACTACAGTTTGGACCAAAGACATGGTGTTTCAAGGCCGCTCCGAAAGTGGACACGTGTTCGCCTTCGATGGCGGCGCGACGCACGCCGAAGGACCGTCTCCGATGGAGGTTGTGCTGACGGCGCTCTGTGGATGTACTTCCGTCGATATTGTTTCTATCTTGCAGAAAAAACGTGAACCGCTCAAGGGTCTAACGGTGTCCGCTACCGCGGAGCAAGCCGCCGAGCCGCCGCGCGTCTTCACGCGGATCAAGTTGGTCTACCGCATCGAAGGGGCCGTATCCCAAAAAGCGGCCGAGGATGCCGTAGCACTTTCGAAGAACAAGTATTGTTCCGTATCGAAGATGTTGGAAAAGACGGCGGAGATTGATTTTGTTATCGAATATGCAGAGGGCGCTTGATTATCGCCAGTTGGAATGTAAATTCGATCAAAGCTCGCATCGAACCGGTGAAAACCTGGCTGGCAGTACATAATCCGGACGTCTTACTGCTGCAGGAACTCAAAGGAACGGAATTTCCGGCGGCTCTCTTCCAGGAACTGGGGTACGAGAGCGCGACAGTGACGCAAAGAACGTACAATGGCGTGGCAATCCTCTCGCGCCACCCGATTGAAATCGTCAGCACTACGCTCATCGGCGACGAGGCGGACAGCCATGCCCGCTTTTTGGAAGCAATGGTGCAGGGGATCCGCATCGTTAACATCTATCTGCCCAATGGGAACCCGGTTGGCGGCGAAAAGTTTATCTATAAGCTGGCGTGGATGGGCCGGCTTAAAAGACAGATGGAGATTTGGCTGGAGAGCGGCGTACCGACAATCGTAGGCGGCGACTTCAATGTGATTCCTGAAGACATCGACTGCCACAAGCCTGCTTCGTGGATTCACGACGCGCTTTTCCAGCCGGAACCTCGCGCCGTCTATCGCGCGCTGCTCGGCCTTGGCTACACCGATGCATTCCGATCGCTGCACCCTGAAGAAGGCGGACGGTTTACCTTTTGGGATTATTTTCGAAAAGCCTTCGAGCATAATCGCGGAATCCGCATTGATCATTTTTTGTTATCGCCGGCGCTGGCCCAGCGATTGGAGAAATGCGAAATTGATAAAGGACCCAGAGCGCAGGAGAAGCCGTCCGATCACACCCCAATCTTGGTGGAATTGCGGTAGTGCGTTCGCGACATGATGTAAGTGCTACGCCGGCCTGTGCTAAGAACTCCGTCATTTCAGTGACGCGCGTGTAGAGGAGGGAAATGAATGTGCGCTATGAAACCCGTAGTTTCAAGAGCGTCGATCCCCATAACAATTAACCTGCCAGTAACCATCGAACGCGCTCAAACCCCCTTCCGATGGTGCATGATAAATAAACGCTGTCTCGGCTTACCGCTAATTTCTAGACGCTATCTATTATCTATGTGTATGTTCAACCTCATGGCAGTGCTTGCCTGCTTCCTTGTCCCGGTATTGAATGCAACTCCACCGGCTGTCCATGCTGCTGATCCCCCCAATCGCACTGTCGGTCCGCAAAATGATGGCTCGATCGTCGTGTCGGACAATCAGACCCTGACGCCCGCCGGAAGAATCATAGAGCTTGGCTCGCCGGTGCGCGCCAAAGCCATTGCACTTAATCCAAACAGGAAGACCAGAAGTGGCGCGGTGCTGCTCATGGGCTCGCCCCAGCCCATCATTGTATTTAATACCGCCACTGGCCAAGTCCTCCAACGATTCATCCCCACGGCCGTCAATGGCACGGCCTTCACCTCCGACAAGGCCGGCTCCTTCACCGGCATCACCTATTCCGCGGACGGCACCCGGTTGTTCTTCAGCCAGGACGACAACCATGTCGTCATCGCCAAGGTGAATCCGGACACGGGCCATCTCACCAATGACCAGAGCGTGACGCTGCCCCAGCCCCCGGCAGATGGCCGCACCTATCACAACGCGAAATCCATCAACCCTGGCGGCATCGCGGTTTCGGAAGACGGGAAACGCGCCTATGTCGTGCTGAATGTGGTCAACGCGCTAGGCGTGATCGACCTAACCGCTTCTCCGGCAAGCCTGGCCGCCCAGATCCCCGTCGGCAATGCGCCGAACAGCGTGGTGATCCGGGGCCACTATGCCTATGTGAGCAACGAAGGCGGCCGCCCAGCCGACGGTAAGGATTTCACGAACGATTCCGATGGCACACCAATCGTCGTCGACCGGAAAGAAGCTTTCGCTATCAGCGGCACGGTTTCCGTGGTAGACCTCGCGACAGGCAAGGAGGTAAAGAGCATCAAGGTCGGTCTCCATCCTGCCGGTATGACGATTTCCGGGTCGGAGCTTTACGTCGCTAATGCCTATAGCGACAGCCTTTCCGTCGTCGATCTCAACACAGACCAGGTCATCCGCACCATCGCGCTCGGCGCACCGATTGCAGGGGGCACCTTCGGGTCGGGACCAAACGGAGTCGCGGTAGTCGATCACAGCCGCGCCTTTGTCACCCTGGGGCAGGCCAACGCGATCGCCGTTGTCAACCTTTCCGGGCGGGATGCCAATCCGGTCGTCGGCTATATTCCGACCGGCTATTTTCCGACTTCCATCGTTTATGACGCAGCGCAGAGGCAGCTGGTAGCCGCCGACGACAAAGGCCTGGGCGCGCAAGGTGTATTGGCTACCACGCTGGGTGCCACCGGCTTCAACACGCATCAGGATACCGGTGTGGTCAACCTAATTCCATTGCCAAATGCAGATCGACTTGGGAACTACACGAAACAAGTGATCAATAACAACCACTGGAACCTGACAACGAACATCCAGGTTGGACCGCAGTATGTCGACACCAAGGCAAAACCCGTGGCAGTTCCCAGGCATATCGGCGAACCCTCACTCATCAAGCATGTGTTCCTCATCATCAAGGAGAATCGCACCTATGACCAGATGCTGGGTGACGTGCCGTGGGGAAATGGCGATCCGACGCTTGCGGTCTTCGCGCGGGCGCTGCCGAACCAACATGCGCTCGTGAAGCGCTTCCCGCTGCTCGATAATGTCTATGCCCCCAGCCGCCAGTCGGCGGACGGCCACCCCTGGATCGTCATGTCGGGCTCGTTCTATTCGAACGATATTCTGTCGCCGGATTGGATCCGTTCTTACCCCGGCGGCGACGCTAATGATGCGCTGACCAATACACCGAAAGGGTTTCTATGGACGGCTGCGGAAGCCAAGGGCCTTTCGGCCAGACTGTTCGGGGAGTGGGGAAACGACGCGAAGGTCGCCAAGAAGCCCAATGGCGCCAAATATACATGGAGTGATTTCTACAGCACCGCGCTGTGTAAGGAAGGCAAAGCTCCGGCGGCAAACTGCGTCGTTCCGGATGGCACGGTTACTGTAGCCTCTCCAGTCCCGTCAGCGGCGAAAATTCTGGACCCGTACTATCCACCATTCAATCTCATCATCCCCGACCAATACCGGATGGATTACTGGATACCGGTCTTCCAGCATCTGGATGCAGAGAACCAAGTTCCCAACCTGACGATTCTCTGGCTGCCGGACGACCACACCGCCGGGACCACAAAGGGCCAGCCCTATCCGATCAACTATGAAGCCGACAACGACCTTGCGCTAGGCCGCATGGTTGATGCGATCAGCCACAGCAAGGTCTGGGCGCAGTCTGCGATCTTCGTCGAAGAAGATGATAGCCAGGGCGGTGTCGATCACGTTGACGGACATCGCCAGCCGGTCTATGTCATTAGTCCCTACACCGCGGCTCCGCAGGCGCCTGGCCAGGGCAAGGTCATTCACACCACTTACACCGCCGAGAACATCAACCGCACGATCGAGAACATCCTCGGCATGACGCCTTTAACCCAGTTCGACCTGGTTGCCTCGCCGATGTTTGACGCATTTCAGGATACGCCCGACCTGATGCCTTACGATCATTTACCGGCGGTCATCGCGCTGGACAGCGGCCCAGACCTGCCACACAGGGAAAGTACCGCGTATACCCCGATACAGAAAGCCTGGTTGAGCGCTACGGCCGAGGTGATGAAGAACAAATACGACAAGGCCGACGCGGTCGACCCGAATTTTCTCAACCATGTCATCTGGTATTCAACTACCGGCTGGGCGCGTCCCTATCCGGGGGAGCGCAAGGTCCAGATGCCCGGACCTTTCCTCAAGGCCGCCAAGAAGTTCCACGACGAGGATGACGACGACAAGTGAGTCACCCGGCTCTTGTAGCTTTTGGAGTACAGTAGCGTAAGCTGCCAACTTCGCTCCCAAGGTGGGTCTGAGAGAAACTCTCGATGTGCTGGTAGTCATACCGCTCAAATTTCACGTGCGGTGTAGATTCGACGTATGTGGCTCGTTGAGAAGATCGAAATTAGCGGCGGGTTTCTCCCTGGCCTGAGCGTCAACATTCCCAGAGGCCTAACTTGCATAATCGGGGCACGAGGCAGCGGCAAATCAACGCTCGCCGAAGCAATACGGTTTGCGGTCTGCGGCGTTTCAGCCGCACCGAAGCATTGCATTGACCTCGTGCAGGCGAACCTTGCGGGCGGCGCACTCGTAACGATTACGGCCCTGGCTGAAGGCTCAAATCGCTACATAATCAAAAGAGGGCTCAAACAACAGCCCGTTCTTCTGACCTCCGACGGAAGGGCAATTGACGCCGTTGATCTTGATCGAGGTACCTTTCTGCCGCTGGATGCCTATAGTAGCCCTGAAATCGAGGCAATAGCGGACGAAGTCCTTGGCCAGACGCGCCGCAATCTCTTGGATGCATTACGTAGCGAGCAGATGCGCACCATCCACCTGTCACTGGCTGAGAGCGCGCGTGCCCTGGATGCAAATGCGGATCGTATTAGGACGGCACAACGAACAAGCCAAGACCTGACCGAGCAAATTGAAGAACTCGGTGACGTCCGAGCCCGCTTCAGCGCCCTTGCGCCATCCGATCGTGAACCATCCGCAGATTTTGTCCGGCTTTCGCGCCAGCAGCAACTCAACCAGCGCGAAACCACGAAATTGGATACCGCTGATCGAGATCTTAGAACGCTAAGCCAAACGCTCGACCAACTACGAAGAGAAGCACAGGTTGTGTTTAAGACGCGCCTTGGTGAGGAGCGGTCTGACAATGCGGACATGCTTCGCCGATATGACGATCTACTTGCGGCGTCTTTGGAGACAGTTGACAAACATGTATCGGCGATCAGTGATCAGATTCGCAAAGCGCAAGATACCGTGGCCCAGGCGCGCCAAAGCATCGTTCAAGCCCACACGCGCCACGCCAGCGAATTGGCCAGGTTAACAGCAGTCAATGAAGCGGCAAGCGAGCAAGCTCGAGTACGCGCAGCGCTTGAACAGCAAGTTGCCAAACTTCAAGGCTTGGAGGAGCAGCGATTTGAACTAAACGCCGAGTTGCAGACACTGCTGGACCGCCGGAAATCTTTGAAAGCTACTCACATCCTCATGCGGGATCAAATTTCAACCCTGCGCGAGGAGGTCGCCTCTGAACTCCAGCGCGAAGCCGGCGAGCGGGTACGCATCCGCATCATGCGTAATGCCGACCATCTGGCATACCAGCAGATGCTTGTGGAGGCTTTGCGTGGCGCGAGGGTCCGGAATCATGAGGAGATCATCATGGCGCTCATGCAGCTTAGACCGGAGCAACTCGCACAGCTCATTCAGGTCAACGACTGCGCCTCCTTCGAAGAGTTGACGTCTTTCGGAAAGGAGCGCTCGCGCAGGATATTGGACGCATTCCGTGAGAGCATCGATCCACTCGCTCTTGAGGTGATTGCAATCGAAGATAGAATCGGCATCGAACTAAATGTTTCATCCGCGGGACAGCCTAATTTTAAGGATGCATCCGATCTTTCCCGTGGTCAGAAGTGCACGGCGCTGCTACCCATTCTTTTAGCGCGAAGGGATAGCCCTCTGATTATTGACCAGCCAGAGGACAATCTGGACAACCACTTTATTTTTGAGACAGTGGTGAACGCCGTGCAGCGGCTGAAAAGACGCCGGCAGATGATCTTCATCACTCACAACGCGAACATTCCTGTATTGGCTGAGGCGGACCTTGTACTCGTCATGAACTCGGATGGCCGGGTTGGCGTCGTGGAGAAGTCCGGAACGGTTGATGAGTGCCGCGAACAGATCATCGACCTGCTCGAAGGTGGACGCGAGGCGTTCCACTTACGGTCAAAGCGCTATGCAACTGCCTGAGATTCTCTACGCGGGGCTCCGGCAACTCGCGGTAGAGGACCCACGTGAGGCGCGCCGTGTTTTTCTGCAGCTTCTCGATTCTGCTGGTCCGGCGCTCGACCACTTTCTTGGCAGCATTTCCTCTCCGGCAGATGGCCGCCTGCGGCAACTTGTCGCTAACGCGCTGAGGAACCATCGAGACAAGGAGCGTCTCGCCGCGCACCTTATTACATGGCAGGAAATTGAAACGGACGAGTTCACACGCCGCGCAATTGCGGGCGCTCTTCAGGGTCTTGACGCGAGGTCGTCGGCGCAGACTACTTTGGCGCTGGAGGTTGCCCGGCTGACCACTGCCATTGGCCGGGAGATGGCGCAGCGTGAGCGGTTGAATCGCGAGTTGGAAATTGCCCGGGAAGTGCAGGAGCATCTCTTCCCTCAGCGCCTTCCTTCAGTGCCGAACCTGGACTATTCTGGACGCTGCCGGCCGGCGCGAGAGGTGGGCGGTGACTATTATGATTTTCTCGAGCTGCCCGAGGGCAGACTCGGAATCGCTATTGGAGATGTTTCCGGCAAAGGCATTGGCGCTGCGCTCATGATGGCAAGCCTCGAAGCGTCGCTGCGTGCCCTGACTTCAGTGGGCCATGACTTGGCGGAACTGATGAAGCAAATCAACAGCCTGGTCTTCGAGGCGTCCTCCGCCAACCGCTACGCCACGCTTTTCTATGCCGAGTACGACCCTCGAAACCGCCGGCTTTCCTACGTCAACGCGGGTCACAACCCACCAGTGATCCTGCGCAAATCTGCTGCCGCCTGCCAAGTCTTCCGTTTGGAGACGGGCGGTCCGGTAGTCGGGCTTTTTCGACAGTGCTATCAACAAGGATCTTTTCCTCTTGAATCTGGAGATCTGGTCGTGCTCTTCACCGACGGGATCTCTGAATCCATGAACGCCGGCGACGAAGAGTGGGGCGAGGACAGATTAATCGAGTTCGCCAAAGCCTGCCACGGACTGCCTGCCCTTGAAGTGATGACCCGAACCCTGGCCGCCGCGGAGGGGTTCGCCGCCGGCGCCGCACAGCACGACGATATGACACTCGTGGTGCTCCGCGTTCTTGCCTGAAGGCGTGGATGGGCCGGCTTAAAAGACAGATGGAGATTTGGTTTGAAAGCGGCGTACCGACAATCGTTGGCGGCGACTTCAATGTGATTCCGAGGACATCGACTGCCATAAGCCTGCTTCGTGGATTCACGACGCGCTTTTCCAGCCAGAACCTCGGGCCCTCTATCGCGCGCTGCTCGGGCTCTATCCAGCTCTGAGGAAAAGAAACTCCTAAACGTACCGGGAGCCAAGCGAGATCGTGTTGCATAGCGCTGATAGGTGCTACGAGTGAGATGGGGAATTTTCGATTAGCGGCGGCGTGTCGAAGATCCTAAAATGGATCCCAAAACGCCGCGTACGATCTGTCCGCCGAGTTGCGAGCCGACGGAACGGGCGCTGCTCTTGACCATGGCTTCCAGTATTCCTTCGTGCCGGCCGCCCCGCGGGCCGACGCTGCCCATCAGTAAACCGCTTAAGCCGCTCAGGAGTCCGCCCTGCGCCTGGGCCGGTGCCCGAACGCTCGGTTGAGGGTTACTTGCGGCCGACGTTTCGGATCGCTCCTTGAGCCGTTCGTATGCGGATTCGCGATCCACTGCCTTCTCATAGACACCGGCAACCAGCGAATTCGCCATCAGGCTTTGGCGTTCCTCCGGGCTCACGGGTCCGATCTGCGAATGCGGCGGGCAGACGGACGCGCGCTGCACGATGCCGGGCGTGCCTTTCTCATCCAGAAACGACACCAGCGCCTCGCCTACTTCTAACTGAGTGATCGCCGTTTCCACGTCCAGCTCCGGATTGGACCGGAATGTTTGGGCGGCGGCCTTCACCGCCTTTTGATCGCGGGGCGTGAAGGCGCGCAGGGCGTGCTGCACGCGATTCCCCAGTTGACCCAGCACCGTATCCGGAACGTCTACCGGATTCTGCGTGACGAAATAAACGCCAACGCCCTTGGAGCGAATCAGACGCACAACTTGCTCAATCTTAGTCAACAAGGCAGCCGGCTGGTCCGTGAAAAGCAGGTGAGCTTCATCGAAGAAAAACACCAGCTTCGGCTTGTCTAAGTCGCCCACTTCGGGTAAGTGCTCGAAGAGCTCGGACAGAAGCCACAACAGGAATGTTGCGTAGAGTTGCGGCGATTGCAGCAGTTTGTCGGCCGCAAGCAGGTTAATGACACCATGGCCCTTGCCGTCGGTCTGGAGAAGGTCGTCGATATTCAGGGCCGGCTCACCCAGGAAGCGCTCTCCGCCTTCGTTCCCGAGGGCAACCAGCCCGCGCTGGATGGCGCCGATGCTGGCCGCGGAGATATTGCCGTACTCGGTTTGAAACTGTTTCGCTTGATTGCCAACAAATTGCAGCACCGCCTGCAGATCTTTCAGATCGAGCAACAACAGGCCGTTGTCATCGGCGATTTTAAACACCAGCGACATTACCGCCGATTGCGTCTGATTGAGATTCAGAATGCGGCTCAACAGCAACGGGCCGATCTCTGAAACCGTGGCGCGCAGCGGGTGCCCTTGTTCCCCAAAAACATCCCAGAACGTTACAGGACAACCCTCAAAGCGGAAGTCTTCCAGTTTGAGCCGCTCGATGCGGGCCTTCAGCTTTGGTGTTTCCGTTCCCGGCTTGGAGATGCCGGAAAGATCGCCTTTGACGTCCGCTGCAAAAACCGGGACGCCGATACGGCTCAAACTCTCGGCCATCACTTGTAACGTGACCGTTTTCCCCGTGCCCGTCGCCCCCGCCACCAATCCGTGCCGGTTTACTAAACCCGGTAACAGCAGCAAGTCACACGCGCCCCGGGCGATTAGAAGTGGTTCTGCCAAGCGTTCAATCCTCTCGCACCTACTGTAGCGAGAGCCGCCGCTTGGAATCAATTTATGCGCGGGCTAGTGGACAAACTTAGTGCGCGATGCCGGCGCGAACCACGACCACTACCGGTTTATAGGTTCCAGCATTCGAGACCACGACCGGCTGATTCTGATTCACGTCAATATTCACCGAAATGTCCGCGTCCGTCTTATCCTGATTTGTTCTATCTGGATTTGTTCCCGACGGCTTGGTTGTGTCCGCCGCGGACGGAACGCTCAGCCACACGCGCAGCCCGTTAAGACTGATCATCTCTCCTTTCGGAGCGGGGGTAATGGAAGCAGATTGAATTCGTATCCTCGACAGGCTGGCGGAATCCGGCGCGCTCGCCAAGCCTATGGCTTCTCCAGGGCCGCCCGCGCGTATGCGCATCATCTGTGAATCAGCCAGCCGGACCTCTTGCGAGCCTCCCGCTGCCAGGTCTTTAACGATCACAGCGAAGTCTTTTGGGAGGGCGCGGCCGGCAGGGGCTTGGGCCGCTACGGCGAGCAGATAAACCGTGATCTGGATATTCTCCGGCGGCAGAGGGGGCACGTCAAATTGCTTAACGGCCGCTTCCACTTCCTTTAAAAAGGCCGGCGGTCCATGCGCGGTGAGGGACATCAGATCCCGGTTCGCTTCCATCACAAACGAGCGGCCTGAGAAGATGTCGCGCAATTGCTCCGGATCTACATATTTGACTTCGAACGTCTTCGAGCCCCATTCACTGGGTGGGACTTTCGGAAGATCCTGCGCGAAGAAATTCGGCAGCAGCACAAGAGCCAGAGCAACTAGTTTCAGCAAGAAAACGCGCCTCTAACATCATTTCGGCTAATTCGGCGCCGGGCTTTACTGAAAGCAGCTTACTTGCGCCCGTTCTGGCTGCTTTTCCCGCGTTTTTTTACTACTTGGGCCACTAGCTCAGATGTTTCTTCTAAATGCGACCACATCGCGGTGCGCGCCGCATCGCTGTCACGCTCCTTGATCGCTTTGTAAATAATTTCATGCTGTTTCAGCACTTTTGCCGGAACCTGGGGCATCAACAGCTTCAACATCAACCACTGCTTCATTAAATTCCGCAGTAGCTGTACGGCATTGCGCAAAACCTCGTTATGCGCCGCCCGCGCAATGGCTAAGTGGAAGGCCAAGTCCAGCTCAAGAATGGATTCGCCGTTGGCCACGCACGCGCGCATCTGCTGAATTGTTTGCCCAATGGCCTCAATCTCCGCTTCGGTGGCTCGCTCGGCCGCCAGCCCGGCCAGATCCCGCTCTAGAAACTCGCGCGCTTCCATGATGTCGCGCAGCTCTTCGTGATCGGTGCCCGTGAATGCCCACAACAGCGGACGCGACAGGAATTCGGAGCGCGGGCAAACGAATGTTCCGTCTCCCACCCGGCTATCCAGCATGCCGATTAATTCCATCGCTTTCAGCGCTTCGCGCAAAGAAGTTCTGGCGATCCCCAATTGTTGACACAACTCACGCTCCGGCGGGATGCGATCACCGGCCCGCCAGGCGCCGTTTACCACGTAGGAAATTAATTGTTCGAAAGCAGAAGCGGTTAATGTCGTTCGCACTAACGGGACAATGGCCGTTGCTACTCTACGTCTTTCAGGCATACTAATTTTAGGACTTCCGTAACCTTTAGTAAGACCATTATGCCAGTGCCGCTACCTTTGTCCGGCTCCCGCACCAAAAAACATATTCTTTAAAATCCGCTTGACACATTGGTCGGTCCAAAGTACCATTGCGTTTTAGCCTAAATGGTAAGACCATTCAACCTGTCCAGCCGTCGGCTGGATTCCCCGCCTTTGCATGATTGAAACCTGGCACCAATCTTATTTGCTCTGGGGACAAGGCCTGGGGCTTTCGTCGCTCATCGCGGCCCTTCCGACCCTGTTATTACTCTTTCTGTTGGCGGTGAAGCGCCGCCCGGCTTGGGAGGCAGCGCTGGCTGGATTAGCCGCGACGCTGTTGCTGGCAACTGCGGGTTACGGCATGTCGTTCCGTCATACCTTCAGCTCGGCCGCTTACGGCGCGGCTTTCGGCCTATTCCCTATTAACTGGATTGTTTTTTCGGCCATCCTTCTTTACCGCATTACGGTGGAAACCGGAAAGTTTGAAATCATCAAAGCCTCCATCGGATCCATCACCACCGATATGCGGCTGCAGATCCTGCTGGTTGCATTTGCTTTCGGCGCTTTTCTCGAAGGCGGCGCTGGTTTTGGAACTCCGGTTGCGGTAGCCGCCGCCATGATGACCGGGCTTGGATTTTCCGCTTACTACGCATCCAGTATTTGCCTACTGGCCAATACCGCGCCGGTCGCTTTCGGCGCCATCGGAACGCCAATCGTGACGCTTGCGGCCATTACGGCGTTGCCAGTGGATAAGCTGAGCGCGGATGTCGGCAGAATCTGCGCGCCTATCTCTTTCTTGATCCCGGCTTATCTCATTGCGGTGATTAGCGGCGCTTCCGGACTGAAGGAGGTTTGGCCCGCGCTACTGGTCTGCGGCGCCAGCTTTGCCGGCGTGCAGTTCTTTGTTTCCAATTTCATCGGCGCGCAGTTGACTGATATTCTCAGTTCGCTTTCCGCCATCGTGTCTCTGGTTGTTCTGCTGCGCTTCTGGAGCCCGAAGCGCATAGTCACGGCGCGCGAGTACAGCGGGGCCAATTCCTCCACTCCCCCAGCCGCGGCGACGCCGTTGCTCAGTTACAGCGCGCGCGAAATTTTTGTGGCTTGGATGCCTTACCTGCTGCTGGTGGTGTTCGTTCTGGCATGGGGTTACAAGCCGGTCCAGCAAATCCTGAACACGGTGAGCGTCGCTTTTCCGTGGCCGTGGCTGCATAACGAAATCCACCGCATGCCTCCGGTGATTCCGAAAGCAGCCGCTTATGGAGCCGTTTACAATTTCAACTGGCTGGCGGCGGCTGGCACATCGTGCATGCTCGCGTCGCTGCTTTCGGCCTTGTTTCTCGGCATGAAACCAATGGCTTTTGTGCGTTTGCTGGGCTCGGTGGCGCGCATACTTTTCCTGCCCACGGTTACTGTTTCGGCGGTCCTGGCCATGGCATTCGTCATGAATTACTGCGGCGCCACCGGAACTCTTGGTTTGGCGTTTGCCGCAACCGGAGCGGTGTTTCCGTTCTTTAGCGCGCTGCTGGGCTGGCTCGGCGTATTTCTCACGGGTTCAGATACTTCTTCTAACGCGCTGTTTGGAAGTTTACAAGTGGTGACAGCGGGCAAGCTGGGATTTGGACAGTCGTTAATTGCGGCCTCAAATTCAGCGGGCGGCGTGATGGGCAAAATGATCAGTTTGCAAACGATAGCCGTAGCGGCAGCGGCCACGGGACTCACGGTGCCGGAGCAGGCGCAGTTATTCCGGTTCACTTTGAAGCACAGCATTCTGCTGGCGAGTGCCGTCGGAGTGGAAGTGCTTTTTTACGCCTACGTACTGCATATGCGATGACGGCAATCTTTGAGAAGGGGAATTCATTTTGGCAAAGCTTGGCTTTTTAGGTTTGGGAATCATGGGCGCTCCGATGGCGCAAAATCTGCGCAAGGCGGGTCACGAGGTGGCGGTATGGTCACACGGAACGGAGAAGGCCAAGAAGTTTGCCGCCACGCATGACGCTGAGTTTTGTGCGACGCCCGCTGAAGTGGCCGCCGCCAGCGAGTGCGTTTTTCTCTGCGTGGGGGATACGGCCATGGCGCGCGAAGTCACCCTAGGTGAAAGCGGCATTCGGACCGGCGCGAAACCGGGCTTAGTCGTTGCGGATTGCAGTACCATTGCCCCTTCTGACAGCGTGCAATTTGCTAAAGCCTTGGCCACGAACCAGGTTGAGTTTTTGGATGCGCCCTGCACCGGATCAAAGGCGGGCGCTGAAGGCGGCACGCTCACCTTTATGGTCGGCGGCTACCGCAACATTTTTGAGCAGGTCCGCCCGTTCTTCGAAGCAATGGGGAAGTCGTTCTACTATTGCGGCGAGCATGGCATGGGCTTACGCGCGAAACTAACTCAGAACCTGATTCTGGGTAATCTTCTGCAAGCTTTCAACGAAGGGTTTGTGTTGAGCACCAAGGCGGGCGTTGACCCCGAACTCATGCTCGACATTTTAAATAACAGCGCGGCGCGGTCGGGATTGGTTTCGGCTAAAGCGCCGGCCGTGTTCCGGCGTGATTTCTCCACGAATTTTTCGGTGAAGTGGCTGGAAAAAGATATGGCGCTGATGGTAGGCGCGGCCGCTGAAATGAATGTGCCAGTGCCGCTTACGGCTCTATCGCAACAATTGCTGCGTACCGCCATCGCCAAAGGCTATGGCGATGAAGATATCTGCGGATCCATCCGCGTTTTAGAAGATACGACGGGCGTGCAAGTCCGTGTAAAAAGTTAGTTTTCTTTTCGTTACTATTTAATTACTCAGGGATCGACCTCCCGGTCTGAAAGGCTACTGCCATGTCCGCATTTGTTCGTTATTTCTTCCTTGCTTTGCTGGTTGTTGAACTTGCCACGGCGCAGGTTTCCACCGGCACCATCACCGGCACCGTGCGCGATTCAAGCGGCGCCGTTATGCAAGGCGCAAAAGTCACCATTGTTCAACAAGCCACTTCGGAATCGCGCGACAGCGTGACCAATGAGCGCGGCGAATTCAATGTTCCGAACCTACACATTGGCCAATACTCGGTCACTGTCACCAGGGATGGATTCAAAACCGATGTTCACAATGGCATCGTGCTGGAAGTGGATAAGGTATTGAACCTGCCCATCGTCTTACAACCAGGCGTAGTTACTGAATCCGTGGAAGTCACGGGCGGCGCTCCGCTGGTCGATACCGCCACGTCCTCTTTGGGGCAAGTGATCGACAATAAGAAAATCAATGACCTGCCGTTAAACGGCCGCAACGTTTGGGCGCTTGGTCTTCTATCCGGCAACTCGGTTCCGGTGAAGGGCATCAATTCAAACCTGCCCTTCATCGCCGGCGGCGGCCGCTACCAAAGTAACGATATTCTGCTGGATGGCATTGACAACAACACCATCTCGACGGGTGGCAGCATCGGCTACAACGGTATTAACTTCTCGCCATCAGTTGATGCGGTAGCGGAATTCAAGGTAAAGACGAATAACTACAGCGCCGAATTCGGGCGTTCCGCCGGAAGCATCGTTAGTGCTATCACTAAGTCAGGCACCAACGCGCTGCATGGCGATCTCTGGGAGTTTTTGCGCAACCAAAATTTAGATGCCAACAATTTCTTCTCAAATGCAGCCGGTAAGGACCGGCAGCCTTATAAGCAAAATCAGTTTGGCTTTACAGTAGGCGGCCCGGTGATTATTCCCAAAATCTACAACGGCCGCAATAAGACCTTCTTCTTTGCCGATTACGAAGGCGTGCGCCGCAGAACATCCGCTTCTTCGACCATTGAGGACATTCCGCCGCTCGATTTTCGCACCGGCAATTTTGCCAGCTACCCCTACACCATTTTTGATCCGCGCAGCCGCGCCTTAAATTCCAAGGGATTGGTAATCAGCAGTCCATTTCCCAATAATCAAATTCCGACTTCGCTGCTAAATCCCGGTGCGTTGGCTACGCTGGGTCAGTTGCCCGCTCCCAATTACGGAGCACCGGGCGCGCAGGCATCAAATTATCTGTTCACCGCACAACAACCGTTCAATAGCAATCAATACGACATCCGCATCGACCATCAATTCTCCGATAAAAACACCATGTTTGCGCGGGTCTCGCGTAGTCTTCAATCCAGCACGAATCCGGGTAGCTTTGCCGGATTCCTCGGCGGAGGAACCAATAACATCAATAACTCAGTGAACACCATTCTCAACGATGTTCACATTTTTACCCCAAGCCTGGTCAACGAAGCGCGCTTTGGCTATACCCGTCACAACGGCAGCTTGGAAGTACTGGACACCGATGCGGGCAATGCGTTCGCCAATAAGAACGGGATCGCCCTCTACCCGTTCCCCATTCAGACCTTTCCGCAGATTTTGTTTTCCTACTCCGGCTCGTCCACGGGCGGCTCGCAAGAGTTTAACGCTCTCGGCTCCGGCGGCCCAAACTTGAATATCGAAAATATGTTCGAAGGCGCGGACGATCTTTCCTGGACGAAAGGCAAGCACTCTTTGAAAATGGGCGTCGATGTGCGGCGTGACCGCTTTGATGTCAATTTCGGCGGCGGCGCGACGGTGTTCGGTTCCATCTTTACTTCGTCATCGAATTCTCCGAATTCCGGAGCTCCGCTGGCGGACTTTTTGCTAGGTGATCCAGCGCAACTAACTGGAACTCAGTTACTCGATTGGGCTCGTATGCGCGATCTTTATACCGGCACTTACATTCAGGATGACTGGAAAGTGAGTAGCAAGTTAACCGTAAACATCGGACTCCGCTATGAGCTATACACCCAGCCGGTGGACGCCAGAAATCGCGGCGCTCTTTTTGACGCCGCCACTGGACAATTCGCTGTTCCCGGCCAAAATGGTTTTTCGAGGTCCATTGTGAACGGCTACCACAAAGATTTCGCGCCGCGTCTCGGATTTGCCTATAGCCCCACCAATCGCTGGACCATCCGCGGAGGGTCCGGTGTTTTCTTCGGCCCGCGCGAACAGAATCAATCGTCCAGTGTTTTCGGCGCCAATCCGCCGAACGCCCCCACCGTGATTTCTCCCTCTATTAGCGCCACAGGCACCATCGCCCCGCCGGTCAGCCTGGGTACGCCGATTCAGGTTGGCCCCATGTCACCAGATCTCAGCACCTTCACGGCGGCTAATCCATTGGGCCTGCTGATCCGCACAGCCGATTTCGCTAACAGCCGTCCGGCTCAGGTGTATCAATGGAACATGGGCATCCAATACCAGGCCGCCAAAAATCTGGTTTTGGAAGCAGCCTATTCGGGCATGCGCGGCACACACCTCACCAGCCGCGTGAACTTGAATCAAATTCCATTTGCCACCGCGTTGGCGGGGCACAATTTTCAGCAAAACCGGCTTTTTCCTAATGTGGGCAACCAGGTGGTGATGGATTCGGCCACTGGCAATAGCTCTTACAACGCTTTGAACCTTCGCGTCGAAAAGCGAATGAGCGGCGGCTTAAACTTCCTGGCCAGTTACACCTGGTCAAAGAATTTGGAAAGCAACGGCTCAGGCGGCAATACCGCATTCGCCCAGAGCGGGGGGACCACCAATCCGCTGGATAGTTGGAACCTGCAAAAAGAAAAATCATATGCCTCGCTGGATGTGCCGCAGGTGTTTGTCAGCAGCGCCGGTTATGAGCTGCCGTTCGGCGTTGGAAAGCGTTTCCTCTCGCAACGCGGTATCGCCAGCGCCATTCTGGGCGGCTGGCAGTTGAACGGCATCCTCACTCTTGAAGACGGCTTCCCCACCGATATCCGCAGCAGCCTCATTCCGGCTACGAATCAGTTGTTCGCGACTTTCAACGTTCCGAACGCGGTGACGGGCGTCTCCATGTACTTGCCGAACGCCGGACCCAACGGCTATTTCAATCCGGCCGCGTTTTCACAGCCTGGCTCAGTGCTGAACGTCAACGGCACCCCCATTACGCTGTTCGGGAATCTGGCGCGACGTGCCGCACGTGGTCCCGGAACCAAGAACCTTGATTTCTCGGTCTTCCGCAACTTCACGATTATGGAGCGCTTCAATTTGCAATTCCGGGCGGAAAGCTTCAACCTCAGCAACACCCCGGCCTTTTTCCTTCCGTCGGCCAGTAGCGCGGCGCTGACCATCGGAAACCCGAGTTTCGGTAAATTAAACTCGTCCAATTCCACCGGCCGTCAAATTCAGTTCGGTTTGAAGTTGTATTTCTAAGAAGTGGAGATCAATTCGATGAATCGCCGAGAGTTCCTGCAAGCCAGCGCAGCCGGAGCCATGCTGCCCATCAGCGCCATACCACAAAGTCAGCACGCGGCGGCTCCGCAAGCCGGCTGGTATGACCGCCCCATGCGCTGGGCTCAGATCGCGTTTGTTGAAGACGATCCGGGCAACTATAGCCAGTCCTTTTGGATTGACTATCTGCGCCGCATCCACGCCGACGCCGCCTGTTTGAGCGCGGGCGGCTGCGTGGCGTTCTATCCCACGAAAATCCCCATGCACTACCGCAGTAAGTGGCTGGGCAATCAAGATACTTTCGGCGATCTTGTGAAGGGCTGCCGCGAACTGGGCATGAATATAGTGGCGCGGACTGATCCGCACGCCGTTCACCAGGATGTTTATGACTCGCATCCCGATTGGATCATGGTGAACGCCAAAGGCGAAAAGGCGCGGCACCCGGCCGACAAGGAGCTTTGGCTTACCTGCGCGCTGGGACCTTATAACTTCGATTACATGACTAAAGTGACTGAAGAAATCGTCACCATGTATAAAGTGGACGGCATCTTCACGAATCGCTGGGCGGGTTCCGGCATGTGCTTCTGCGAGCACTGCCAGGAAAATTTTCGCGCGTTCTCGCATATGGATCTGCCGCGCACGCTCGATCCGCAAAATCCGAATCGCCGCGAATACATCGTTTGGCGCGAGAAGCGTCTCTTTGAATTATGGCGGCTGTGGGATTCGCACATTAAAGCCATCAACCCGAACGCGAGCTACTTAGCTAATGCCGGCGGCGGCGCGCTGAGTGAGTTAGACATGACGGTAGTAGGCCAACTGGCGCCGACGCTGTTTGCCGACCGGCAGGCGCGCCGTGGTCTCGCCCCGCCTTGGGAAAATGGCAAGAACGGCAAAGAATACCGCGCCACCATGGGCCGCAAAGCCATCGCCGGGATCTTTAGCGTTGGCTTGGAAGAGCAATACCGTTGGAAAGATTCCGTACAAAACGGCGATGAAATCCGCATGTGGGTGGCCGATGGCATGGCTCAAGGCCTACGCCTCTGGTTCACAAAGTTTAACGCCAAGCCTATCGATAAGCGATGGCTGCCAGTGGTGGAGGAACTCTACAACTGGAACTACGCCAACGAGAAATATCTGCGTAACGTAGATCCGCTGGCGCGCGTGGCCATTGTTTATTCGCAGCAGACTGCCGCATTCTATGGCGGCCCCCGAGCGCGCGCCAAGGTGGAGGACCCCGCCCTCGGCTTCTATCAGGCGCTAGTGGAAGCGCGCATTCCGTTTGAGATGGTGCATGACCGCTATTTAGATGCGGAACACCTGGCACCCTATCGCACGCTGATTCTGCCGAACATAGCCGCCTTGACCACGAAGCAATGTGAGCAACTGGAAGCGTTTGTCAAGCGCGGTGGCAGTATTGTCGCCAGTTACGAAACGTCGCTCTATGACGAATGGGGGGTGAAACGAAAAGATTTCGGACTGGCCGCTCTCTTCGGCGCGTCGTTCACGGGAACGATGGAAGGGCCCATGCAGAATTCCTATCTCACGCTTGAGAAGGATCCCGCCACCGGCCAGTTTCATCCGTTGCTTGCGGGTTTCGAAGATGCCACCCGCATTATCAACGGCGCCAATCGCGTGCATGTTACGGCTTCTGAAGCCTCTGGATCAGTATTTTCTCCGCTCACGGTGGTTCCCAGCTATCCGGATCTGCCGATGGAATCCGTATACGTCCGCCCCACAAAAACACATGATGCGGGTGTTTTTCTGCGCGAAATCGGCGAAGGCCGCGTTGTGTATTTCCCCTGGGACATTGATCGCACTTTCTGGGAGGTGCTGGATGTGGATCACGGCAAGCTGATTGCCAACTCTGTCTTGTGGGCGAATAAGGAGCCACAGCCGCTTACCGTTAAGGGAGCCGGCGTACTTGATGTTTCCATCTGGACTCAGAAAGATTCCATGACGGTGCATCTGGTGAATTTGACGAATCCGATGATGATGAAAGGTCCGGTGCGCGAAATTATTCCGATTGGACGGCAGCAGGTGCGCCTGCGCGTGCCCGCGGGTAAACGGATTCATAAGGCGCATCTGCTCGTCGTTAAGCGCGATGTCGCTCATCGGGAAGCGAACGGGTTTATTGAAATCGATGTTCCGTCTGTCTCTCTTCACGAAGTTATCGCGCTTGATTTTGCCAGTTAGTGGATTGTACTGGTTTACATTACCGTTCAGTTGAAGCCGGCTAAAAAGCCGGCTTCGGCCAAGATTGTCCGCCTCACGCGGTAAATACTTCTTCATCACCTCCGGCAGTCACTTGCATAGCTTAAACCGCAGGTAA
>DASXGT010000029.1:0-12162 GCA_036488895.1 Bryobacteraceae bacterium | reverse complement strand
TGGAGCCACGTGTACCAGCCATCCAGATTCGTTCCATTGAACAGGACAACTTTCGCCTTTGGCGTAATGACACGTCCTGGAGGCTGCGCAAACAGGCATAGTGCGATGAACAACCCGGCGATGCTTCGCATGAAGTTCATGATATACGAGCTGCCGAAAACACCAATCCTGACAAGGCAGGGCCAACACAAACGTCAGGGCAGAAAAGCGGGCAGTCATCTCGTGCTGCAAAGTTGCTAACCTCCCTCGCATGGCCTTCGTCGGCAGGAAAAGCGCCGTCTTGTGCCTAGTTATTGCGGCGGCGATGCAATCGGGAGTAAATGTCGTCGGGTAATCGAAAAATGAATAGGCGTAGCTGGAGGAGTTTCGATAGCACCTACCTAATAAGATGCTCGACGCGGTTGGCAAGTAGCGTTTCATCCTACTGAGAAGCCGCCGATCCGACATCGGCCGCTTTCCACCGGCCATTCGGTGATAGCCGTGTTTACCAAACACGACCCGGGGGATCTGTAAATACTGGGTGTCCACAGCGGACCTATCGGCTGCAAGGCCGCATTCTGTCCGGACGGCCGACGGCTCGGACATAATTCGAAAACGCTGCGCCGTTTTAGGTGGGGAACACTCCTGTTCACGGTTCGTTGGAATGTTCCCGGCTAAGGTTCTTGAACAGCAGCGCCTAAACGGCGATGGCGACGACACCGAGAACGGTGCCTAGCGTTCCAATCAGAGAGTTAGTTAGGTTTACCAGATCCAGCTTGGAGCTGGCTTCACTTTTTCCCGTAGCTGCTGCCCCGAGGTTTGCCCAATTATCGGCGAGGCGACCATCCTGGGAATCGACCGTCCAGTTATCATCGCGTGAGCCAGATTCGAAAGTACCCGAGACATGGCCAGCATGACTGAAAGTGTAGACCTGGTTCTGGGCGTCCTTTACAGCCCAAACGAGGGAGGTGTTGTACTCGGTTGCCCCGGAATCGTGGAAGTGGCCTGTGAAAGTATAGGTGCCGTCCTGGCGCAGGGTCAAGCGGGATGAGCCGCCCACGGGCACTCCGTTACCAAACACAATGGGGTTAAAGTCGAAATCCAGTGATGCAGGAATATCGTGGGGAAGGACAAACATGAAGCCTTGGGCCTGATGTCCGCCGCCGGCAGCGCAACTGCCCTTTTGTGGGTATCCGTCATAGAACATAGCGTGACACTTCTGGCAATAGCGCCATTGATCCTGGGCAGTTCCTGTTGCCGGGATGTCGTGGGGAAGCACGAACATGAAGCCTTGGGCCTGATGTCCGCCGCCGGCAGGGCAGGAACCTTTCGGCGTGTAACCGTCAAAGAACATGGCGTGACACTTCTCGCAGTAACGCCACTGGTCTTGGGCGGTAGGGGTTGACGGAAGATCGTGCGGAAGAAAGAACATAAAGCCCTGAGCGTCGTGCGCGCCACCGGCCGCACAAGTGCCTTTGGGAGTGTAACCGTCGAAATACATCACGTGGCACTTCTGGCAATAACGCCATGCATTTTGCACACCCATAATTAGAAATCTCCTTGGAATCGTTCTTGCTGATTCAACAATTAGAAATCTCCTTGGAATCGTTCTTGCTGATTCAACGAATATGCTGAGGCAATTGCCTGGCCAATGATCGATTCCGCTCTAACTACTGGAAATGGGGAGATTGCGGGGACTTACTCCCAATGATAGAAAAACCCAAAATAGTCTAAATAGATAACACTAGCGATTTTTTTGGATAACTGATTTGCTGGCGCCAGGACGTGGTCTGGTTGCGACCAAATAACCCGGAGCGTCCCCAATCGGCTTTTTTGGCTTGTTGAACTGGGTTTCGCCGAGCGAACTCTTCCATTGCGTTTGTTTTTTGGTTTTTTGGAATTGGTTGGATCGGATCCGGCCGTTATTCGGGCTCTGGAAGGTTCGAGAAAATCTCCGAGCAAGCAACTGGTGAGGTGGGGAGAACTGCTGTACCGACAACGTTAGCATTCGGCGGGCTTACGGTACCTCGCGCCGACAAAAGACTATCAACCTGCCTGCTCCCCCTCTTATCTCCGGAACAATCTTCGCCGCCGATACCGTTAGCCGCTGTCGCCTACCGGCCCGGAGACACCGTCCGCGCCTTCGCATGTGTTTACCGATCTTTGCGCACATTTCCAAGTTGTGCCGGGATCACCCGCTACCCGGAAACAATTCGAGGTTGTGCTTGATATGTAGGCTTTCATCCCACTGGGAGTAAACGCTGTTTCCCAAGCTCAACTACCGAGTACCCGACGATGCAGACGTTATCGCTGAGTACTGGCGCGTCTATCGGTACTCGCAGTCAAGATTCTCTGCGAAGCGCCGAACGGATCAGCAACACACCTAGAGACAGCATTGACAAGCCAAGCCCGGCCACGCCAAGCCATATCGCTGAGATCCAGCGATTGGGTGCTGTGGCTTGCGGTGAAGCCACGCTGAGGAAGAAACCCATTGGGATGAGGACCGCAGCTATGGGCACTCCGAGGCGAGCGACCCACAAGGCCCAACCGGGAGCGGGATATGCGGCATCCGCAAGCAACTGGCAGACGAGCGAAAGGATGACCAGCACGCCTGCATGCGCATGGCCGGCGCGAAACATACCTTGCCGTAGTGGATTGTCAACGTAGGTGCGATCGTGCGTCGTCAGCAGTTGTAGAAGGTATGTACCGCCATACTGGATCGTCGGAATTGTGAGGAGCAGGATTCCGCAGAGCATTCATGACTGTCGTGAGATCTCCATCATGCAACTCTTTTGGGTGAATGCAGCGGATCTAAGAAAGCCTTAGATTCTGCTGGGTAGACGCGGGAACTGGGCCAAAGGCTTCCTGATAGTAGGGTTTGAGGATTACATGGCAAGGAAAGCAGCGGGCAAGAAGCCTCGCGGGGCATACCATCACGGGGATCTTTAAAGGCGCTCTCAAACGCGGGCTCTTCGCTTCCGCGCTAGCAGAACCACCCTACACCAATGGCCTCTCGTAGCTTCGGATCTCAAAGTCGATCACTGCCGGCGATATGATTCAGAAGGGCAGGACGCGGCGACCAATTTGAGACGTCGGCTGTAGCAGATCGGCAGATGAACTGGTGGGTCACTGATAGGGACCTACGTAAAGACCCCGGCATTCGCCCTGATCGAGCACAAGGAGCACACGAACATGAAGCCAAAGAACACGATCTGCCTCTGGTTCGACAAGGAGGCGCATGAGGCGGCGCGCTTCTATGCCGCCACCTTTCCGGATAGTAAAGTAACCGCTGTTCACGAGACTCCCGGTGACTATCCGGGCGGCAAGAAGGGCGATGTATTGACGGTGGAGTTCACCGTCGTGGGCATTCCCTGTCTCGGTCTCAACGGCGGCCCTGCGTTCAGGCACACCGAGGCGTTTTCCTTCCAGATCGCGACAGAGAATCAGGAAGAGACGGACCGTTACTGGAACGCGATTGTCGGCAATGGCGGCACGGAAAGCCAGTGCGGTTGGTGCAAGGACCGCTGGGGCCTCTCCTGGCAGATCACCCCGCGCGCGCTAACCGATGCACTTGCGGCTGGTGGCGGTGAGGCAAAACGTGCCTTCGAGGCGATGATGACGATGAAGAAGATAGACGTCGCCGCCATCGAGGCAGCGCGGCGAGGCTGACGTAAACACGCCGACACGTTCTATTCGTCCTGGACCATTCGAAAACAATTCGAGGTTGTGCTTGATATGTGGGGTTAGTTGGTTGGTCTGTTAATCAATGGGCGTGCGTTTCAGATGATGCAGGCCAGCTTGGCGGAAGCGGAGGCTGACGGGGCCAAAGTAACGGGCGGCAAATGGGTGAGCGTAAGCGGATGCGAAGCGGCCTTCTATGCGCAGCCCGCGTTAGTGGAGATGCCCAGACAAACTGAAATGGTAAAGCGCGAGACGTTTGCACCAGTCTTGTATGCGATGAAGTATCGCGACTTGGGCGAGGCGCTCCACCTGCATAACGACATGCCGCAAGGGTTGGCATCGACGCTCACTCCGATCAAGGCGACTGCAGTTAACGCTACTCCTAAATATTTGCGCATTGTGTAATCTCGTTTTACTTTGAATGGAGAACCGGGTAGCCCTTCACGTAGATCCAATCGGTTGACTTAGCGGGAATGTGACAGCCCAGGCAATCTTTCTTGTAATCGACCGCCACTTGCTTGTCAGGTGCATCGGCCTTGAAAAGCGCCCAACCCCAGCCATCGCCCCAGAGCGGGTTGCCCGGATAGCGTCCTTTTTCGTCTTTGATCAGGACGAACCACACTTTGGTTCCCGAAGCCCAGTGTGCGTCTCCGGTGGTCATCTGCGCGTGCTCGCTTCCGAAGACTTCCTTTACCAGGACGGTCCCGTCCGCAAACTTGCCGGTCCGACGATAGGTTTCCGCCGTGCCTGGGGACGCGTAGGTGAGGTGCATCTGATTTCCTTTGGGGTCGAGCACCATAAATGCGCCGAGCGATTGAAAGGTATCTCGAACATTAGCCGGCTTGCGGATGTTACCCGTTTTGTCCACAAGCTTGAAGCCGTCAAACGCGTTTTGGCTTTGTCCGTAAGCTCCGAGAGCAGTGAGCGAGAGAATGAGAATGAATGTGCGAGCGTACATGGTGGTACTCCTTTATGCTTTTGCGCGTCCCAACAAATTTATGATAAAGAACTTTTGGCGCCGAGCCGTCCTGAGTTGGTGCCGCTTCGTCCGAACTTCAGGAGAGTGCGCGGTTGGATCTGATTGAGCGATTTCTGGCCAACATGGAGGTAGGCGTGGGAGCCTTCACCTCTTGCGATATCCGGTCCGGATACAAGCTGACGTTCGACGCTTCTTCGACTGCGACTTTGCACTACTGTCTGGCTGGGCGCGGGGCGATGACTGTGGTGAACGGGTCCACCATCAGGCTGCGACAGCACAGCTTTGTGCTTCTGCCGCCGGGCACCATTTACAGTATTGGAGCGAATATAAACGGGTCAAAAGGCAACTTAGCGCTTCGCCGGCTGCGGGCGCCGTTGTTTAAAGAGAGTGTTCCCACGATTCTGGCCGGTGAAGGCAAGCCCGGCATACTAACGGCTTGCGGGGACGTGGGCGTTGCGGATGCGTCGACGGCACACCTGTTCGCTCGATTGGACGGCCCCATTGTGGAGCATTTCGATGGACCGGACGCGTTGCGCAATCAATTCATCATCCTGCTGGCTGAATTCGCCCGACCCGCCATAGGAACCCGCGCGCTGACTGAAGCACTGCTGAAACAGTGCCTTATTCTGCTTTTGCGCCGGATGATCGCACGAGGCGTGGCCCCGATTCCTTGGATGGCGGCTTTAACCGACCCGCAGCTCGCGCGGGCCTTGGAGGCTATTCTGGTGCGCCCATCGCAGCGGTTCACGGTGGAGACGCTGGCATCGATCGCCGGAATGAGCCGCTCTGCCTTTGCCGCGCGTTTCACCGAAGTGCTGGGACAAACACCGATGAGCCTGCTTAAGTCGGCGCGTCTACACCGTGCGCGCGAACTGCTTGCCACCACAAACGCGCCTGTCGCTCAAATCGCCCGCAGCGTGGGCTTTTTAGGCCGCAGTAATTTTTCACGCGCTTTCCGCAAAGCCTACGGTGTTCATCCAACCAGTTTCCGGGCAGCTTTGTTCAGAAGCTAGGCAATGCGGCCTTATCTCGATTTGCCGTCGTCTTTGAAGTTGAGGACGAAGTAGGGGTAGTTGAAATGCGCTCCCTTGGTAGTAGCTTCGATAAAATTGCCGGGCATCAGGTGGGCGACTCCCACGCCGAAGTTCACGTGAGCATTCAGTTCGAACCAAGTATAGGCGTCGAACTCTTCGCCGATGTGCTTACCCGATCTTCCGGTGGTATCGCGAACGATCATGCCGCCTGAGGTGTTATAAAGGCCGTCGGTGGCGCTCGCCAGCCAGAAATCGAGATACTGCCCCGTAATGGTCCAGCGGCGGCGCGGCTCAATGGTAACGCCTCCGCGCCCCGCGACAATGTTCTGCCAGCCGAATTGATCGGAGACGCCAAAGCGGTCATGCGCGGTGGGATACATGGTGTCGAACGCGCCGTGCACTCCGTCATTCGGGTTCTTGTCACCGGAGGCATAATCGTACTGCCCGAAAAAGCGTGGATGCCAAAAAATGTTGTTGAAGCGATAGCCCGCGCCGAAGGTTTCGCCCCACGCGCGGATCTCATTCGAACCGTCGGAACCACGCTCTAGAATCGCTTCGTAGGAGTAATCGAGCGTGCCGAGCGTGATGCCCTTGAAGCGGATGCCATAAGCCTTTTCGTCCTGCCGGCCGGTTTTCAATTTGGCGGTTGTTTCGACGGCAACACTGGGCTGCACGCGCCAAAGCACAAAAGGCTCCAGCGTGGAATTGGGCAGGATATGGTCAATGCTGCCGTAGAGTCCGTAGATGTTGTTGCCCTCCTGGTGATGACTGATTCCGGCAATCAAGGGCACTACGGCGGACGCCGCGAAGATGCCCAGGCGGTAGCGGTCATAGTGAAGGTTCGTTACGGCTGCATCATACGAGCGGCCCTGGTTGCGCCACTCGGAATTCGCAATGATGGTGTTGTTGTAATTGATCAACTGACGCCCCACGCGCACACTGATCCAGCTGGTTTCCGGATCGCCAAACTCCGCATACGCGAGCTTTAGATCCCAGCGGACTTCGTTCGGCGGCCCATGGGGAGGCGCTTGGAGAAAAGGGCGCGCATCCTGCGTTTCGGCGACCAACTTGAACCAACGAGTGGGCACGAGGGTCATGCGCAGGCGGAAGCGATTCAGGAAGTAGGAATCATCGCTGTGTAGTTTGAAAGCGTTGTTGTGGAATCCTTCCGAGCGGAATCGCTCTTCGACTCCGAAGAAGATCCAGCGCGGCAATTCTTTGTTGAGCTGACTGGCCGGGCGGAAATCCGGCAGCAAATAAGGCGCCTGGGAACCAAAGGTTCGATAAGCCAAACCGTTCACGAAGCTCAACGGGTTGGAAGCCGGCCCGGTAATGAAGGCGTCATAACCGCTGGCTGCGTTGCGCGTGGTGATGTCATCCTGGGCGGCGGCTGGAAAAACGGAGCAAAAAAATGCCAATGCCGCCATAAGAAACGGCATGGATAGGCGGATTCGGCATGAACGGCGTTTAAATACCCTCATTCAGATAGACTTACTTATATTAGCAAGGGAAATGATACGGCCGGTACGATTAGAAAGTTGTTTTCCATGAATATTGCCCGCTGTGCCGCCGTGAGCTTGCTGGCGTTGGGAACCCGCTGCGATCGAACGGATCGAACATCTCTGGCGATCTTGAATCGCGGGTTGGAAACGGAACAAGCGATCCACGTACGGGGACACCATCTGGAGGCGTGCGGCAGTCAGGGCACGAAAGAATGGGCGGGCCTCACCATCGACGGACGCCGGGTGGTTGCGGCAGAGGTTATTGATGAGATCGACGGCTTCGCGAAAACGGCCCACGTTACCGGCGGCCTTGGCGGCGAACTCAGCATCGTCACTACCGTTCAGGATTATGATTTTGTCGAAAGGTGAAGCTGTGATACAGGGTTCGCTACGGGCGGCCCTGGAATTCGCCACGCGCGAAAAGTCCCGCTCTGGATCGTCTTTGATCCGCGTTTGGGAGCGGACGCTGTTATCCACATCAAGCGGCCATTTCGGAGTTAAAGGCGCTGCCGTTGGAGAAGATGGAGCCGGAACAAGCGGTGGCATGCGTAGCCGAGCGAGCCGGAAGACATGGCGGGACCGCGTGGCTCGCCGATTTATGCACGCGGTAATTCAGGAGTGATTTTTATGCAAATGGAAACACCGCTGCTTGACTTGATCGGCAACACGCCACTGATTCGTCTGGGGCCGCCGCTTTTCGATTTGCCGGGCATTGAAATTTGGTTGAAACTGGAATTCCTCAACCCGGGCGGTTCAGTGAAGGACCGGCCGGCGCTCAACATCATTCTTGAAGGCGAGAAATCGGGCAGGCTCGCGCCGGGAAAGACGATACTGGATGCCACTAGCGGGAACACGGGCATTGCCTACGCCATGATTGGAGCCGCCAAAGGGTATCGCGTCAAATTATGCCTGCCCGCCAATGCCAGCGAAGAGCGCAAGCGCACGCTGCGGGCGCTAGGCGCGGAGCTGGTGCTGACCGACCCGGGCCAGGGTTCCGATGGGGCGTTCAAAAAAGTGCGGGAGTTGAACGCGGCTAACCCCGAAGCATTCTTCTACGCCGACCAATACAACAACAATGCGAATTGGCAGGCGCATTTTGACCACACCGCTCCTGAAATTCTTGCGCAGACGCAAGGCAGAGTAACGCACTTTGTGGCCCTCCTGGGTACCACCGGCACGTTCACGGGCACCAGCCGCCGTTTAAAGCGTGATTTGCCGGGAGTGCAATGCTGGTCCGCGCAGCCTGCTACTCCGCTGCATGGCATTGAAGGGGCGAAACATTTGCCCACGTCCATTGTTCCGGGCATCTATGATCCGGCGCTGGCGGATGGCAATCTCTGGATCGAGACAGAGGAGTGTTATGCAATGGCCCGGCGCGCCGCTCGCGAAACTGGACTGCTGCTGGGCATTTCGGCGGCAGGCAACGTGGCGGCGGCGCAAAAGATGGCGCGGCAACTACATGCGGAAGGCCGCGAAGGCGTGATTGTCACTATTGCCTGCGACGGCGCGGCTAAATATTTGAGCGAAGATTTCTGGGAATAACCCGGTCCCGAGTAGCTACTTTATTTGCGTTCTGAGAGCGTGCCTTTGCTTTTGGCCACTGGCAGCAAGGTGGGATAGAACTGCACGAATGTGGTGTCCACGGCGCCGTGATCGGAATGACACGAATAGCAGCCGGCTGATTGCGGAATCATTTTGGCAGTTTGGCTATTGCCGAAACCGAAGAAAGCCCACTTCCCGGGAAATCGAGCACTGTCCTTCGCGTGGACCTCAAGCCCGGTCAAGTTCGCACCCTGGAAATTTCCTCGTTGATTAATGGAGCCTTTGCCCTCCGCACCCCGCACTTCGAGCACGAGCACAGTTTTATCCGGCCAAGTTCCCGTTTTCAGGTAGGCCTTGTACGCTTCAGGATTGACGAACACGTTGTCGAACACGTGATGATCGGCCGCCTGCGCGGATGGGCTGTAACTCATATCGAAGCCCGATGTGAGATAGACCCACTCCCGGTAATTCACGGGCGCCTTCATCTGACCGTCGCTTGTATACTCGGGACCCGCGCCATGCACGAGCGCCGCAACACCGAGCAGCAAGCACGCCGCCTTGATTAGCATGAAGCTAGTATCGCGCCGAATGCTTGCAAAAGCCATGGCGCTAGCGCGATGCCTTTCGTAAAGCATGCATCAACGTTTCCACATCTTCTTCGTTGTTATAGAAATGCGGAGAGATGCGCAGATAGCCGTAGCGCGACGAAATGATAATTCCCTGCTGCGCCAAGCTTTTGGCGAGAGTGGAAGCGTCATGATCCGGCAGGCGCGCAGCTATGATTTGCGACGGAAGACAGTTGGGTTGGCCGGGATAAAATTCCGCGCCTAGCGCGGTCAGTTCGCGGCGTAAAATTCCGGCGAGTTCCAGCACCCGTGCTTCAATTGCGGCGACACCGAGTTCCTCCATCAGCGCGACCGAGGCTTGCATGGAATAGAGCGACGGGAACGGCAGCATGCCGGGTTCGTACTTCTCGGCTGTTTCGGCAAAGCGCGGCGCACCTTGATGGAGCGTGTTTACGCTGCGCCAATCATAGTCGCTGCGCCAGCCAATCACTTTGGGAGGCAGGCGCTTTCGCATCTCCGGGTGGACATACAGGAAGCCCGCTCCGTTGGCGGAGATCATCCATTTATAGGCGTCCACGGAGAGAAAATCCGGCTGTATGGCGGCGCTATCGAATTGCAGCGCTCCGATGCTTTGGGTACCGTCGAGATAAACAACGATCCCGCGGCGGCGCAACTCCAGGACAAGAGTCGATAAATCCGGACGCAAGCCCGTGGCCCAGTTGACGGTGCTCAGCAGAACCAGCCGGGTGCGTTCGCTCAATTGCGATTCAAATTCTCCCCAGTCACATTCGATGCTGCGCGCTCCCACTGCCGCGTGAGCGTAGAGTTGATTGGGAAATTCATTGCGCAGCGTCAGCATTTCGTCACCACGCTGCCAATCGATTGCGCTAATCGCCAGCGATAGTGCATTACTGGCATTCGGAATGAACGCGATATCACCAGCGCCAGCGTTGAGCAGACGCGCCAGCGATGCCCGCAATGGTTCCATGTCTTCGAACCAATCGAGGAAATCGGTACAGGCAGTTCGCTCGCGCCGTTCGAAGTGCAAACGCGCCGCCTCCGATGAGCGCAGCGGCAGTTGCCCGAAGGTGGCGGTGTTCAGAAAGGTGCGCCCCGCCAGCGATGGGAATTCGCGCCGCACCGTTTGCCAGTCGGCCGCCATTAAATTACGGCACCGAGTTTTTCTTGTAAATGCGCGACGGCTCCAGATAACAGAACATCCGCGGAAGCGCGCGTGCGGCGCTCGACGAACTCTACTTTGCCGTCACTGAGTTTTTTCCCGATCGTGATGCGATAGGGAATGCCAATGAGGTCCGCATCTTTGAACTTCACGCCCGGGCGTTCGCTACGATCATCCAGCAAAGCGTCGATGCCGGCCTTCTGGCATTCGGTGTACAGGAGATCAGCCGCCTCACGCTGCAGAGGCTCGGCGTAGTTGACTGGCGTGATCACCACGGTAAACGGAGCGATAGCGGCTGGCAGAGACATGCCGTCTTTGTCGTTAAATAACTCAATGGCGCAGGTCAGAATGCGTTCGATTCCGATTCCGTACGAGCCCATGATGGGCGTGACCTCTTTGCCATCTTTTCCCAGGACGCGCAGCCCCATGGACTCCGAATATTTATAGCCGAGCTTGAAGATATGGCCAATTTCAATCGCTTTGTCCACGGTCAATAATTGGCCGCAATTCACGCAGGCGTCGCCGCTAGCCGCTTGCCGCAGATCGAAGTATTCGGGCTGAAAATCCTTGCCGGGCGTGACGTTCTTCAAGTGATAATCATCTTTATTCGCGCCGGCGATCATGTTGCGGCGGCCTTGCAGCGCCAGGTCCGCGAGGACGCGCATGTTCTTGACGCCCACCGGGCCAAGGGAGCCAGCGCTAGCCTTGAACCATTCGACGATTTCATGCGCAACCGCGGGTCGCAGTTCAGCCGCGCCCAGAATGGCCGCTAATTTGTTCTCGCTCAATTGATGATCGCCACGCACCATCACGAGCACGGGCTTGCCGTCGGCCGCCATCACCAGGCTTTTCATCTGCGAAGTTTCGGGCAGTTTGGTAAATGCCGCGACTTCCGCAATCGTTTTGAAACCGGGCGTATGGAACTCTTCGGGTTCCAGATCGCCCTCCGGATCCACCAACGCGGCCAGTGCCGGCATGGACTTGGCCTTTTCTATATTGGCCGCGTAATCGCAACTGGCGCAGGTGGCGATGAAGTCTTCGCCCGCGTCGGAGCGAACCATGAACTCATGCGACTGGCTGCCGCCCATGGCGCCGGAATCTGCTTCCACGACGCTATATTCCAAACCGCAGCGGTCGAAAATTTTGCGGTAAGCCGTGTAGTGCTTCTGATAGGCGATGTCCAGGCCGCCGGCGTCCAGGTCAAAAGTATAGGAATCTTTCATGATGAACTGGCGCACCCGCAGCAGACCCGATTTGGGGCGCGGCTCGTCACGGAATTTGGTCTGGATCTGATACCAGATTTGCGGCAATTGGTTGTAGCTGCGCAGCTCGCCGCGCGCGATGAACGTCATGACTTCTTCGTGCGTCATGCCCAGGCACAGGTCGCGGCCGAAGCGGTCTTTCAAGCGGAACATGTTGTCGCCCATGATGTCCCAACGGCCTGATTCCTGCCAGACCTCGGCCGGATTGAGGGCAGGCAGCAACATTTCCTGGCCGCCGATGGCGTTCATTTCCTCGCGGACGATTTGCTGAATTTTGAGCAGCGAGCGCTGCGCCAGCATCAGGTAGTTATAAATTCCAGCAGCCAACTGCCTGATATAGCCCGCGCGCAACAAGAGTTGGTGGCTGATGACTTCGGCTTCGGCGGGATGCTCACGCAGGGTAGGGATAAAGAGTGTGTTCCAACGCATTTAGGGGT
>DASXGT010000199.1:0-1941 GCA_036488895.1 Bryobacteraceae bacterium | reverse complement strand
GTACTCGAGTAGGTACGAATCGTCTTCCCGGACGCATCGAGAATCTCGATTTTTGTTTCGCTCCCTGCCTTTGGCTCATCGGCGAGATAAAAATAAATCGCCGCTCCCACTGCCGGATTCTGCCCAGTCAGCTTGGAAGGATGATGTTCGCCGGCCGCACCAGCCTGAATGCGGTAGGCCGGCCCCGGGGTATAAAGATGAACCGCTTTTTTCTGCACATCGTCGTTAAACTGGCGCAATGGACTGATATCGTCCAAAATCCAAAATGCCCGGCCATGAGTCGCCACAATCAGATCGTTATCTTTGACGATGAGATCATGAACCGGCGTGGCTGGCAGGTTAAGTTTGAGCGGACGCCAATCTGCTCCATCATTAAAGGAAACGTAGACTCCGCCCTCGGTTCCGGCGTAGAGCAATCCGCGCTTCTTCGGATCTTCGCGAACCGCGCGCACGAAACTACCCTCGGGAATTCCGTTGGTAAGCTTGCTCCAGGTTTGCCCATAGTCCGTGGTTTTGTAGATGTACGGTTTCAGGTCGTCGTTCTGATGCCGGTCGACAGCAACGTAGGCCGTGCCTGCGTCCACCGATGAAGCATCAATCTGGCTAACGCGGCTCCACTCCGGCATATCTTTCGGCGTCACGTTGGTCCATGTCTTTCCCTCATCGCGGGTAATTTGGATCAGGCCGTCATCAGTGCCCACCCAGATCAACCCTTTTGTGATGGGCGATTCGGCAACTGCAAAGATGGTGTCGTAATACTCGGTGCCGGTGTCGTCAAGTGTGATATCGCCGCCTGACGGCTGCTGCTTGCTCTTGTCGTTGCGCGTCAGGTCCGGACTGATCGCCTGCCAATGCACGCCGCCATCCGTTGTCTTGAACAGCCGTTCCCCGGCATGGTAAAGCGTGTTGGGATCATGTGGCGAAATCATCACTGGTGCGGTCCATTGGAAGCGATGTTCGAGGAAAGTCGCGCCGTGAGCGTCGGAAAGCTCCGGCTGTAGCGTGATGGATTTCACTTGCCCAATGTGTCTGTCATAGCGGGTGATGTTTCCCTGATAATCCGCGGCATAAACAATATTCGAATCCGGCGGGTAGGGCGCAATGTAACCCGCCTCGCCTCCACCAACGTCATACCAGTCTGAGCGATCAATCGATCCGTCGTCACTGCGGCTGGCAATTGCCACGGTGCCTGCATCCTGCTGTGAGCCGTATACACGGTACGGCGAAGCACTGTCAGTAATGACATGGTAGAACTGCGCGGTAGGCTGATTATCTTGGCGTGTCCAGTTTTTGCCGCCATCCAAACTTACCGTAACCCCGCCATCGTTGGACGCGATCATTCGCCGCGTATCGCGGGGATCGATCCACAAGCCGTGATTATCCCCGTGCGGTACGTTCACCTTATTAAACAAGTGGCCGCCATCCGTGGATTTGAAGGCCTCTACATCCATGACATAGACCACGTTCTCCTCTACTGGATCGGCAATGATGTGCATGTAATACCATGGCCGCTGCCATAGACTGTGGCTGGGATTGACCAAGTCCCAGGTTTCTCCACCGTCGTTGGAACGATACAGTCCGCCATCGGGATTACGCGCCTCAACCAGCGCGTAGACGCGGTCCGAGCTTGCCGCAACCGCCACGCCAATGCGGCCATACGGGCCTTTAGGCAGACCATGCCCTTCCAACCGCTTCCACGTAGTACCGCCATCACCCGAGCGGTAGAGACCGCTTCCCGGCCCGCCGTCGTTCATGTTCCATGAACTGCGACGCACTTGCCACAGCGAAGCAAATAAAATGTTGGGGTTATGAGGATCGAAAGCGACGTCGACGCCTCCGGTATTCTCATCCTTGTATAGAACTTTCTCCCAGTTTTTTCCGCCGTCGACCGTACGGAAAATTCCACGCTCGGTGTTCGGACCGTAGGGATGCCCCAGAGCA
>DASXGT010000187.1:0-6801 GCA_036488895.1 Bryobacteraceae bacterium | reverse complement strand
GGCAGTTGTTTCGCGGCCATGAACACCATGTACGCATCCGTTGCGCGCCGCGCCAAAGAGATCGGCACGCTTCGTATTCTCGGCTTTACGCGCGGCAGCATCTTATTGAGCTTCTTCTTCGAATCCATGCTGCTGTCATTGATCGGCGGCATCATCGCGTGCATCATCGTGCTGCCTTTGAACGGCATCACCACCGGCGTCGGCAACTTTGTCACGTTTAGCGAGACCAACTTCAACGTCCACGTCGGCCCGGAAGTCTTGGCGGTCGGCCTGATCTTCTCCGTCATCCTCGGTGCGCTCGGCGGCTTGCTTCCCGCCCGCCAAGCCGCCAAAAAGGAAATCTTGACCGCGCTACGTGAGACCTAAATAGAGCCATGGAAACTGAACTAAAAAGCCTTAAGATCGATCGTTCCGCGCGGCACGAACGCGAGTCGGGTCCAGTCCTCAAACTGGTCATCATCGCCGTGATCGTCGCGCTGGCCGCCATGGGCGCCGTGTTCGCTTACAACAAGCTGAATGCCCCCGTGCCCGTGCAGGTCGTGCAAGTGCAATCGCCCACCAGCGCGTCTTCCGCCGGAAATCAAATGGTCCTCACCGCCACCGGCTACATCATCGCCGCGCACAAAATCGAAGTGGCGTCAAAAGTAAACGGCCGCGTCGCCTGGATCGGCGTGGATAAAGGCGACAAAGTCCAAGCCGGACAAGTGCTCGTCCGTCTCGAAGATGATGAGTACCGCGCGCAAGTCACCCAGCAGCAAGGCCAACTGGAGAATTTGCAGGCCAAGCTAGCGGAGTTGAAGAATGGTTCCCGTCCGGAGGAAATGGCCAAAGCACGCGCCGACGTAGAGCAGGCCAAAGCCGACCTGGTGAATAGCAAAGTCTCTCTGAATCGCACCAAAGAACTCGTTGAGTCCGGTGTCCTGTCTAAACAGTCGCTCGATGACGCGCAAGCTAAATATGACGGCGATGTCGCCAAAGTAAACAGCCTTCAGCGCACGCTCGATCTGTCCGTGCTCGGCCCGCGCAAAGAAGAAATCGACCAGGTCACCGGTCAGATTCTGCAAGCCCGCGGCGCACTCGACTACGCTGAAACACAGCAGAGCAACACCACCATCAAAGCGCCCATCACCGGTACTATTCTTGACCGCAATGTCGAAAGAGGCGAATTCATTACTACTGGCTTTGTGGGCGACAAGGGAGCCAAAGGTTACATCGTCACCATGGCGAATCTGCAAGACCTGCAAGTCGAGCTCGACATCACCCAGAACGATTTTCCCAAGCTCGGGCCGCAGCAAAAAGGCATCATCACGACCGACGCTTATCCCGACCGCAAATATCAGGGCTTCGTCGAGCAGGTCTCGCCCGAAGCCGACCGCGCCAAAGCCACCGTGCAGGTCAAAGTAAAGGTGCTGCAACCGGACGATTACTTGCGGCCCGACATGAACGCCACCGTCTCGTTCTATAACGACGCGAAAGCCGAGTCTCCTGGCGAAAGCAAGCGCGTCGTCATCATCCCGCCCGGCGCGTTGCAAAACGATCATGTCTTCGTCGTGTTCAACGGACATGCCGTGAAGCGCGCGGTCACCACCGGCGGCAATACCGCTAAAGGCGTGCGCGTGGAAAGCGGCCTAATCGGCGGCGAAGATCTGATCGTAAGCCCGCCCGCTGATCTGAAGGATGGGCAAAAAGTTATTACCAAATAGGAAAATCATGAGCGAAACCGTCGTCACTACCACCCAACTCAGCAAAGAATATGTGCGCGATGAATTCCGCGTCGCGGCGCTCGATTCCGTGGATATTGAAATCGTTCGCGGAGATTTCGTCGCCCTCATGGGTCCTTCCGGCTCCGGCAAATCGACGCTGCTGCATCTCATCGCCGCCATGGACAAGCCCACCGACGGGCAGATCCAGGTGTTGGGAGCCAATCTGCGCGCGCTGAATGATAAGCAAATCGCGCACTGGCGCAACACCCACATTGGCTTCGTTTTTCAATCTTTCAACTTGATCCCGGTTCTGACCGCGCTCGAAAATGTGGAGCTGCCGTTGAAGCTGACCAAACTCAACAAGAAAGAGCGTCTGGCCCACGCCGAAACCGCTCTGAAATTAGTAGGCCTAGGAGACCGCTTGAGTCACCTGCCGAAGCAACTTTCCGGCGGCCAGGAACAGCGCGTCGCCATCGCGCGAGCCATCGTGACTGACCCCGACCTGCTCCTCGCCGACGAACCGACCGGCAACCTCGACGCCGCCGCGGCCGAAGACGTCCTCACCATGCTGACCCGCCTCAACCGCGAGTTCGGCAAAACCATCATCATGGTGACTCACGATCCCCACGCGGCCCGCTTCGCCAAAACCATCCGCCACCTGGAAAAAGGCAAACTCCTCGCCCCTGGCGCCCTGCCCGCCGACTGGTCTTCCGCCTTGGCGGCTCGCAATTAAAGTGTTAGCGTCAAGAAATGGGGCTGTTAAATCAGAGCGACCTCGAAGAAATGGGCATGGTGCCAGATTCGTTGTTCCTCCGCGCCATGGAAGTGTTTGGAAAAGCTGAGAAGGCATCAAGCTGGTTAAACACCGCCAATCCAATGTTCGGCGGAAAGACACCTCGCGCTGCGGCTGAAACTGCCAAAGGAAAAGATTACGTTTTGGGCGTGCTATTCGACCTGGAACATGGCTTTCCGGCTTGATCGTTGCCTCTCGGCTTTGCCGGCCGGCTTATGCCGCTTTCGATGGAAATGGTGGACTTTACAAGGCTGGCCGATGGCATCAGCAAGGTTACCGCGTCGTATATGCAGGACAAAGTGAAGCACTCGCGGCCTTGGAGGTGCTGGTGCATCTTTCGTCGCAGGCGCAGATTCCCGAGTATGTTTGTATAAAGGCAAGAATTCCCGAAAGCATCGTCTTAGACTTGCGCGACTTTGGGCTGCTACCACCCAATTGGGCAGCCGTTGAGCCAACAGCAACGGCGATGATCGGGACGCGCTGGCTACTGGAGAAAGCATCCGCTGCGTTGCGTGTTCCTTCGGTTGTTATTCCACGCGAATCAAATTATGTGCTCAATCCAGAGCATCCGGAATTCAAGCAGATCATCATCGATGAACCGCTTCCGTTTGAGTTTGATGTCCGGCTTTTTAGTGCCGGAAATGCCGCACGCCGGTAAACAGCATCGCTAAGTTCAGCGCATTCGCCGCCGCAATTACTTTGTCGTCGTTCACCGAACCGCCCGGCTGAATCACCGCCGTAATGCCGTGCTTGGCTGCCTCTTCCACGCCGTCGGGAAATGGAAAGAACGCATCCGAAGCCACCACCGTGCCGGCCAGCGGCAGCACGGCTTTCATCGCGCCCACTTTCACGCTGTCCACGCGGCTCATCTGACCCGCCCCGACACTGACCGACTGCCCCGCCCGCGCGTATACAATCGCGTTCGACTTCACGTGTTTGCAAACCTTCCAGCCGAACAGCAGCGCCTTCAACTCGTCCGGCGATGGCTCCCGCACGGTCTTCACTTGCAGCTTGGTCACGTCGAGAACATCGGCATCGGCGGTCTGCGCCAGCAGCCCGCCCGTGATCGACTTCACCACCAGTTCTGGCTTTTGTATGGCCTTCACTTTCACCAGCCGCAGGTTCTTCTTCGCCTTCAAAATTGTCAGCGCGTCTTCTGAAAAACCCGGGGCGGCAATCGCTTCCACAAACAACTTCGCCACTTCCGCCGCAGTCTCTTTATCTACCTCGCGATTGAAGGCCAACACTCCACCGAACGCCGAAATCGGATCAGCTTCCAAAGCTTTTTGATAAGCCTCCACCAAAGTCGCTTGTTCCGCGCACCCGCATGGATTCGTGTGTTTCACGATCACCGCAGCCGTTCCGGTGAACTCCTGCGCCAGCAGCCAAGCCGCGTCCAGGTCCACCAGGTTGTTGTAGGAAAGTTCCTTGCCATGCAGTTGCTCGGAACCCGCAATTCCCTCTTCACGCAACTTGTACAGCGCAGCTTTCTGATGTGGATTCTCGCCATACCGGAGCACCGCCGCGCGTAAAGCTGAAATTTGCAGTTTCGCCGGCAGCTCTTCTTCCGCCTCCGAAACGCCCTCCGCATCCACGCGCAGCAGTCGGCTCGAAACCGCGGCATCGTACGCCGCTGTATGCAGAAACGCCTCTTGTGCCAAAGCCCAATGCCTGGCCGCGTCTAATTCGCCGCCGTTCTCTTCCATTTCCGACAGAATCTCATCGTATTGATCCGGCGAAACCACCACCGCGACATCCTGAAAGTTCTTCGCCGCCGCGCGAATCATGGTCGGTCCGCCGATGTCGATATTCTCAATCAACTCCTCGCGCTTCACGCCCGGCTTGTTCGCGAACTTCTCAAACGCATACAGATTCACCACCACCATCTGAATCGCTGGAATGTGATGCTCCGCCAAAGACCGCATGTGTTCGGCATTCCCGCGCACCGCCAGAATTCCCGCCGCGATGCGCGGATGCAGAGTCTTCACGCGCCCGTCCAGCATCTCCGGAAAGCCCGTAACATCCGCCACTTCTTTCACCGGGATGCTGTATTCGCGCAGCAGGTTCGCCGTGCCACCGGTGGAAATAATCTCCACGCCCATCGCCTGCAATCGCGCGGCAAAAGCCACGATGCCGGTCTTATCCGTAACGCTCAACAGTGCGCGTTCTATTTTTGCCATGAGCTTCCATTTTTGCAGACAACGATAAAATCGGACGTGCCCCACTACTGCACTCTTATTCTCGGCGACGGTATCGGTCCCGAAGTGGCGCAAGCCACCGTCCGTGCTGTTGAAGCCACCGGCGTCGATATTGTCTGGCGTCGCGCCGAGTTGAACGAAGCCATCATCCTTGAATCCGGCAAGACGCTGCCGCAATATCTGCTCGATTCCTTAAATGAAACGCGCATCGGCTTGAAAGGTCCCGTCACCACTCCCGTAGCCGGCGGTTTTCAAAGCGTCAATGTGGCGCTGCGCAAGGCGCTCGACCTATTCGCTAATGTGCGCCCCGTCAAAACGCTGCCCGGCATCAAGACCCGTTTTCAAGACGTGCAGATCGACATGGTGATCTTCCGTGAAAACACCGAAGATCTGTACTCCGGCCTTGAGCATGAAATCGTAAAAGACGTGGTCACTAGCCTTAAGGTCATCACGCGCACCGCTTCGGAACGCATCGCGAAGTACGCCTTCAACTACGCCAAGACGAACGGCCGCAAGCATGTCGCGGCCATTCACAAAGCCAACATCATGAAGCTGGCCGACGGCTTATTCCTGCGCTGTTGCCGCGAAACCGCTGAGCGCTTTCCGGAAATCAATTACAAAGAACTCATCGTCGACAACGCATCCATGCAACTCGTGATGCGCCCGGAAACCTTCGACATCTTATTGCTGCCGAATTTGTATGGCGACATTGTTTCCGATCTCGCGGCCGGCTTAGTCGGCGGACTCGGAATCGTCCCTGGAGCCAACATGGGCGAGACGCACGCTGTATTTGAAGCCGTGCACGGCAGCGCTCCCGACATCGCGGGAAAAGGCAAAGCAAATCCAACGGCGCTCATGCTGTCGGCGGTCATGATGCTCACGCATATGAGCGAGCCGCAAGCCGCGCATAAACTGCAAAGCGCTGTCGAAGCTGTTTATCGTGAAGGGAAATATCTGACTGGCGACGTCGGCGGTTCATCTTCCACGCTTGAATTCGCCGACGCCGTCGTTAAGTCAATTAAGGGCTGATTACAGCCCTTTCTTACCAAAGAAGTGAATCAGATCAACGACGCGGTTTGAATAGCCCCACTCGTTGTCATACCAGGAAACAACTTTCGCCAGGTTACCGCCGAGCACCTTAGTCAATTGCGAATCCACGATTGAGCTATGGGGATTGTGCAGCATATCACTGGACACAATCGGCTCATCCGTATAAGCAAGAATGCCCTTGAGTTCCCCAAGCGAGGCTTTCTTCAACTCGGCGTTCACTTCCTCAGTGGTCGTATCCTTCTTGAGAACCGCGACAAAATCCACCACCGAAACATCCGGAGTAGGCACGCGCATGGAATAGCCGTCCAGCTTGCCCTTCAACTCTGGCACCACCAAGCCGATCGCCTTCGCCGCGCCAGTGGAAGTAGGGATCATGTTGAGCGCGGCTGCGCGCGCGCGCCGCAGATCTTTGTGCGGAAAATCGAGCACCGGTTGGTCGTTCGTGTAGCTGTGAATAGTCGTCATCGAGCCCTTCTCGATGCCAAAGGACTCATGCAGCACCTTCACGATCGGAGCCAGGCAGTTCGTGGTACAAGATGCGTTCGAGACAATCTTGTGCTTGGCAGGGTTATACGTGTTGTCGTTCACGCCCAACACGATGGTGACGTCTTCGCCGGTGGCCGGAGCAGAAATGATTACCTTCTTGACGGAACCGCGCAGATGCTTGCCAGCGTCTTTGGCATCAGTGAAACGCCCGGTGGACTCGACGACCACGTCAACGCCCAAACTCGGCCAGTCGATCTCAGCCGGATCTTTCGTCGCAAAAACCTTGATCTTCGCGTGGCCCGCATGAATGTGGTCGCCTTCAATCTTGACGGCGTGCTTGAGCTGGCCCAGAATCGAATCGTATTTCATCAGATGGGCGAGCGTCTTGGTATCCGTCAGATCGTTAGCCGCGACGAACTCAATTTCCGGGTTATTCAGCCCGGCCCGGACAACATTTCGCCCGATACGGCCAAAGCCGTTAATCCCTACTTTAATTGGCATATTTACTATTCTACGAACGGGGGTAAAAACTTCAGCGCGGCGAGGGTAAAGGCGGCGCGGTAGTGCCGCC
>DASXGT010000157.1:0-37873 GCA_036488895.1 Bryobacteraceae bacterium | reverse complement strand
CCAGGTGTAAATCGAAATTAGTTTTAAAACGTCCAATGTTAGGAAAGCGGCCGGAATATCCGTCACGCCGCAGTAAAGAAAGGATTTAATAGGAACATGGCAAACGTGGTCCAATTTCGCCGCTCCACCGCAATTTTGACTTTGGTGGCGGCTTCCATCGGCGGCGGCCTCATCGCGGCACTCTCAGTAGCTTCACGAGCCCACGATCCGGTCGCGGTCACCGCGCGGGCCGATACTAACCCGGTCACCCAACACGCGGCCACTCAACTTTCAAACTCGTTCGCGGACATTATTGAAAAAGCATCTCCGGCGGTCGTGAAAATCGGCATGACACGGATTGTCAAAGCCTCTGAGCAGCAGGGCAGCAATCCCATGATGTCCGATCCGTTCTTCCGCCAATTCTTCGGCGGCCAAGGCGGTAACGCCAAGCCGCGTGATCAACGCGAGCAGGGCCTCGGCTCCGGCGTGCTGGTCACGTCGTCCGGGTATATTCTCACCAACAACCATGTGATCGATAAAGCGAGCTCGCTGAAAGTGACTCTTTCCGACGGGCGCGAGTTTGTAGGCAAGGCCGTGGGCACCGATCCGCAAACGGACGTCGCCGTGGTGAAGATCAATGCAGAGAACTTGCCTACGCTGCCCTTTGGTAATTCGGAGGCCGCCCGTGTCGGCGATCTTTGCTTTGCCATCGGAAACCCCTTTGGCCAGGACCATACCGTGACCATGGGAATCGTCAGCGCTAAGGGCCGCAGCCTGGAGCGCATGACACGTATTCAAAACTTTATTCAGACTGACGCATCGATTAACCCCGGCAACTCGGGCGGCGCGTTAATCAACACTCGCGGCGAGCTGATCGGCATGAACACCATGATTCTGACCGGTGGTGGCGGCGGTGGGTTCGGCGGCGGCGAGGGCGGCAATGTCGGCATCGGCTTTGCGGTTCCCTCGAACATGGCCAAGCAGGTAGTAGATCAGATCATTAAAACCGGCAAGGTTACGCGCGGCTATATGGGCGTGACTTTACAGAATATTGATCCGGCGCTGGCCAGCCAATTCGGCGTGAAAGACGCGCACGGAGCGATTGTGGGCGACGTGACCGCGGGCGCTCCCGGACAAAAGGCCGGATTGCAATCGGGTGATGTCATCACGGCGATCAACGGCACTAAGGTAATCGGCTCTGACGACTTGACCATGAACGTCATCTCGCATCAGCCCGGTGAAACAGTGACCTTGGATGTGGTGCGCAACGACAAACCGATCACGGTGAAGGTCACGCTGGGAGCGCGGCCTAACGGCGTGGATTGGGATAAAGCCAAAGGCGGCGACGATAACCCTAAAGATCAGGACGACAACAGCCCGGGTGGCGACGTTTCGGCGCGCGGCATTACGGTGCAAACGCTGACCCCGGACTTGGCGCAACAGGTGGGCATTCCGTCTACTGTCAAAGGCGTGGTGGTGAGCGCCGTGGATGCCGATAGCCCGGCGGCCGACCAAGTGGGCCGCGGAACGGTGGTGACCGCCATCGACCGCAAGCCTGTCACCAGCGCGCAAGAGTTTAAGCGCCTGATGAGCGAGGCGGCGGGTAAACCGGTTCTGCTCTCAGTCAATAACGGCGGCTCCAACTTATTTGTGGTGATTCCGCCGAAGTAACAATAAGCAACTCTAAACCACCGGCCCGGGTGAAGCGGTTGCTTCCCCGGGCTTTTTTTGCAAAGAAAATAGTTGAGTGTGCTGGGCGCAAGAAATCGCAGCTTTCTACTGTAGTCCCGCATCAGAGGAGTAAGAAGGACGAAATGCCAAATACAGAGTTCCAAATTCTTCCAGCATTGCCTTTAAAGAACACCATCCTGTTCCCGGGCTTGCTGTTGCCGCTGTCGGTTGGGCGTGAAAATTCGCTGGGGGCGGTGCAAGCGGCGCTGAACACCGAAGAGAAGGAGATTATCCTCATTGCGCAGCGCGATCCGCAAGTGGAATCGCCTGAGCAAGACGATCTATATACCATCGGCACTAAAGCCGTGATCCGCAAGTCTTCACGCCCGTCGAACGGCGTGATGGAAATCCTGGTGCTGGGCGTCGAACGCGTGGTGGTGGTGAAGCTGGAATCGAGCGAGCCGTACCTGAGCGCGAAGTATCGCATCTTGCCGGTTCCCGAAGACGGCGGATCGGAAATAGAAGCCTTGTCAGGAGCGCTGCTGGACTTGGCGGCTAAGGCCATCTCGCTGGCGCAACCGCAATCGGCGGCCGAGTTGACGCGCATGTTGGCCGGCAGCGAAGATCCGCTGCGGATGGCTTACTTGCTGGCCAGTATTTTCAGCCTGGATGTCGCGCGGGAGCAGAAGCTGCTGGAAGCCGATAGCTGGGTGGATGCTTTGCGCCTGATCCACTCGTATCTCTCGCATGAGCTGCAAGTTCTGGAACTGCGCCAGAAGATTGCGAGCAATGCGCGCGATGAGATGAGCAAGGAGCAGCGGGATTACATGCTGCGCCAGCAATTGCGCGCCATCCAAACCGAGTTGGGCGAGAAAGACGGCGATAAGGCCGAAGTAGAAGTGTTGCGCGAGCGCTTTGAGAAGGCCAACCTACCGGAAGAAGCCAAGAAGGAATTCGAACGGGAGTTGGGCCGCTTGGAGCGTTTGTCCGCCGGAGCGCCTGATTATCAGGTCACGCGTACCTATTTGGAATTTGTTCTCGATTTGCCTTGGAATGCAACTACGGAAGACAAGCTGGACATTCCCAATGCCCGTCAGGTTTTAGATGAAGACCATTTCGGCTTAAAGGAAGTGAAGGAACGCATTCTGGAACACTTGAGTGTTCTGAAGCGGAATCCAGAAGCGAAGGCTCCTATCCTGTGCCTTGTGGGTGCGCCAGGCGTCGGCAAAACTTCGCTGGGGCAATCGGTGGCGCGTGCGCTCGGCCGCAAGTTCGAGCGCTTCAGTTTAGGCGGCTTGCACGATGAAGCCGAATTGCGCGGACATCGCAGAACGTACATTGGCGCCATGGCCGGAAGGCTGTTGCAAGCGATACGGCGCGCCGGGGCATCAAACCCGGTGCTGCTATTGGACGAAGTAGATAAGCTGGGCCGCGATTTCCGCGGCGATCCGGCGGCGGCGCTGCTTGAAGTACTCGATCCGGAACAGAATAAAACGTTCCGCGATAATTACCTGGATCTGGCGTTTGATTTGTCGCGGGTGCTTTTCATCACCACGGCAAATTCGCTGGATTCCATTCCGCAGCCGCTGCTGGACCGCATGGAGATTTTGCGGCTGTCCGGCTATAGCGAGGAAGAGAAGGAACAGATTGCACGGCGTTACCTGATTCCTAAGCAAATAAAGGCGACGGGACTCACGGATGAGTTGATTGAATTCACGGACGACGGCTTGCGGTCGATCATTCACGGTTATACTCGCGAAGCCGGCTTGCGGCGGTTGGAACGTGCGATTGCCCGCGTGGCGCGCAAAGTGACGCTGCGTTTTGCGGAAGGACAGGCAGAGAAGGTCACGGTAAACAAGGAAGTTTTGGAAGACTTGCTGGGTCCGGAGATCTTTCTGCCGGAACAGATGCGCAAGACCGTTCCGCCCGGCGTGGTCACGGGTTTGGCTTGGACTGAATCCGGCGGAGATGTGCTGTTCATTGAAAGCACGCTGCTGCCGAACGGCAAAGGCTTAACGTTGACGGGCCAACTCGGCGAGGTGATGCAGGAATCAGCCAAGATCGCCCAGAGTTACATTTGGGCGCATGCCGCGGATTTGGGCGTGGACCCGGAAACCATTAAGAACAGCGGCGTGCACGTGCACGTGCCGGCCGGCGCTATTCCGAAAGATGGACCGTCGGCGGGCGTGACCATGACGACTGCCATGGCATCGCTCTATACCGGGCTTCCGGCGCGCAACGATATCGCCATGACCGGCGAAGTGACGCTGGCCGGTCTGGTGTTCCCGATCGGCGGCCTCAAAGAAAAGGTGCTGGCGGCGCGGCGCGCGGGCATCAATCGCGTGGTTCTGCCGATGGGCAACAAAAAGGACCTGCGCGACCTGCCCGATCATGTGCGCCAGGAGATGCAGTTCCATTTCGTGGAACGGGTGGAAGAAGTATTGTCGCTGGTGATTCCCGGTATCAATATGCGGGAACTGGCGATCGCCAGTTAAGTAAGGCGAAAATCTCCAAAAGGCCAATCGGACGTAAGCCCGGTTGGCCTTTTTTTATTCCCGGCTCGTAACGGAAGAGGGGGGTAATAGCAACATCCAACCGAAATCTCCGTTAAGGATTTGTGCCTGGGTAGTGTCCTGCACCGCAGGACACTACCCACCCAAATAAACTATTGCGCGCCCCGGCCATAATGTGTAATTATTCATAATAGTGAATAAAAATACACCGGAGGAACACTAATGGCCGCTTCCGCCCACCAGCCAGCATCCCATGTCCGGATTGCCAATCTCCGGCATGATCTCGATTTTTCCACGGAACAGTTGAACGCGCTGCTCGAACTCACGCAACAGGTCAAACACCAGCGCACGCGTTTCGCTTCTTCCTTAAAAGGCCGCTACGTCAGCCTGTTGTTCGAAAAGCCGTCGCTGCGCACGCGCATGACGTTTGAGCTCGCCATTAAACAACTTGGCGGAGATTGTGTTACGCAAATCGGCATGATCGGCGATCGCGAACCCCTCAAAGACGTCGCCCGCAATCTAGCCCGTTGGACCGACGCCATTGTCGCGCGCACCTTCGCCCAAGACACCATTGACGAACTGGCCCGCTGGTCCGGCCTGCCGGTGATTAACGCGCTCAGCGATCTTTATCATCCCTGCCAGGCCCTGGCCGATATGTTCACGCTGAAAGAACAGTTCGAACGCGTGCGTGGAATCAAGCTGGCCTATGTCGGCGACGGCAATAACGTGGCGCACTCGCTGCTGCTCTGCTGCGCGCGGCTGGGCATCAATATGACCGTGGCCACGCCCCGCGGCTATGAGCCCCAAAAGGCTATCGTCGAGCAAGCCGTGGAACTCGCCCAAAGCACCGGCGCGGCCGTCGAAATCACCAATGACCCCTTGGCAGCCGTACACTCAGCCTACGCCGTCTATACAGATGTTTGGGCCAGCATGGGCCAGGAATTCGAAGCCGACGAACGCAAACGTCTCTTCGCTCCTTATCAGGTAAACGAAGCGCTGATGGCCAAGGCCCGCAAAGATGCGCGTTTTATGCATTGCCTGCCCGCCAAGCGCGGCTTGGAAGTCACGGACGAAGTGATGGAATCGGACCAATCGGTAGCTTTCGACCAAGCCGAAAACCGCCTGCACGTGCAAAAAGCAGCACTCCTGATGCTGCTGTAATAGCGTGCTGCCGTAACGCGTTCACAAAACGAGATTAAGATTTTAGCGATGAAGCGGCGCGCTAGAAGTGTGCCTGCACGCGCAAAGGAGAAAAATGAATAAAGTAACAGCGAAGAAAGTGGCGCTTGCCTACTCGGGCGGCCTGGATACATCCATCATCATTCCGTGGTTGAAGGAGCACTACAACTGCGAAGTGGTAGCCGTGTGCGGCGACATCGGCCAAGGCGGCGAAGAGCTCGAAGGCCTCCGCGAGAAAGCCCTCAAAACCGGCGCATCCGAAGTCTACGTAGAAGACATGCGTGAAGAATTCGTCACCGAATACCTATGGAAGCTGGTCCGCTCCGGCGCGGTGTATGAGCACAAATATCTGCTCGGCACCTCCATCGCCCGTCCCTTGCTTGCCAAGCGCCAGGCTGAAGTCGCACTGAAAACCGGCTGTGATGCGCTGTCTCACGGTTGCACAGGTAAAGGCAATGACCAAGTCCGCTTTGAACTGACTTACAAAGCCATCGCGCCCCAGTTGCCGGTGATTGCGCCGTGGCGTGAATGGGACATCATCTCCCGCGAAGATGCTATCGAGTACGCCGCCAAGCACAATGTCCCTATTGCGCAGTCCACCACCAAGATCTATAGCCGCGACCGCAACATCTGGCACATTTCGCACGAAGGTGGCGAGCTCGAAGATCCCGCCAACGCTGCTCCTGATCGTATTTGGATGCTTAGCAAAAGCCCCGCCGAAGCGCCTGACAAACCCGTCGATGTTACTGTTGGCTTCGAACACGGCGTACCGGTTTCCCTCAACGGACAGCGCCAATCGAGCGGTGTAGCACTGCTCGAACAGCTCAATGCCATCGGCGGCGACCACGGCATCGGCCGTATTGATCTCGTTGAAAACCGCTTCGTCGGGATGAAATCGCGCGGCTGCTATGAGACTCCCGGTGGCAGCATCCTGATGGCGGCCATCCGCGAGCTCGAAGCGCTCACGCTTGACCGCACCATGCTGCACTTCAAACAGAAGATGGCGCTTGACTACGCCGAAATGGTCTACAACGGCCTCTGGTTCACGCCCTTGCGTGAGTCGCTTGACGCTTTCTTCGCCAAAGTCGCCGAACCGGTCACTGGTGAAATCACCCTGCGCCTGTTCAAAGGCAACCTGGAGCCAGTCAGCCGCAAGAGCCCGAATTCGCTTTATAGCCTGGACATCGCCAGCTTCACCATGGGCGATAGCTATGACCAGAAAGACGCCTTCGGCTTCATCAACATCATCGGCCTGCCCATCAAGGTGCAGGCCCTACTAAAAAGCAATGGCTGAGAAACTGTGGGGCGGTAGATTCGAGACCGGGCCTTCCGAAGTTTTCGAGCAGTTCTCAGGCTCGCTGCACTTCGATCGCAAATTAGTTTTCGCCGACGCGGAAGGCTCACAAGCATTTGCGCGAGCCTTGGCGCGCGCGGGAATTCTAACGGCTGCCGAGCGTGACCAACTCGTGGCTGCTTTTGCGGAAATAGGTCAAGCCGCGCAAGATCCGCAATACCTTGCGGGCGCGGACGACGAAGACATTCACACTTTCGTCATCCGCAAGCTCAAAGACAAAGTAGGTGCACTGGCCGGCAAAATTCATACCGGCCGCAGCCGCAATGAACAAGTCTCGCTGGATGTGCGCATGTACCTGCGCGCTTCCGCCGAGACTCTTCTGGCCCAATTGACTGAGTTGATGGGCGCGCTGCTGGATTTGGCGCATAAATATCCAGACGCCGTGATCCCCGGCTATACCCATCTGCGCCGCGCGCAAGCGGTGCTCTGGCCGCATTACCTGCTGGCTTACTTTGAAATGTTCTCGCGCGATTTCGAGCGCCTGCAGCAAGCCCACGCCCGCATCAACGTTTTGCCGCTGGGCTCAGGCGCGCTAGCGGGCAGCGGCTTCCCCTTCGACCGCGAAGCCATCGCCGCCGATCTGCATTTCCCTGCCATCACGCGCAACAGCATGGACGTTTCCGGCGACCGCGATTTCGCCCTCGACTTCCTCTACGCCTGCAGCCTCATCATGCTGCATCTCAGCCGCCTTTCCGAAGATTGGATTCTCTACTCCAGCGAGGAGTTCAATTGGATGACGCTGGGCGATGGCGTCACCAGCGGTTCCAGCCTGATGCCGCAAAAGAAAAATCCGGATTCCCTCGAACTGATTCGCGGCAAATCGGGCCGAGTCTTCGGCGACCTCACCTCGCTCTTTGTCACCATGAAAGGCCTGCCCATGACTTACAACCGCGACATGCAGGAAGACAAGGAGCCGTTGTTTGACGCGTTCCACCAAACTGCCGGCTCGCTGGCCATGGCCAAAGTAGTGGCGGAATCAGTGGTCCTGCGTCCAGCCATTCCCGCGGCAGCAGCCGACGAAAGCTGGGTAGTGGCAACCGATCTCGCCGAAGAACTGGCCCGCAGCGGAGTGGCCTTTCATCGCGCGCATCAATTGACCGGAGCGCTGGTTCTCGAAAGCGTCAAGACCAACAAAACACCGTCGCAATGGACCGGCGAAGCACTCGCCGCCTTTGCACCCGAGTTCAAGCCGGAGATGGCGCGCTTGCTCAATCCAGTGGAAGGAATGAAGAGCCGAAGCCTGCCGGGCGGCACTGCCCCATCCGCCGTCGCCCGCGCTCTTGCCGAGGCAAGCGAAAGACTCTCCGTCATGCGTAAATGAATAAAAGTTTCCGGCAGGCGCAGATCTTGCGAATTGTCCGTGTCAAGGGCATTTTCACGCAAGAGGAACTGGCGCGCGAATTAAGCGAACTAGGCGTGCATTCGACGCAAGTCACCCTCTCGCGTGATATCCGTGAGATCGGCCTGGTGAAAACCGCCGAAGGCTATCGTTCCCTGCCGTCTGAGAGGCGCGGCCCTAGCCTCGGCAGCATCATGGACGAATACGCTGAGGACATCCGCGTGGCGCAAAACATGGTGGTGATCCGCACCTCCCCAGGCAGCGCCAGTTCTTTAGCCATCGCCATTGACCGGGAAGATTTAAAAGAGGTCGTCGGCACCGTCGCCGGAGACGACACCGTCCTGGTGATAACGCCCGACGCGGACGCCGCCGTGAAGTTCCGCCAGGCTATGCTGGACCTCATTTCCGTTCAGTAACACGCCTTTCAAATTTTTATTTCTCCTTCTTGCGCTATTTCGGCGCTGATTCTCGCTTACTAAACAGGAGGGGAAAAATGAGGTCGAGATTGCAAATTTGGCTCTGGGCGGCCATCGGGCATGGCTATTGCTGGTTCAGCTATCTGCTTTGATCTTCCTAGCGGTCTCAGGTAAAATACCGGGCAGCGTCTAGTCAACTGCTTCTGGGGTAAGCAGCATGAACAGCGATCCTTGTCCGATTTCGCCAGAGAACCAGTCCGCCCTCACGGGCAGCCCTTGGCCGCGGGTCCGGGCGCTCTTTGAGTCCGCCCTCGAATTAAAGGACGAAGACCGCGAGCTGTTTCTCCAAAACGAGTGCGGACTAAATCAGGAACTCAGGAAGGAAGTCGAGGCCTTGCTGGATGGCTACAACCAAACTGGCGATTTTCTGGAGACCCCGCTTCTTTCCGTAAAGTCGCTGCTCCAAACGGATTCCCTTCCTCCAGCGGTGGATTACCGGCAAACCGGCACTCGTATCGGCGCTTACCGGCTGGAGCAAGAGATCGGCCGCGGCGGCATGGGCACCGTCTATCTGGCCAGCCGCGCAGATAGTGAATTTGACAAGCGCGTCGCCATCAAATTGATTCGCGACGGTTTGGAGAATGCCCAGGCGATCCGCCGGTTTCGTCATGAGCGGCAAATCCTGGCGCGCCTGGAAAACCCCTACATCGCACGGCTGATTGACGGCGGCACGACGGAAGCCGGGTTCCCCTATTTCGTGATGGAGTTCGTGGAGGGGAAGCCCGTCAATCAATATTGCGAAACGAACTCGCTCACTACAAGAGACCGCCTCAATCTCTTCTTGAAGATCTGCTCGGCCGTCCAATACGCGCATGAGCGAAATATCATTCACCGCGATTTGAAGCCAGGCAACATCCTGGTGAAAAAGGATGGCATCCCCAAGCTGCTCGATTTTGGAATCGCTAAGATCCTGGATGCCGACGCTTCGGGAAGCAACCCGGAGGCTACCATCCAAGGTTTCCGCGTGGTGACCCCAGCCTATGGAAGTCCGGAACAAATGCGTGGGGATCCCGCAACCGTCAGAAGCGACATCTATTCGTTGGGTATAGTTCTGTACGAACTGCTTTGCGGAGAAAGGCCGAATCTGGGTACGTTCCAGAGCAATAGCTGCCTTTCCGAGCGTACGCAAGACGCACATTTATCGGTGCACTTGCGGGCGATAGTCTTCAGCTCAATTCGCCTCGATCCGGACGAACGGTATCCTTCCATCGAAGCCTTCGCCGCCGATATTCGCCGTTATTTGAACGGTGCGCCGCCGCTGGTTGCCTCGCCCGCCTTGCTCGAAACCCAAGACGCAGCCGAACGGATTTCACTGGCGATTCTTCCCTTTCGCATATTGGGAGAGCAGACCAAGCCGTTTCTCGCTTCCGGAATTACTGAAGCACTGATTACGCGGCTCAGCCGGATTGAACGCCTGTCCATACCCGCCACCAGCGCCGTCTTGAAGTACGCGGACGGAATCGAAGCCATGCGCGCCGCCCGGGAACTGCAAGTCAAGTACATCTTGGAAGGATCGCTTCACGACGTCGGCGAATGCGTGCGGGCCAGCGTTCAACTTGTGTTTCCGGAAGCAGGCATCGCAGTTTGGGCGGCGCAGATAGACAACGCCGAAAAAGACATACTGAAGCTGGAAGACTCCATCGCGGAACAGGTAGCCAGCGCCGTCGTGCCGCATTTGACGGGTGAGGAGCGCGCGGAGCTCAGCAAATCCGGAACCACCAGCGGCCCGGCGCACGAAGCCTATCTGCGCGGACGCTGGCACTGGAACCATAGCGCGGGAAACCAGGAACACCTGGCCAAAGCACTGGTGTCCTTCATGGAGGCGATCGCGATAGATCCCAGGTACGCCAAGGCCCATGCCGGCGTGGCGGATTACTATTTGCGTCTGGGTCTGTGGGGAGGCGTGCCGCCTTCGGAAAGCTTCGCGGCGGCGATGCAATCCGCGCAAACGGCGGTAGAATTAGAGCCCGCCCTGGGCGAGGCACACGCATCTTTGGCCTTCGCCGCCTGGGCCTACCTCCGGGATGAGAAGACTGCGGAAAAGCATTTCAATTTAGCCGCCATTCGCAACCCCGGCTACGCTAGCGCTCACCACTGGTTCGGACTTTTCGATTCGGCGCGCAACCGGCCGGAACTTGCCATCGCGAACCTGGAGCGCGCGCAAAAAGTAGATCCTAATTCCGCCGTTATCGCGGCCGCGCTGGGCTTCGTGTACTACAACGCCAGACAGTTTGAGCGAGCGCTGCGGCTGCTGCTGGAGGCCGCTCGCGAATTGCCGAAAGCGGCGGTCATACAGGAAATGCTGACATGGTGCCACCTGCGGACCGGTGCGTTTGAAAAAGCGCTGGAGACCGGCCGCCGGGCGGTGGAACTGGGAGAGCGCAGTCCGGCTGCCTTAAGTGCCTTGACACACGCCGAAAAAGCCGCGGGCCATCCCGGCGCGGCAGCGGCGTTGCGGGATGAGATTGAAGAATTGGCCAAGCATCGCTATGTGTCGGGTTACGATCGCGCCTCCGCTTTCCTGGCCACCGGCCAGCACCCGGAAGCCCTGCGCTGTTTGGAGCAAGCGCTAACCGATAAGGATTGGTGGTTGTGCTGGATCGGCGTGGATCCGCGCTGGGATCCGTTACGCGGCCAGCGGCGATTCCGGCGTCTGCTTCCCCGCAACCCGCGAGCCGCACGCTCAAACATCCGCAATGCCGGCTTGGCGTTGGCGTGTCTGCTCATCGCCATAACCGGCGCGGCCATCTGGTGGGGTGCGCGGCGCCCCACGCCACCGTTCACGAATTTGAAATTCACAAAGTTGACCTCTAACGGGACGGCCGACAGCGCGGTCATTTCGCCGGATGGAAAAACCGTTGTGTACACAGCAACGGACGGCGGCGGCACCGGCATCTGGCGTCGTGACCTGGCCACCGGCCGCGCGGTCAGGCTGGTTCCCCGGCTGAACGGCACGGTCAGTGAACTGGCTTTTACCGGACAAGGCGCCTCCGTCGCATTCCTCACCTTTCCGCCGAAACAGCCAGCCAATCGCGAACTCTACACCATGCCGCTTTCGGGCGGTGCTCCCGTGCATGTTGCAGGACCATTTCCGGGCCGCGTCAGCCTCAACGCCGATGGCGGCTCGGCCGCTTTTTACAAGTCCAATTTAGCCGCGGGAACAGACGAATTGTGGATACTGAACATCAAATCCGGCGTCCGGCAACTCGTGGGCTCCTATAAATATCCCGAGCGCTTCGCATCTACCTGCCGCCCAACTTGGTCACCCGACGGCAAGCTGATCGCCTACGCGGCCGAGCAGCGGGATAAAGACGGCTTTCTCGTCCGGCTCTACGTAGTCGATGCGGCCACGGGATCGCGGCGCGCCGTTCCTTCGCCGCGCTGGCAATGGGTGCAGAGCCTTGCTTGGACAGGCGACAAATCGGCGCTGGCGGCCGTTGGGCAGGAAAGCGAATCCTCTTTTCAGCAAGTCTGGTACCTGCCTTACTCGAAAAAAGCGCCGGCGCGCCGCATTAGCAATGACCTGGATAGTTACATCGGGGCGAGTCTCACGGCGCGCAGTTCGGAACTGGTTTCAGTTCAAGCGCAGACGCTGTCCAATATCTACGTATTGCAGCCGGGAAATCTTTCGCATCCCGTTCAAATCACTCCCGGCAGCGGCCGTTACTTCGATCTTTCCTGGATGCCCGATGGCCGGATTCTGTATGCCTCCGACGCGACAGGCTCTGCCGATTTATGGGTCATGAATGCGGATGGAAGCGGCGAGCGGCCGGTCATTTCCGGAGCGGGCCGCAACTACGCCCCGATAGCCGCTCCCGATTCCAAGGTGATTGCGTTTCATTCCAACCGTAGCGGCAACTGGCAAGTCTGGCGCGCCGGAGCGGACGGAAGCCGTCAACAGCAGCTCAGCGCCGGTTCCCGAGATGGAAATTGGCCGCAGTTTACGGTGGACGGGAAATTTGTTCTGTTTCACCAGACTGGCCTCAACGGTATATTCAATCTCTGGCGAGTCCCATCAGCCGGCGGCGCCGCGGTCCAAGTCACCAAAGCTCTGACCATGCATCCGGCGGTTTCGCGCATCGATGGCAGAATAGCGGCGTGGTACAGCGAAACCGTGGAAAATCCGCAATGGAAGCTGGCCGTTTTCGCGCCTGAGGGCGGCGATCCATTGCGAACCTATAATCCACCCAGCGACGCCAAGCCTGATACGCTGCTTCGCTGGACGCCTAAAAGCGATGCGATTTCGTTTCTGGATTACGCCCAGGGCCGCTCTAATATTTGGCTGCAGCCCGTGGATGGCGGTCCGGCGCGCGCGCTCACTTCTTTCACCTCCGACGACATTTATTCGTTCGACTGGTCGCGCGACGGATCACTGGTCTATTCCCGTGGTTTGACCACGCAGGATGTTGTCCTGATACGCGATTTGAACGCTTGGAAAGGCGGAAAATGAGCGAATCAACGCAAGACGTGACCCAATTGCTGGGGCAGTGGCAAGGCGGTGACCGGGAAGCGTTGAACGCTCTGACGCCGCTGGTCTATAACGAGCTGCGCCGCCTGGCGCAATCGTACATCAACCGTGAGCGCCCGAATCACACCTTGCAGGGAACGGCGCTGGTTCACGAGGCTTACTTGCGTCTGATAGATCAACGGCAAGTGGAGTGGCGCAGCCGCAATCACTTCTTCGCGCTCGCCGCTGAGTTGATCCGGCGAATTCTAGTGGATCACGCACGCGCGAAAGTAGCCGCGAAACGCGGGGGCCACAACGTGAAGCTTTCCTTTGAGGACGCCATGGAGCCCGCCGTTAATGAGGATCTTGATCTGGTCGCCCTGGATGACGCGCTTCAGTTGCTGGCGCGCACCGATCCCCAACAGAGCCGGATTGTTGAGCTGCGCTACTTCGCTGGTCTCAAAATCGAAGAGACGGCGGAGGTATTGCAAATTTCCCCAGCTACGGTCAAGCGTGACTGGACCATTGCAAAGGCGTTCCTTAAACGTGAAATGCTGCGCGGCGCGCGCACGTAAAATTTTCCGCCGTGAACTAATTTGGATGAGCCGATTTGCCCCGCGCTTCCGCGTACTGGGGCGAGGAGATAAAACAATGGGCACTGCCCTACTTTCTTTCGAATATTGTTCGCTTGATTCGCGGCCGGCCCGGTTGCTCCGGTTCCAGGGGGGTTTATTTAAGGTGCACGCTGATTGCGCCGACACGGCAGGGCAGTTCGCGCTGCTGGAGGTCGAGGGAGCGCCCGGCGGCGAGCCGCCACTGCACGTTCACCAGAACGAAGATGAGTTGTTCTATGTTCTCGAAGGCACGCTGAAAGTCTTTCGCGGCTTCGAGGAAATCGTGCTGCAACCCGGCCAATCGGGATTTTTGCCGCGCCATGTGCCGCACACTTTCAAGATCGCGTCGAAGCGCGCCCGCTTTCTGGTCTACATCACGCCCGGCGGATTCGAAGGCTACTTCCGCGATTTGGGTCAGCGCATGCAAAAGGCCGATGATCCGCAAGATGCGAACGAGCTTATCAACGTTGATGTGGCGGAGATGATTCGCATAGCGGGCCGCTATGGCGTCAAATTTTTACCGTAACGAAAGGCAGCCGTGCACAAGTCACGATTCGAGAATACGCAGCAGTTCTTCATTCCGAAGCGTAGACTTGTGCAAAGCAGCCTGCAGCGTTCGCCAATCCACCTCTCGATAGTAAGACTCTTCGGTCGTAATCGCCTTACCCGCAATTTCCATCGCGGCTAAAATAGCGCCCGGAAATTCCGCCACCATCTCATGCTCGATATTACGCGGCGCCAGAAACGTCCGGCCGCCAGCCTGAATTAGATTAAACGGGATGCCCTGGTCCTGCAATTTCTCGATATCCCGCCAGATTTTCTCCACCGGCGTGTCGTGTGAATACACTAGTCCGGAAGCGGGATAATCCTCCAGGAAAGCGCGACCGGCCTTTAAATACGTCGTTCCCTTTTCAATCGGCATTTCCCTTTCCCGGTGCACCGATTGAAAATGAATATGATTTACAGACGCACCGGCATAAATGGAATTGAAATAAATCATGGAATTGCGGCTCACCGAAGCCAGCATCAAAAAATCCTGCAGCAGCGGCAGCGTCAATACTTGTAGCCAGTGGGGAAATGCGGCGGTGGCCGCGTTCATAACCACGGGCACCCAAAGAAAGTGCCCGTTCTGCTCCACCGGGACAGCGTTGGGAAGCGCCGCCCACTGGAAATTTCCAAGCGTGGTTAGCAAAGGAAAGTGCCGCTGCAGCAAGCTCAACGGATTCGCCGCATCCTCGCAGGCAAACAGGCATTCATTCACTTCGGGAGAATAAACCCGCTGCTGCCGCTGCCCGTGCGCGTGCAATTGCGGCTTCTGGAACTGCGGTTTCAAGGCCCGGTACACGTTCCACTGGATCGTAAGATCATACCGGCCTAGCGGGCGTTCCACCACGCCCGCTTGCATATCCTGCCCTGTTTCCACATGCAGCGCGTATTGTTGCGGCCCCTGCGCCGTCATGCGTATACCCGACTCGATCTGTTCGCCATTCGCCCCCGCAAATCGGTTTCGAATCTGCCCCGCACGGACCATATGTTCCCAAATTGCCGACAAATCCTGCTCAATCGCCATGCGTTTCGACATTCTTCGAGTGTAAATGGCGCTGGACTTGCTATATAAATATTGAATGTCAAAAGCGAATCGCCTCGTGCGCGATACTGACTTAGTAGGTTGGAATATTTATCGTGATTGAAGAAAGTTTGGGGGAATCTCTCCGGGCTTTACGCGAGGAACGCCGCGTTTCACTCAGGGCATTAGCGACGCAAACTGGTTTTTCACCCAGTTTTCTTTCTCAGATCGAAAATGGACAGTGTTCTCCGTCTATATCGTCGATGGAGAAAATCGCGCACGCACTGGGAGTAACACTAGGGCAATTCTTCCGCGTGGCGGAGTCACCCAAGGCCAATGTCGTTCGTTCAAACGACCGTCCTAATCTAGCCCTGGAATGGTCGCGGGCTAATCTGGAAGCATTAGCTTTCCTAGGTGATGGCTCTCAGTTCCAGGCCGTTATCGTGAGCATTAAGCCGGAGGGTTTGAGTGGAAAGCACGCCAGTCCCTCGAAAAACCATGAGTTCGCCTTCATCTATGAGGGTCAAGCCATCCTCACGTTGCAGCATTCGGATCTGGTTCTGCAAAAAGGGGACTCGGTCACAATTCCCGCGGGCATGAATCGCCGCTGGAGAAATGAATCTGACGCTGTCACGCAGATTCTGCTCGTCTCCGTTAGGCAGTAGCAGCGGCCGCTAAGTTCTCAACGAACTTAGTCAACGCTTTTTCTTTTGCTTGATTATTCAACTTTTGGCTTAGGTTTTCCAGCTGGACCGAAAAATCGGTAGATCGCCCATTGGCGCGAACTGATGCGGGCGCATATTCCTTATCTTTAAACTTGCCCGCCTTGGACATTGCAACCATATGCTCCATTTCCCAAAGCGATGCAGTCGACCTTAGCCAATCCGTCACTCTAGTCCGGCTGTAAGTGGTCTCGGTCACGTCTTCCCAATCGTCTTTGACAAGCGCATCAAACAGGCCGCAAGGAGTGATGGTTTTAGGAAGGTAATAAACCGGATCGGCCAAGCGAATGAGAAGAGCCACTAGTTGCGAACAGAAATAATCGTCTTTGGCCGAAATGAAATCACTGCAGCGGAGGCGGTGTTCAATATCCGCAAACGTGGCTGGATCGTCCCGCAATTGCTGGGCGAGATCGTCCGCGGACGCCTTCAAAGAGAAAAGGCGCGGCGGCAGCATACTGACAAGCTTCGCGAGCCGCTTAACCGAAGTCCATACCTCGATGCCTGAATAGTCGCTACCGAGTAAAGTGGCAACCTGAGGATTACTCAGGCTGAGACTATCCGGGGGTAAGTGGGCGGTCTTGGTATCGCGAAGCACAGTCCATTTACACGACTCATAGAGAAGATCCGGCAACGTCCTCAGCCTCACCCCTTCCCCGAGGCTTGTGCCGCTCCATGTTTTTTCACGCCTGCCCGGTGTTGAGTTCGCCTCAATAACATGCCGTTGGTCGATGACCATTGCGACGTGTGAAAACAGCGGTCCGTGCGGGGAATCAAAGAGTATCCTCTGCATAAAGCCAGAAGCTATTGCAACCTTTGCGCTAGACAGGACAAAGATGACATCTTTAGGCCGCGGAGCGGACTCGATGTTCATAGCATCCGATCTTATCAGTTTCCATTAGGCCCTGATGGAATAAGGTGCCCGGCCGTAGCGAGTGAGATTGTGGTGGGACCGTTCGGAACGCTTTTGGCGTCTCCTCCGGTATTGCCAATTAGCGTGATGCGATTCAAATTAAACATGAGATTTTCCTTTCAAAAACGCGCGTTAGTACTTTTCAGCGCTGCGCCTAAGCTAAGCGCTGTCATCAAGAGCCAAGCGGTGTTTTGCTTGGATGTTTTGTTGTTTTCTGCCATCCAGCAGCCCCCCGGCGGAGGGTGGAAAGGCTCGGCTACCGCCTTTCGGGGCATGGTGTTGCGCGCGTAGTGTTACAAGCCTGAATATTCCAGTGTGAGGATGCTCGATGTTTGAGCGGTCAGGTCGTTTTCAATTTCCAAACAAACTGGTGATGAATGCCACTTGCGCGGCGATATCGCCTTTGGGTAACCACCGGACCTGTCCCTTGCGAATCATATTTACCGTTTCGATTCCTTGAATGGTTCGCCACGCGGAGTGAAAGGTCCACCCGCCACGACCGGTTGGTCATGCGTAGTTCCCGGCGGCAGCGACGCTGCAGCTCCGGCGCATAGCGCTGAACCAACGCCAGATTGTGACGTGGTCCACGTGGAGGTGGCGCTCCACCATCAGTTCCTCAAGATTCCGAAAGCTGAGCCCGAATCGCAGATACCAGCGAACGCACAACACAATGATCTCGGCTTCAAAATGCCGTCCTTTGAACAGTGTTGGTCGTGTTCCGTTTCATCCGGCGACAAGCCTATCAGAGCGCCTAATCAGATTTGCAACGCTGCCAGTTGGACGCAAGGCTTACCTGACCGACCTCTATGATCTCTCCGACAACCTCAAGTCGTTGAAGGACGATGACGTAAAGGTGGATTTGCTTCGCGCACTAAAATAATGCCGGCGTGTTCCCGGAATCCTGCAAAAGCTGTGCCCCCCCTGAGCCGGGCCTTGACCCGAGCCCGGCTACGCGCTCAGGCATACCATCAGGAAGGCGAAGCGGCTTTGCACTGTGGCGCTGAATTTAGCTAAAGTTACATGATAGGGCGTCAGTTAAGGCCGCCTTTCAGGAGCTTACGATCTCGATCCGGACTTGAGACAGGGCGCAACGAAAAGAAGTGATTCGTAACGTTAGGAAAACGACTAGCTACTGTGAAACGGCCGATTATGAAAGCGTTGGGAGCACTGTTATCGCTTTTCGTGATTTCTCTCGCATTGCTATTTCTTCCCGCATGGACATTGAATTATTGGCAAGCGTGGCTGTACCTTGCCGTCTTCATGGTCTCTATATCGGCGATAGTCGTCTATCTCGTCAACAATGACCCTGCGCTTTTAGCGCGACGAATGAATAACGCCGAGAAGGAACAGAGCCAAAAGGTTATCCATTTTCTTGTTAACTTGGCCTTTGTCGCGGCGATGGTAGTCCCTGCACTTGACCATCGTCTTGGGTGGTCTGCGGTGCCGATGTACGTTGTCGTAGCGGGAGACGGCCTGGTAGCGCTCGGAATGGTGCTCATATTTTTCGTTTTCCGGGAAAACACGTTTACCGCCTCCACCGTTCAGGTCGCCGCCAACCAGAAAGTTGTCTCGGCGGGTCTGTACGCGCTCGTACGTCATCCGATGTACGTCGGCGGACTCGTCTTTATTTTGGGTATACCTCTCGCGCTTGGCTCATGGTGGGGGTTGCTCACGTTCATCCCGCTCACCCTTCTTATCGTCTGGCGGATTCTCGATGAGGAGCGATTCCTCGTCAAAAATCTTTCGGGTTATGGGGAATATCGAAGCAAAGTGAAGTATCGCCTGATTCCGTTCGTGTGGTAAATAGAAAGCGGGAAGTTCCTGGAAATCTTGTCGCGCTGCACTTTAAAGGGGCTTCCTCAGCGAAAGATGGTCCCTGACGGGCGCGTCTCTGGTGCCAATTGCCGGTAGGCGTTTTTCCGAGACGCCTTCGTCGCCGGAGTCTGGCCAAAGGCAGTAGCTCCAAGCCCGATCAAACCTGCAATTGCCAATCGCCGCGAAGTCATGGCGTCGCCTCTTTTTTCGCTATTTGAATTCATGCCGTGTCACCTCGATATAGACTCAATTGCTGCCCCATGAGGCAACGGGGCAAGGGCAAGACCCGAGCCGCTTGATTACAAGCTGAAGCCCAATCGACCAAATCACGATACTGCTCAAACCCGTCCAAATTCCCCAGCCAGATTTCTCCCGAAGGGCTATTGATTTTGGCGGCGTTGGCGACGTCGCATGGCCCTATGCAACCGCTGATGAACAGATGAACATTCTTCAGCAAACGCCGTGCACGCCACTCCCTCTTCAGCCACTCCGCCGGGACCTCCGGGTGACCTTTCTCCATATTCCCGCAACAGCAGCCGTAGACGGGAAGACGACGCGACAAACTCCGGGGAGACCTTGACCTTCGACCTATTTCCCCGTATGCTGAATGGTAGAAGGTTGAGGCATAATGCCGTCTGCTCGTTTTCCCATCCCGCAAGGCACGCTCGACATGCTGATCCTCCAGATCCTCTCGCTCGAGCCGGCGCACGGCTACGGCATCGCGCAACGGCTGGAGCAGATTTCGAAAGCGGTCGTTCAAGTCAATCAGGGTTCTCTTTATCCCGCCCTTCACAGACTCGAACAAAGGAAATGGCTGCTGGCCGAATGGAAGCAGTCGGAAACGGGGCGTGAAGCCAAGTTCTATTCTTTGACCCCTTCCGGACGGAAGCAACTCGCGGCTGAGAGAGACAGCTGGGCGCGGCTTACGGGAGCGGTTCAGTTGATTTTTGACGAGGGCCGCGGGTAATGCGGCAGTTACTAAACTGGTTCCGGCGCGGGCGTTTGGAGAGCGGCTTGGACCGCGAATTACGCTACCATGTCGACCGCCGCGTCAATGACCTGATCCAATCCGGCCTGCCGGAATGGGAAGCGAAAAGACAAGCCGTGCTGGAAATGGGCGGTCTCGCGCGGGTGGAGGAGGAAGTGCGCGACGTTTGGCTGACGCGCTGGTTGCGCGATTTCATGGGCGATCTCCGCTATTCCGCGCGTTCTTTTCTTCGCAATCCGGCTTTCACCGCCGCTGTCGTGCTATCGCTCGCGCTTGGCATTGGAGCCACCACGGTTATCTATTCGCTCGTCGATCAAGTGCTCCTGCACGCGCTTGCAGTTCGCCAACCGGAACAGCTTGTGTTGATCGATTGGAATGGAGATCAAGCCTCCAACGCGTTCGGCAGTTGGAATCTGATGTCATATCCAATCTGCCGCGATCTTCAACAGCAAGAGCACTTTTTCGAAGGTGTTTTCTGCCGTGCGGCCACAACGGTTAACCTATCGACGGGCGGAGAGCCCAAACCAGCCGCCGCGGAAATCGTCTCGGACAATTACTTTTCAGTGCTCGGAGTGAGCCCGGCGCTGGGACGGGTGTTGGGGAGTGACGGTGACGGCGCGGCAGGGTCTAATCCAGTGGTTGTTTTGTCGTATGACTTTTGGAAAACGCAACTGGCCGGCGTCCCGGATGTGCTGGGCCGCAAAGTGCGGATCAATCAACACCCGATGACGGTGATTGGCGTGGCTGCGCCAGAGTTCCACGGCATTGATGTGGGCGAAGTTCCTTCCCTTTGGATTCCCGCGAGCATGTCCGCTCAAGCTATTCCTGGTTTTGACGGCCTCTTGGACCGTCGCACGCGCTGGATGCAGATACTTGGCCGGCTGAGGCATGACGTTACGTTGAGGCAAGCGCAGGCAGGACTGCAACCGTGGTTCAAAGCAATGCTGGACGAGGACACGCGCCGCGCGGGATTCCCCAGAATCACCGCGGAGCGGCGGCAGCGCTTTCTTGCCTCGACGCTCGAACTCACGCCTGCGCCCCAGGGGCATTCCGGTTTGCATCGTAAGCTGGCACAGCCGCTCTGGGTTCTATTCGCGGCAACGGCGGTGTTGTTAGGTTTGGCGTGTTTGAATGTTGCGGGTCTCTTCCTGGCGCGCGGCTCGGCTCGCGAGCGTGAGATCAGTACCCGGCTCGCTTTGGGCGCTTCGCCGGGGCGCATCGGGCGGCAGCTGCTAGCCGTAGCATGCTGCTGGCGCTGGTGGGTGGATCGCTGGGTGTGGCTCTCGCCCCGCTTGCGATCCGGGCCCTCATGCTGTTCCTGCCGCACGATGCCGCTGCGAACGCGCTGCAATCGGTCATTGACTTGCGCCTGTTGCTTTTCGCGTTGGCGGTCAGCGTAGCTGCGGGCCTCTTGAGCGGCTTTGCGCCGGCCTTGCAAGCGGGCGGCGGTCCGTTGAGTTCTTCGCTCCGGGAGCGGGGCGGCACGGCCTTTAGGGGCGTGCGCCTTCGAAAAGCCATCGTCACCGTTCAAATTGCACTTACGCTGATTCTGGTAATCGGAGCGGCATTGTTTATGCGAACTCTTGTTGGACTAATGGCGAAAGGTCCCGGGTTTGCCACATCGAATCTCATCTCTTTCGGCATAGATCCACTTCGCGACGGGTACTCCCCGTCGGACGCGACCCGGCTGATTCGGCGTATCCATGACGAAATTCGTACTTCCCCGAACACCCAGGCATCCGCGCTAGCGCGTTTCCAGCTCTTGACCGGCGGAAGTTGGAACGACCCGATGACGATTCAAACCAACAAGCGAATTACCACCGATCACGATGTGAATTTAAATGCGTTCAGCCCTGGATTCTTCGCAACCATTGGGACCAGAATCATAGCGGGGCGGGATTTTGACGAGCGCGATTCGCGGCCGATCGGCGAGAGTGGCGGCCCGCGCTCGGCAATTGTCAATGAGGCCTTTGTGAAACGATATTTTGGCGGCCGCAGTCCGCTGGGCGCGCGCATCTGCGAGGGCGCGGGGCCGGATGCCAAGCCCAACGTGGAAATCATCGGCGTGGCCACGGACTTCAGCTATCGCGGGCTTCGCGAGGAATCGGAGCAAGCGTATTTCTCCATCTTTGAGGGCAGTCGCTCGGGCTTTGATGGCAGTCCCTCGGGCGGCAGTTTCTACGTGAGGATTAAAGGTACACCCGAAGCAGCCTTTGCGTCGATTCGAAAGATAGTTCACGACGCCGATCCGGCGTTGCCGATTACCTACTTACGAACGGTGCGGGAACAGGTGAACCGGTCATTGAATACCGAGCGTTTGCTGGCTGCGTTGTCCGGCAGTTTTGGCGCGCTGGCCTTGTTGCTCTCGTTGGTTGGATTGTACGGCGTGATGTCATTCGTGGTGACGCAACGAACGCGCGAGATCGGCATACGGCTGGCGATTGGGGCGACCAGAGCCTCGGCGATTTGGTTGGTTCTGCGCGACGCGCTCGTAATGATCATTGCTGGAACGGTCATCGCGTTGCCGTGCGTCTGGGCGCTTGGACGGCTTGTGGAGTCCCAGCTCTTTGACGTTAAGCCAACTGATCCCTCCGCAATTGCCGGGGCGACCCTGCTGCTGACCTCGGCGGCTCTCGGCGCGGCGCTCATTCCTGCCTATCGCGCCGCTACCGTGAACCCGACCGAGGCCTTGCGGTTCGAGTAGCCATTCAGGGCAACCAGCGTATCAAGCGATCTCGCTATCCAGTGCACTGATCAATCCTTCGCTCCTTTGGGACAGAACTATAAATGTCCGCAAATGCGCAAGCGAACCGTGGCTCAGCGCGCTCTGCTCCAGGCGTTTGAACGAATCCGCAAGCTCGTGCTTTTCCTCTGCCGCCTTACCCTCCATACGGTCCGCCATGCCGTCCAATACACGGGCTAATTGCTCATCGAACTCCTGTTGCGCGACATTCATCGCTTCCGGCAATTCGAAACCGGGAAGCCGCAGCCGGTATTTCAACAACGCTATTCGCATCACAAAAAACGTGCGCAGTTGTGGTTGCCATTGCCGCAAACGGTCGCGCAGCGCCAGATCCTGCTGCCGCGTAGATCCAAATTCAAAAAGCACTCCATCCGCCAGCGCCCGCACCTTATCGAAATTCTTGTTGATCGTCTCGCGCAGAGAAGAGCTTCGCGCAAGGGCGGCTTTTATATCTTTCGAAACGGGCTCCCGGCTATAGTCCGCGAGTAATCGCAGCGTGGCAATAAAAGTCCTCTTCATCTCAACACTGGCCGGAGCGCCCCATACCCGGTCAAATACCAGCCACATGACGAAGAGACCGAGCAGAATACCAACCACTCGATCCCGCGCCACCGCCAACGATGTTTGTATTCTGAATTCCTCCAGGTTGATCAGGCAAAAGGCAACCGCCACCTGAACCCCCGCGTAGGAAAGGCGCGGGCTAGACGTGGCTATCCAGGCAGCCGCCATAATGACGGCTGCAAAAAGAACGGTGAATCCGCCGATTGAATCGAGGTACGGCAGAATAAACACCTGAGCCCCCATCCCCATCGCCGCACCTACGATAGTGCCCGAAAAACGTAAAAACTGTTTCTGATGGGACGCGCCAATGGTAGTTAGAGCGGTCAACAGGCAGGTGGTAATGGACGTATTGATGCCGGGCCAAAAAAGCAAATTGTAAGTGATGTAGCAAAGGCTTGCCGCAAGGCCGCCTTTCAATGCGAATTTGATGTGTTCTGGATTGGTGAGCGCATCGGGCACAAGCAGCCCTGGCGACGGATCATGGCCTGACGGCGGAACGTAGGCGCTCAGGGAAACAGAACCAGCAAATACTTCGGGAATCAGCGCTGCGGTTGTCTCCATCTCTCGCAAGAACGGCGCCGGGCCTGGCGTTTCTCTTTCACTTCCAGCCTCGATTGGTTGCGGGGGTCTGCCGCTCCCCAGATCCACGCGGAAGTTACTAATGTTCTCAGCTAGGTGTCGGAATCGCCCACGATCCTGTGCCGAAAACCTGACGCTGGGGTATGTCAGGTTCGCGGCAATATCCACCAACCTTCCCACCAGCGCCACCACCGCGCCCATCTGTTCACGGTAATGCGCCGAGTAAGTGGAACGCTCTAAAAGGCGGCGCAGGTTTGACGTTCCTACCGTGCTCAGCCGCGTGATCTTCTTTTCCGTTTCTTCGTCCACCGCTTGACCCGCGGCTTGCAGCGCAAGTAACTTTTCAATAGCGCTCAAGCGCTCGGTAATGCCTCGGATCAGATCGTCTCCAGGATTCAACTCCGCGAATACCAACTCAAGCAGCGCGGTGATCACGCTCGCGATGGAAATCGCGTAGACCGCCCAAAGCGTATCTTCAACTCTTTGATTGGCCGGAATGTGACGGTCCCAAAGCGGCGTGGTAATCACGACCAAATAACCGAAGCGGGACGCCGCGGCAAAGTTGCTCAGCGCGCTTAACGCATAGAACATTGTGAAGAACATTCCAAGCACCCAGAGCAAGCGCCACAATGGATCTTCCAGAAAGAAGGTGGCGCCAATCAGAACATCGGCCGCCGCGAATACGAAAGCAATCACTATTGTTTTTACGGCTTTCACCGTTGCTTGGGGACTCTCGCGCGAGATAGTGATCGCATAGATAGCACCGTACGCGCCATACGGCATGCGAAACACCATGCTGATGAGCATGACCAGCGTGGACGCAATCACCATGCGCGCCACCAAGGCCGCTCTTCCCGGGTACGGCTTTAGCTCCTCTTTGAGGAATTGCCGGAACCAGGGAGCCATACCATCCACTCTAAACAAACGCTGTACGTTTCCGTGTAATCCTGCTGGTGCAATGATAGAGTGTTCCAGCACACATCATCGGCCCTCCTCGTGAGCGGGCGTCCAGGGAAATTTATGACTTCATTCTGCCGCCTTGCGGCTGCTTGCCTGACTTTTGCTTTTTGCTCGTTTTCGACCATGGCTCAAGACAAGCCGGTCGAAAACGATATTCCATCCACTTTCAAGGCGCCCAAGCAAAACGCCGACTACATCAAGCGCGTGGAGATGGTTCCCATGCGCGACGGCGTCAAGCTGTACACCGTCATCGTCATTCCAAAGGGCGCATCGCATGCGCCCATCCTGCTCACCCGCACGCCTTACAACGCCGCCGGCCGCGCCGCGCGCGCCGAGTCGCCGCGCATGATTGAAGAACTGGGTCTCAGCGATGAGGTGTTCGTCAAGGCCGGCTATATCCGGGTCTATCAAGATGTGCGCGGCAAATACGGTTCCGAAGGTCCGTATCTGATGACGCCGCCGCCCGTCGGCCCTTTCAATCCTACCGGCGCGGATGACACCACGGACGCCTACGACACCATCGAATGGCTCACCAAGAACATCTCTGAGACCAACGGCAAGGTTGGCATGATCGGTTCTTCCTATGAAGGTTTCACCGTGGTGATGGCGCTTCTGCATCCACACCCGGCGCTGAAAGTAGCCGCGCCCGAAAGCCCCATGGTGGATGGCTGGATGGGTGACGATTGGTTCCACTACGGAGCTTTCCGCGAGCGCATGCTCGATTATTTCGTCTCGCAGACCGCGCAGCGCGGCCGTGGTCCACGCGTTTCGCGTGAGAGCCGTGACGACTACACGAACTTTCTCAGCAAAGGCTCGGCGGGCGATTTCGCGCGCGCTCAGGGACAAGACCAATTGCCCTACTGGCACACGGTGGAAGCGCATCCAGCCTACGACGCCTTCTGGCAGAGCCAAGCCCTCGATAAGCTGGTGGCCGCTCATCCGCCGACCGTTCCCACCATGTGGCTGCAAGGCTTGTGGGATCAGGAGGACATGTGGGGCGCCATCCATAGCTACCAGGCCTTGGAGCCGCAAGACAAAAACAACAACATGAACTACTTGGTGATGGGCCCTTGGCGTCATAGCCAGGTGAATGGCGAAGGCCGCTCGCTCGGGCCGCTGCAATGGGATGGCGATACCACCGCGAACTTCCGCCGCGACATCATGCTCCCTTTTTTCAATCAATATTTGAAAGACAATGCGCCCAAGGCCGATACGCCCGCTGTCTATATCTACAACACGGGTGAGAACCACTGGGATCGCTTCCAGTCGTGGCCGCTGAGCTGCGACGCGGGCTGCGCGAACAAAACCAAGCCGCTCTATCTGGCCGCCAACGGCAGCCTGTCTTTTGAAGCACCCGCCGCCGGCGCGGAGAAGTTTGATGAATACATTTCAGACCCGGCCAAGCCGGTGCCCTACCGGCCGCGGCCCATCAACGCCGACGACGGCGAAGGCTGGAGAACCTGGCTGGTGCAGGATCAGCGCTTCGCGGACGGCCGTCCCGACGTACTCACCTATCTGACCGAGCCTTTGACGGAAGCCGTCCGCGTGAGCGGAGTGCCCGAGGTCAACCTCTACGCCTCTACCAGCGGCACGGACTCGGACTGGGTAGTGAAAGTGATTGACGTCTATCCTGATTCGGTTGCGCCGCCGCTCACCATGAACGGCTACCAACTGCCTATCTCCCTGGATATCTTCCGCGGCCGCTATCGCACCAGCTTCGAACATCCCGAAGCGTTAAAGCCGAATGAGCCTGAGCTCTACAAGTTCAGTTTGCCGACGGTGAACCATATCTTTCAGCCGGGCCACCGCATCATGGTGCAGGTGCAGTCCACGCTCTTTCCGCTTTATGACCGCAACCCTCAGACCTTTGTAGCGAACATCTTCGATGCGAAACCGGCGGACTACCAAAAGGCCACGCAGCGCGTCTGGCGCGCGCCGGCCACGGCCAGTTACATTAACCTGCCGGTTGTACCCTAAAGTAATGACGGAAGATCAGATGAATCAATCGAGTGATATAGCGCGGCGCGAATTTGTAACTCGGTCGCTGGCGGCAGGTCTTGCGGCTACGGCTTCTGTCGCGGCGGCAGGTCTCGAAGTCATGGAAACCGACGTTGAGATCAAGACGCCCGATGGAAACTGCGATGCCGCGTTCTTTCACCCGAAGACTGGCTCCCATCCCGGCGTACTGATCTGGCCTGACGCTTTTGGCTTGCGCCCCTCCCTGCGCGGCATAGCCAAGCGCATCGCCGCGGAGGGTTATTCCGTGGTCGTACCCAATCCCTTTTACCGCCTAGGCAAAGCGCCTTTCTCGGATGCCTCCCACTTCAACTTCCAGAACCCGGACGACATGGCGAAGCTCCGGCCGCTGATGGCTTCCGTCAACGCGCCCGGCCACGCGGAAAAGGACGCGGCCGCTTACGTCGCCTTCCTTGACGCGCAAAAACAGGTGAACAAAGCCAAGAAAATCGGAACCCAGGGTTACTGCATGGGCGGACCGCTGGTAGTCAAAACCGCCGCGGCGCTACCCGATCGTATTGGCGCGGGCGGGTCATTCCACGGCGGCGGCCTGGTCACCGACAAACCCGACAGCCCGCATCTGCTCGCCTCCAAGATAAAGGCCCGCATGTATTTCGGCATCGCCTCGAACGACGACGCGCGCCAGCCCGATGCCAAAGACAAGCTCAAGGAAGCCTTCGCGTCCGCCAATGTCCCTGCCGAAATCGAAGTATATGCGGGAGCCCTGCACGGCTGGTGCATACCGGACATGCCCACGCAAAACGGCGCGCCCATCTACAACAAGCCCGACGCCGAACGCGCCTGGGCCAAGCTCGTCGCTCTATACAAAACCGCGCTCGCCTGATATCCCGCTCAAGCAATTAATCACCGGAACAGGATTGCCCTCCCAGGCAAATCGATATCTCTTATCCTTCCGCACATGGCCGACAAGCGCCGGGCGGAAGCAACCAATACACGTCCCGCCGGAATGCCGGACACTCGGATAAACAATTCCCGAGGACCCGGCGTCAAGCAGCCGCTGCGCCAGCCCCTGCGACGCTACATAGCTATTCGGATTCAGCGCATACGCAAACTCCGCCGCGCCCCGGACGTCATGAAAATCTCCGCTAAAGTCCGCTAGGTAATCGTCGTACGTGATGCTGTCCTCAAACCGTCCAATCTCGGCGTATTCGGTCGCCTTATGAAACGCAACCTCTGCTTGCGCGGTTTCTACCACAAACGCCGCATACCAAGCACCGCGATCCGGACCATTAAAGCGTGACCCGAGCGGGTGCGCATGCGTGAACGATGCATTAATCACGCGATAATTCGGAACGCCGAACGCCAGTTCGTGGCCGTCTATTCCGGGTAGCCGTCCACTCTCGCCCCACAAACGGTCATTGGTGGCTTGATCCAGATCGAACAAATCCTGTAGATGTTGATCGCTATCGGCAATCCTGGTCAGCACGCTGGCTAAATCAGGATTGTATTTCGAAGGAATCAGGCGATGCGTGTCATACTGCCGAACCAAATGCACTGGCGGCAAATCGGTTTCATGACTATCTTGCCGGCTCACATTCCCCCGCGCCGCGCATCCAGCAAACGCCGCACAATTTGCATAGCCGGAACGCCTCCGCGCAGCATGTAATCCAAAGGCGTCCGCCCTCCGAATATGCGGTTCGTATTCGGCAGCCGGACCCACTCATCCGCCAGTTTCTCGCCGTACAAAATATTCAGCGCTTTAAAAATGCCAATCAGGTAGGAAATCCTGGTCAGAACATCCGCGGCTAGCACGCGCTCGGGCTGCTTTTTCCATGTGTAATAAGGACCGTTCGACAAGCCGCCCAGAAGAGCGCGCGCATCCTCATCCCGGATCCCCCAACGGTCCACCAGATTGAAAAACGCTTTGAGCGCCGAGACACTCAGGCGCTCTCGCTCCGGCTTCAGGGTCAAGTCAATAAGAGCGGCCGGTTCATAGCGAGTGGCCGGGTAAGCGGGCTTCCGCAATCGCACGTTATCTCCTGATTAGGAGTATACAGCATATTATTCAGGAGAATCAAGGACTTGTTCACGAAAAAGCCGGTTCAAGACAGGCCCCGGTTCCTCGCAGATCCCGGCATGCACGGCGGACACCTGAACTAACGTGCTCCGCGGCGAAACCAGCCAGTGGAACCGGGCGCGCTGCGACAAACGCGCAATCGGCCCAGCGGTGTGGTCACCGGCGCAAACCTTCAACACTGCGTCGAGGCGCTGCCGTAGTTCGTCAGCTGGCAGCCCAGGCGCCAGCGCCTCTAATTTCTTATGATCGAGATGAATACGCGCATCAAGGAATTTCCGTTCAGCGCAAAACAAAATAACACCGGCATTGAAAAACTCCTCGCGTTCAACGAGTGGAACAATGCGAATCACGGCGTAATCATATGAGTTGGGCATGTGCGCGCACGGCCTCCTCTACAAATCGCGCCTTCGCCAGGCGTTCTTTGAAATACGTCAGATAACCTTCGACGTTTGGACCGCCTTCGTGCGGCAGCCATTCGGGCGGGACAGCTTCGACGATCCGCCGCAACGCCGTTTCCGTAAGCTTCGCGCGCAGTTCATCGTCAACTTCCGCAACCCGATCCGCCCAAGGAAGTAATATGTGATTCTCGATGGCGTCGAACGGTCTGATCGCCATTTGATCAATATGCTGCCAGTTGTGTTGGAAATACAGGCTCGCGCCATGATCTATGAAATGCAGCCGCTTGTGCCACCAGAGTAGATTGGCATTCTTTGCTGTACGGTCAATGTTAGTGACGAAGGCGTCGAACCATACCGCCTTCGAAGCTGTTTCCGAATCGGCGCGGTCACCCGCTGCGGGATCAAACATAGTCGCGCCGGGCAGAAAATCCATGCCGAGGTTTAACCCCACGCTAGCCATCAGCAAATCCCGGATTTCCGGATCAGGCTCATTGCGCCCAATCGCCGCATCCAGCTCCATAAACACCAGCTCCGGAACCCGCAGCCCCAACAGGCGTCCGATCTCACCGGAAAACATTTCGGCCACAAGCGCCAGCGGCCCCTGCCCGGCGCCTCGGAATTTAAGCACATACAGCCCTTCATCCTCGGCTTCCACGATCGCCGGCAGCGAGCCGCCTTCGCGCAAAGGCGTCACATAGCGCGTCACGCGAACCTTCCTCAACATCCCTCGATTCTACGAGGTGCTGCTAGATTTCCGTAGGGAGCGCCCAACCGCCAAGAGCCACACCAGAGCGGCGGCGTTCATGATCGACTTACCGATCCAGTCAATGCGCAGCGCCCCGCCTATCTTGAAGACCCAAAAACCCGCGAGCATGCAGGCCAGTACTCCGCCGAAGACCAGCGCAAAACGGTGGGCGTCACCCCAGTCAGGGCTGGCCGTCCATCGCCGGACGAGAAAGAAAGTGAAGCCGGCCCAGGCGAGTCCTCCAACCAGAACTAGTCCAAACGGGACACCTGGAAGGGTTCCCTTCCCCCACCCCACCCAGATGGAGGCTTCCCACGGAGTTCCCAACGCACAGAGAATCAATCCGGCAAGCCACGGAGGCGGAACGGAGTGCGAGGTGGCATGGCCGTCTCGAAACCGGACCGGCGGTAGCGCATATGCGCCAAGCACGAGCAGCAGAATGACGCCCACGGCTGGAGCAGTCAGGACACGTGCGCCGTGATCCTCACCCCACTGACCGGCGCAGCGTGATTATCCAGCCGCTTCACATTACCAAATTGCAGCAGCGCGTGCGCCCAATCTTCAAGTCGCTTCAGCAATCCATGGCCGGTATCACCAGCCGCTACACTGCTGGCGAATTGGAGTTGATCTCCACATTTCTTCGGGAGACAACCGAGGCGCTGCATCGCGAAACGGTGAAACTCAGGCAATTCAAACGAACGCCCCGAAAAGGTTAGGGCAATCCCATCAGGAATTCCACATCCGGAACGACTCTCCCATTTAGTTCACACGTAATCAAAGAGCGTCATGAACCCGAAGTCCATGTGTAGCTGCTGGTGGCAGTGGAACAAGGTTAGACCTGGGTCGTTCGCAACAAAGTCCACTTCTACCGCCTGATACCCACCCACCATCACAACGTCTTTTAAGACGCCAGCCGTTTTCTGTCCGGCGACACTGGTGAGTTCGAAAGTGTGCCGGTGCAAGTGAATCGGGTGAATGTCGTCGCTCGCATTCCGCATCCGGATCCGGTAGCGCTTGCCCTCTCTAAGGTGAAAAGAAGGAGGGGCCATCGCCATGGTATTGGGATAAGCGACACCGTTGATCTCCCAGCGATTGAATCCTTGGTCGGCAGCATTCACTTTGGTAAAGGTCATGTCGAACGTTTCGTCAGGATCTTGCGCGGGCTTGGAAGAATTGCCAAAATGCGCGTAGTTCCATTTAGATGCCGGCGGCGAAATCCATTGCGCCTTGCCGGTACGGTTCGCGTATTCCACCACAATGCCCATGCCGTGATTCCGGTCATCATCGGCGGTGTCGCCCATGATCCAAACGCCCGGATGGTTCATCTCGACAATCGCCGAAATGCGCTCCGCCGTGCCGATCCACAATACAGGAACGCGCGCCGGGTTTGCGACTGGATTGCCGTCCACGGCCACAACTTCAAAAGAGTGCCCCGGCAGGGCTAAACTTCGAATCTCCGTTGCGCTCCCATTCAGAATATGAAAGAGCACGCGCTCATGCTGTTTCACGCGCACGGGTTCCCCATGCTGGAGCATCCGGCCGTTGATTGTGAACGAACTGTAGCCGACTTCGTAACCGTGCGGCATGCCCTTGGCCAACGATGCCTTCATGGCAGATTCGCCTTGGGTTTCCAGCTCTCTCACCTTAGCTACTGGAGAAAGGAAATCCTGCGCCATGTCGCCGCCTTGGCTAAACGTGGGCTCAAACTCTTTCAATACAAGAAAGACCTCCTGGTCGTATCTGCCGGGCTCGTGCTTCGGATCAATATAGACGGGGCCAACTTGGCCGCTGTATTGTCCAGCCGAAAGATCCGCGCCCGCGCGGTTATGCGTGTGATAAAACCGGAAGCCTGCCGGACGCGGAGTAAAGACGAGCCGACGCTTGCCGTGTGCGGGAATGAAGGGCGTGCCTTCTTCAGCCGCGCCGTCAATACTGGCCGGCACCATCTGGCCATGCCAATGCAACTGCTCCGGAGTACTGGTGTCGTTGAATACGTCAAGCGTGACCTGCTGACCTTCCTTGAAGCGCAGCAGGGGACCCGGAAACTGTCCGTTGTAGGTGATTGTCGAAATAATCCGCTTGGGTGCAATCTCGATCGGCGTCGCACCAATGTGTAGAGTGTAGTCGGCTCGGCCGGACTCAGGCTGCCCCGATGCCGCATCGTCCCTCTTTGGTGTTTGTCCGGACGCAGAGGAGACTGCCAGCACACCAGCGCCGCTGCCCGCTACAGCCTTCAGAAATTTTCGCCTGGAATTTATAAAGCCGTTCACAGCAGCCCTCCAGTTATTTAGCCGTGGTTTTCAACTCGGAGCCGTCACGAGTCTCATCCGTGGCACGTTCAACCACCTCGTCGCCCGGCTTCAGGTCACCTTCCACTTCCACCAGGCTTCCGGCTCTGGGACCCTTACGGACGTTCACCCACTGAGCGCGCCCGTTGTTATCTCGAATGACGAACACGCGCTCGGTCGTGGTGACGATGCCCGTTAATGGAACCAGGAGAGACGCTCTCGAACGCTCCACCGGCCATTGTACAGACGGGTACATGCCGGGAGCCAATAATCTTTGAGGATTTGCAACATCCAGCTCGACGGGCATGGTCCGCGTTTTCATATCCAGAGCGTAGGCAGGCCGTGCGATCACACCGGAGAAGGTGCGATCCGGAAACGCCGAAACTTTGAATTCAACCTTGACACCTTTCATCAGGCCGGCGACATCGGATTCCGGAACAGCGATAGCAAGCCGCAGATGCGAAATTTGATCGAGTTGCAAAAGTGGCACATCGGAACCTGGACCCACGAGAGCTCCCGGATGGATATAGCGGGTTGAGATCACGCCATCGAAAGGTGCCGTCACACGCAGGTAAGCGGCCAAATCCTGCTGCGACTTCAGATTGCTCTTCATCGATTCAACCATCCGCTGGCGCGAACTGACCAACTCCTGGGCTGCTTCCGTCTGCTGTTTCGCCTGGACGACGTCATTCTCAGCAACAGCACCGGGCGTCTTCGCTGCATCTTGTATTCGCGTGTACGTACTCTGTGCCGCCGCGAGTTGCGCTTTTGCCTGCGCTACGTCGGATTCCGCCGAAGTTACCTGCGCCTGAGCCTGGCCGATGTGTGCCATCATCTCCGGCGCACTTAATTGAATCAGCAGATCGCCCTGTTTTACGAAGCTTCCGCGGTCTACCAGCACCTTCTCTACATAACTGGGAACCTTTGCATGAAGCTGCACGCTGAGGAACGGAAAGAACTCTCCCGGCAGTTCCGTCGTGCGCGCGACCCGTTTCGAAACCACTTTCGCGAGCTTCACCGATTGAGCTGGCAAAAGCGCTTGCCCGAAGGTGAGCAGCGCAATGGCGATGCTAAGGAAATTAAGAATGATGCGGCTGTTCATAATAACGGCTCGATGGATCGTCAGGATTCAAAGACGGAGAGTTCGTAGAAGCCCTTTGTTGCAGGATGGAGTAGATCGCCGGCAGGAAGGTAAGCGTCGCGAATGTGGAGAACAGTAGCCCTCCGATAACGGCGCGACCCAGCGCCGCCGTCTGATTGCCGCCTTCGCTCAAACCAAGCGCCATGGGCAGCATGCCGCAAATCATCGCGGCGGCAGTCATGAGAATGGCCCGCAAACGGCTCGCGGCGCCTTGCTGAGCGGCATCAGAAGAAGATTGTTGCTGCTCCAGGCGGCTGCGTTCGGCAAACGATATCAGCAAGATCGAGTTCGCCACTGCGATGCCAATCGCCATGATCGCCCCAATGAATGACTGCACGTTTAACGTAGTCCCCGTGATCCAGAGCATGATCAAAACACCACACAGCACAGCCGGAGTGGTCAGGATCACCGCCAACGAAAGCCGGAAGGATTGGAAGTTGGCGGCCAGAAGGAGAAAGATCACCACAACGGCAAGGAGGAGACCAATCCGCAATCCACGCAGCGTCTGCTCTAAGCCCGGAGCCTCACCACGCATCTGAACGCTGACACCCCGTGGCGGATCGCCGGCTCTGTGGAGTGCCTGCTGAATGGGAGCAATCGCGTTTCCTAACGGCACGTCATGCAAATTCGCCGTCATCGTAATCACGCGCTGGCCGTTGTAGCGATCAATCTCGCCGGCCATTTTGGGTGTGGTGATCGTCGCAACGTCACCCAGATATGGTTGGCTCTGGCCAGGCATCATTACCGGTATCGACTTCACGTCGCCCAGACTCTGCATACGGTGCTGCGGGTACTCTACCTGTATCTGAAACGCGTTGCCTGACTTTGGATCGCGCCAGTAGTTCGGGCTGGTAAAGCGAGACGATGCCGTGGCTGCAACATACGACTGCGCGATATTCGACATGGTCAATCCAAATTGCCCAGCGCGATCGCGGTTGATCTCTGCATTGACGGTGGGGTAATCCATTGCTTGCGCAAATTGCAGGTCCCGGAGGAAGGGCAGCTTGCTTAATTCGGCATGGACCTTCTGAGCGAACGCATAGTCGTCTTCGAGAGCCGGGCCTTGCACCGCCACGTTAACAGGCGTCGGAGAGCCAAAGCTCATTACCTGACTAATAATGTCTCCGGCTTCAAAGGAGACTTGCATCTGCGGAAGCGATTGCCGAAGGGCCGCACGTATGCGCTCGCGCATCACCTCATCTCCCTTGATGTTTTCCTTCAGCGCGACTCGGACGACGGCTTCCTGGGGACCGGCGGTAAACAAGTAGATCAGATCCACCGGATAGCTGGCAGGTTGGGTTCCGACGTAATCACTGGTGATGGTGACATTGTCCGGACCCACCGTTTGCTTGATCACATCGATGGCTTTCAGAACTAGCGGCTCGGTTTGCTCAATGCGGGTTCCCGTGGGAGCGCGTAATCGAATCTGCAGCAGCGGTGCTTTTACGTCGGGGAATATTTCGGTTCCCATGCGCGGCAAAAAGAACCAGATAAAAAGAAGAGAGGCAGCAAGATACGCAATCGCCAGTGGCCAGCGAAAATGCAATGTGGCATTCAGGTATCGGTTATACCCGTGGTGAAGCTTACCGAGTAGGCCAGCTTCGTCTTCGCCTTTCCGCTTTTCCTTCATCATCCAGGCGGACAGCACCGGAACCAGGCTGCTGGAGAGCAGAAACGAAGCGATCATCGCAAAAGCAACGGCCAGCGAGAGGGGCACGAATAACTGGCGGCCCACGCCGGCTAGGAAGAACGATGGGAGGAAGACGGCCAGAATGCACAGCATGGAAAGGAAGCGAGGAATGACGGTCAGCCGGGTTGCTTCCACTACAGCCCGGGCGCGAGGTACACCCGAAGCCATGTGCGTATGCAGGTTTTCGATCTCAACGGTGGATTCGTCCACAAGAACACCAACCGCGAGGGCTAATCCGCCGACAGTCATGATGTTGATGGTTTGTCCGGCAGCCCACAACAAGACAACCGAGCTGAGGATGGCGAACGGGATGTTGATTACGACAATGATGGCGCTGCGCCAATCTCGTAGAAACAACAACACCATTACGCCCGTTAAGAGAGCGCCCAGTCCCGCCTCGAAAAGCAACCCTCTAAGCGAGTTCGTCACGTAGGGCGATTGGTCGAAGTCAAGCCGAATGTCGATGTCTGAGGGAACCAGCTTTTTGAGATCGGGAATGGCTGCTTTGATCTCGTCGATCACAGAAAGAGTAGAGGCGCTCGCGCGCTTGGTGACTGGAATATAGACCGTGCGCCGGCCATTCACATGAGCGTAGGCGGTCAGAATGTCTGTTCCATCGGCGATCGTGCCGACATCGCGCAGGTAAACCGTAGGGCCGGCTACTGTCCGAAGCGGCGTCCCCAATAGCGCGTCGAGGTTGCCGCCCAGCGTTGCATTGCTCGTGGCAAACAAGTTGAAGTCCGCGATGCGAACATTTCCGGAAGGCATCACTAGCGTGGCCTTGGTAACCGCCGTGGTCGCTTCATCGGGCGAAACCTGGTATTCGCGCAACTTGTCCGGGTCGAGCGTTATGACGATGGTCCGTTGATTGCCGCCGAACGGCGGAGGCGCGGACACACCGGGCAAAGTAGCGAACACCGGACGCACTCGATTCAACGCTAGGTTCTGAATCTCGGATTGCGTCCGGTTCGCACCAACAAAGGTTAGCTGCCCAACCGGCACGTTTCCCGCGTCGAATCGCGTGATAAACGGTGGTACCGTTCCTGGCGGCATGAAAGAACGGGCTCTGTTCACGTATCCAACGGTCTGCGCCATGGCGTCTGCCATGTCGGTGTCCGGCTGAAATACAAGTTTCATCAGCGATGCGCCTTGGATGTTCCTGCTCTCGATGTACTGAATACCGTTGATATAGAGGAAGTGATATTCAAAGTAGTAGTTGAGGAAGCCCTCCATCTGCGCCGGATCCATTCCGCTATAGGGCTGTGCCACGTAAATGGCTTTCTCGCCGACCGTGGGGAAGATGTCGATGTGCATGCGCTCAACCGCGAGGATCGAGCAGAGTGCGATTGCAATAACGAGCACAATTACAGTTAAGGGCCGGGTGAGCGCTGCCAGTACAAGTCGCATTCAATGACTCTCTATCTACTCGCCTGGGAGAGAAACGAAGAGATATCTCCTTCCGCTGTCTGGATTTGTAACAAGGCTCGCCACACCGCGAGTTTTGCAAGTGAATCGTCGATTTCCGCTTGCGCTAACAAGCGCTGCGCTTCGGCCACGGCCACAATGGTGGTGAGGCCGGCCCGATACTGTGCATTCGCCTGCGCAAAACCGGTCCGGGCGTCCGCGACCTCCTTGGGGGTTTCAGCGGCAATCCGGCGCGCTTGCGCCAGAGTGGCCTGAGCGGCGTTCGACTGGGCCTGTAAGTCGGCGAGTACCTGGCGATAGCTTGCGGCTGCGGAGCGCGCAAGCGCCGTCTCTTGTGCTTCCTGTGCGTGAATGGATGGCAGCGCCATCAAGGGAAAATTCACACTAAACCCGGTGGCAACGTTGAAATAGTTCGGGCCTAGGCCATTCCATCCACCTAAGGTAGAACCATCTACAAGGGCTCCCGTACCTCGTCCATAGGCACTTGCCTGCAGTTGGAAGGTAGGCCGGTAAGTACGTTGCAGAACCCCCAGCCTGGCTTTCGATTCCTGGATGACTCCTGCTTGTTCTTTAGCGGCCGGATGGTTCGCCAAGTCCGGCGACGTGACTGACGGCTCCGCGGGAAGATTGAGCAGACTACCAGGTACAGCCGCGACCATTTTTACATCCACTCCCGTGAACTCGGCAAGCGAAGCCTTAGCGACAGCAACGGCTTGCTGGGCTTGCAGCAGTTGTGTTTCGGCGGCGTCCAGTTCCGTATCGGCGCGGGAAAGGTCCGCGCCAGGCCGAAGCCGGGCATCGACCGAGGCCTTGACCGAACCAACAAGCACTTGAGAGCGATCGACAGCAGCTTGCGCGGCTCGCACGGTCTGTTCGCTGGCGAGCAAGGTCAAGAAGGCCGCGGCTGTTGTCGTTCCTATATCGAACTCGGTCCGCTTCGCTGTTAATTGTGCGCGGTCCTTACTGGCCTGGGACGATTTCACGAGCGCGTGCCGCCGCCCGAAATCGAACGGCTCCCATGATACTAGAACACCCGCGGCACTGCCCCAAACGCTCTTTCCGTTGTCGGTACCAAGAACTGGCCCGGAGATACTGGGGATTACGGTTGTCGGCAGGAGTAGTCCGAAGACGTTGTTGCGCGTGGCACGATCGATTTGTCCCACCGCGTCCACACGTGGCAAATAGTTCGTGCGGGCGATTCGAATACCAGCCACAGCGGCGTTCACTTGCTCCTGCGAAGCTTCGATGGAAGGAAACTTCTTAGCGCGCGCGACTGCCTCTTGAATGGTCAACGGCGTTGTATCAACTGCTTGCGCCCACACAGTTGAACCCAGGACGACAACAAGGAAAGTTCTCAGAACTGCCGCGAACGTCATTTTCCTTCGATTAGCTCCCCGAATAATTCACGCACTTTTTGTTTGGCTGTCTTTAGAGCCTTGCGGCCAGCGGGTGTTGCCTTATATACGCGGCGTCGCACTCGTCCGGAGCGAAAAGCGGAAGATTTCAGATAGCCTCGTTTTTCAAGGCCGTGCAGAATCGGATACATGGTTCCAGGGCTCATTTTGTATCCATGCCGTCCGAGTTCTTCGATCATGTCGAGACCGAAAACTTCGCCCTCACAGGCATGATGGAGAACATGCAGTCGAATTAATCCGGAGTAGAGATCCTTGTCTTCCACAGTTCCAGTTTTCGTTGACGAACTCTGATAATATCAC
>DASXGT010000062.1:0-5534 GCA_036488895.1 Bryobacteraceae bacterium | reverse complement strand
AGCAGGCCGGCTACAAGCCGGGAGAAGAGATCGCAATAGCCCTCGATCCCGCGGTGAGTGAGCTTTACAAAGATGGAAAGTATGTCTTCAAAAAATCCGATAAGTCGGCGAAGAGTTCCGACGAAATGGTGAAATTCTGGTCGAAGTGGGTGAACGATTATCCCATCGTCTCGCTTGAAGATGGACTCGCCGAAGATGATTGGGACGGCTGGCAGAACCTGACTAAAGAAATGGGCGGTAAGATTCAACTGGTTGGCGATGATTTGTTCGTCACCAACGTGCAATTTCTGCAAGAGGGAATCGATAAAGGCGTTGCCAACTCAATCCTGATCAAAGTCAATCAGATCGGCACCGTCAGTGAGACTCTTGACGCCATCGACCTCGCACGAAGGAATGGTTATACATCCGTGATTTCGCATCGTTCAGGGGAAACGGAAGATACGTTCATCGCTGATCTTGCCGTGGCAACTGGAGCGGGGCAGATCAAAACCGGTTCAGCCTCGCGTACCGACCGCATTGCGAAATACAACCAGTTGCTGCGAATTGAATCAGAACTGGGAGATTCCGCGAGATTCCTGGGGCTGGGCGCGTTGAATTACAAACGTGCGGACTGATTCGGGAAAAGCAGAACCTGGAACACACCTTGCCAAGTTGGTGCCGATAGGGACTCGCCAGAAGAAGCGGGTTCTCGGGTCGGCGAAGGGTGAGTTTACCGTGCCCGACGATTTCAACGATCCACTGCCCAAAGAAATCGAGGATCTCTTCTGGTAAGAGATCTCAGCTAGAATCCCATCGTGTCATCCGCTGACGGCCCGTAGCTCGCCGGTACTGGCTTTCCGTTCAATCGTAAATAGACTCCAAGCTGGGCGCGGTGGTGCACCAGGTGGTTGAGGAACATCTCGCGGTAGGCGAGGAAGCGCGACCCAGAGAAGATGGGCTTGTCCTGAAAGCTCAGCTTCCATTTTTCTTTCCAAGCCTGGTCAGGAGTGTTTTGTAAGGCTGCGCGTACCTTTGCAGCGCCTTGATCAAGCGCCTTCACCAGTTGATCCGCCGACTCGAACGGCAAGCGCTTAAGGTTGCTCTTCGAGAAGTCGTATTCCGGAGTGGTCAGTATGGTAAGGCCGAATTCCGGAAGCTGGGCAACGTGGGGCGCAAGCTTTTCCAGCTTCATGGACTTGCTGTGCGGGGCAAAGTCCCCCTTATCCGCGGGCACGCGCTCCAGGGTGATGCGCGTGGTTTTCATTTCCGCATCGAATTCAGAGATTAGAAGTTCGCTAATGGACATGGCCATCCTCCGCGGTGAGTATAGAACAGCGCCGCAACAGCTTCGGGAAAGTTTTTCCGCTGCCTGATGCAAGCGAATTCTTTTCGCATCGCGATCCGAAAAAAGCCCCACTCAAGCCCATGCTTGAGTGAGGCAGGGCTGGGTTCAACTATTGGACTGTGTAGGTAGTGTTCGATTTAATGTATTTACCGGTGGCATCAACTCCAACCACGGACAATTGGTGGGTTCCCTTTGAGAGCGTCACGTACGTGCTCAGGAAGTCCTGATATTCCTGAAATAACTTTTTGCCGTCAGCCCAGAATTCGATGCGCGCAGCAGGTTGTACTGAGCTTCTATAGCTGTCGAGCACGTGGATTGTGGCGGCGCCACTAGATCCGTTGGCGGGCCCGCAGTTGTGTATCCCCACCGTGGTTAGGTATGAGCATGGGTCTTTGGCGGTCGAGGTAGTGTTGAGGAAAATTGCCAGGCCGGTGGTATCGACTAACGCGATGTCTTTGGTTCCGTTCTGATCGATAAAGCCCGCAGCGAATCCACCTCGCGGCGAGACGTTGGTGTTGTCTGCAATGTGCACAGCGGGATTGAACGACCGACCGCCCTTGCCGGTGTACACGTCGAAACCATAAACGGTGACGCCATCGGGCGCAATCTGCGTGTAACCTGCAATGTCCTCAATCCCATCGTTGTTGAAATCTCCCACAACCATATGCAGGGGCTGGCCCGAGCCGGGATCGTAATCGTCGAAAAACACCTGCGTGAAGCTATTGTTGCCGTTGCTGTATTCGACAAAGGCGGCCGCCGTGCCTCCACCCGCGGTTGAAACCAAGAGATCGACCTTGCCGTCGAGATCCACGTCCGCCGCATCCAGTTCGGCGGTATAGCTGACCTGATCATTCAGAAGATTGGGCGTAAAACTCGAACCTGAACCCGTATTAATCAAAGTGTAGATACGCGACAAGCCCGGTCCACAGGCGGAATCGGTGCATATGTCGAGATACGCCAGATCTTGCTTGTGATTCCCATTGAAATCTCCGGACACCAGGCTCCCGACATTGTCCGGCGGATATCCAGAATTATTCGAAGAATAATACAAAGGGACGGTGAACGAAGAACTCGTGAACGACGTTCCCGTATTGGTGAGGACGGTTACTTCTTTGGTGGAATTCGAAAGGGTGGCAATATCGGCCTTGCCATCGCCGTTGTAGTCGGCGACGGCAATCGAATTGGGCGCGCCTTTCACGGAATAAAAATGCGGGCTGCCAAAACCGCCCTTACCATTCCCGTAAGCTACGCCTACCTGTGAGTTAGGAGCGGTGAAAGCGATGTCAAGATTGCCGTCCTGGTTGAAGTCGCCGACGGCCACATTGCCGGCTCCGACGCTTCCAGATACAACGCTGGGGGTCCCGAAGGTGCCGCCGCCGCTGTTCATATAGACCACAACTTCGGTTTGAGTGCCGTTGTTGAAATTTGCAGCGCCCACAAAATCGGCGGCGCCGTCACGGTTGAAGTCGCCGGTTGCCAGTTGGTAAGAGTCGGTAAATGGACCGTAATGCTTTGGTGGAGCGAAGGTTTGCGAAACGAGAGGTGACGCGCAGAGTAAGGCGATAAAGCCCGCACCGCAGTAGTGGCGAAGGTGGGACGATAACATTGAAACAGCCTCCAGTGGATTGACTTCCGGGGGCTTGGGATGAAGTGGGTTATGCGTACAGTTGCTTTAGTACAAATGCGGAAACACGTAAGCCCTTTAAAAAGGTCGCTTCTCAGGTATTCTTTTTTATCAGGAACACGAAAAACCCAAGTAACGAAATAGTAAACCTAATTCGGTCAGGTACAACCAATCCTCAACACACATACTTGCGACAATGTAATCTGTTGATTCGTGATAACTCGTCATTCTCCGAATGCATAGACCAAAACCGCTAGTTCTCATCATCCTCGACGGCTGGGGTTTCCGGGCCGAAACCAAAGCCAACGCCATTGCGCTGGCGCGCAAGCCAACTTACGACCGGCTGCTGCGCGAGTATCCCAACACGCTCATCCATACCAGCGGGCCTTTTGTCGGCCTGCCTGAGGGACAAATGGGCAACAGCGAGGTGGGGCATCTGAACATCGGCGCCGGGCGCATCGTGCATATGGACATCACGCGCATCGACTTGATGATTCGGAACGGCGAGTTCTTCTCGCATCCGGTGTTGATGGCGGCGATGAAGCATGCGCGCGAAGGCGAGCGAAGACTGCACTTGTTCGGGCTGCTTTCCGATGGCGGCGTTCATTCGCAGCAGGCTCATCTTTATGCATTGCTGAAGATGGCCAAGCAAAATGGCGTGGAGCGTGTATTTGTTCATCCTTTCATGGATGGCCGCGATACGCTGCCCACCAACGGCGCCGGCTACCTCGAACAATTGCAGCAGAAGATGCGCGAATACAACTCGGGAAAAATCGCCAGCGTGAGCGGCCGCTACTACGCCATGGACCGCGACCGCCGCTGGGAGCGCATTGCCAAGGCCTACAACGCGATGGTCTTCGCCGACGCCGAAGGCGGGAAATGCGCCGACCCGGTACAGGCGATGAAGGATTCCTACAACAAAGATGTGACCGACGAGTTTGTCATTCCATTTGTCTGCACCGATAAGTCCGGGCAGCCCCTGGCCACCATCCGCGATGACGATGCCTGTATTTGTTTCAATTTCCGCGCCGATCGCGCCCGCCAGATTACTCGCGCGCTGACGCGTAACAGCGGGTTGAACGAGAAAGGCGGCAGTGACCTTCCCGGCGCGGCTGATCTCGACGCCACAATCCCTCGCGATCGCGTTCCGCAAAATCTGCACTACGTTTGCATGACGCAGTACGACAAAAACTTCAGCCTGCCGATAGTGATTCCGCCGGAATCGATGGCGAACATTCTGGCAAACGTGATGGGCGGCCTGAACATGCGGAATCTCCGTATTGCGGAGACGGAAAAATACGCGCACGTTACATATTTCTTCAATGGCGGCGTAGAACAGCCATTCCCGGGCGAAGAGCGGTTAATGGTGCAATCGCCGAAAGTTGCCACTTATGATCTCAAACCAGAGATGAGCGCCGCGGGCATTGCCGACGCTGTCATTAAAGCCACGGAAGATGGAACGTTTGACGTAGTGATCGTGAACTTTGCAAACGCGGACATGGTCGGCCATTCGGGCAAGATCGAGCCGACGGTGAAAGCGGTGGAAACGGTGGACGCGTGCCTAGGGCGTATTGAAACCGCCATACGCGCCAAGGGCGGCGCCATGCTCATCACTGCCGATCACGGGAACGCGGAGATGATGATAGACCCCGCTACCGGCGGACCGCACACGGCTCACACGACCAATCCCGTGCCGTTCATCGTGATCGCAGAGAACGCGAAAGAATTTACGCTAAAAGCAAACGGTTCGTTGCGCGATATTTCTCCGACCATGCTGGGCATGCTCGGAATTGACGAGCCTAAAGAAATGACGGGGATGGATTTGCGCTCGCTGCTGAAAAACGGTCACAAAGGCTGATATGGTGAAGTAGAGTTGCTCGAGTAGTTCGATTGCATCCTATGGAACCGCGCCTCATCCTTATCCAACTCGTGCTGAAGCTGGGAGTGGCGGCGGCCGTCTCCAGTAGTTTGGTGCGATCCAAAGAATTCAAGGCGCTGTTGTTCCGGGAAGAACGCATGTTTCGCCAGAAAATCTACCTGGTCCTGGCGATGGCGTTGCCGATTACGATCGGCGTGTGGATTCGGCTGTCGGTCAAAAGTTTTCTTGCCGGAGATCTTAGTTTCGAAACGGCGCTCTTGCTGGGCGCGATCGGCGGGCGCTGGGCGGGCGTGCTGGGCGGCGCTCTCATGGCGGTCCCCGCCGTACTGTATGGCGAGTGGGCAGCGCTGCCGTTTGCCGCGCTTTGCGGCTTCATCGCCGGACAACTCCGTACCATGGCACGCGATAAGGACGACATCTGGTCCTTCTCACCTTTCATCGATCTCAGCATTTATCGCCTGATTCGCCGCAACTTGCCCACGCCGCGTTTGTTCGACTGGCAAATTATGTTTTTTACCACCATCATTGGGTTGCGCTTCGTGCAAAGCGAACTGGCGAGATATTTTCCCAGCTCCATTTTCAGTTTGGACAGCCCTAATCTTTGGGTGAAGGTTGCAATCTACGCAGCCTCTGCCATGGCGATCGGCATTGAGCTGAAAATTTTCAACAGCGTTCGTATTCAGATCAAACTGGAAGAGCAGGAACGC
>DASXGT010000060.1:0-57355 GCA_036488895.1 Bryobacteraceae bacterium | reverse complement strand
TACATTTTTTACTTGAATTTATGAAAGGGCTGATATCAATTTGGGAAAAATAACCTAGATACATCGGACACTCCCGGCTCCTTAGACGAGCCGGGAGCGATGTTTTTGTTCGGTCTCTCGACTTTCTAATTAATTAGCAACATGACTTTCTGATTCCTTCGTGAGGCCAACCTCTAGGTATCGGTATCTAGCTTGCTCAAAGCCCTTGTTGAATATTATTGAATCAGGATAGAGTTTTTGCGCGATGCGGGCGGTGATTGAATCAGGTTCAACGCCGGTGCGCTTTCCCTCAAAGGGCATCATCAGGAAGAAGTGCCCTACGCCGATTGAAGGATCCAATACATTTGCACCTGGCTTGATGCCGAATCGTTGCATTGCCTGCCACATGGCGGCGATGACCATCGGGGATGTGAAATGCGCGTTAGGAGTGGAAGCGCGGGCTGATTCAAATTCTTCCTCGGTAACAATGGCCTTTACATCCTTCGCAGTCTGCCGCCAGTCGTCGGGCGGATACCAGTCAAACGCATTCGCCATTGCACCCACCCGACATGGCAGGCGAGGATGGCTTTCTCGTCCTCTGTGGCATCGCGGTTACCCGCTTCAAGGGCTTTCAGAGTGCGAATAGCTTGGATATTGTCGCGAGCCTGTATTGAATGACGGAAGCGAGCAAGCATACGGGCTAAAGGTGGTTCGAGACCACGTTGACAGGCTTTCGAATAGTCCAGTACGGCCGACCTTTCAAGAGGACGTTGTGGACGGTTTCCAGCCGGACTCGCACTGGCTGGAAGCAGCGGCAATCAGCACCTCCATTCAACTGTTAATGCCTGGGGTCTACGTAGCGCTCACGTCATGCGCCCTGGTACCCGCAATATTTGTGGTATAGAAGCCAATCGAGTTGAGCCAGTCGAGGCGCTTCGCATCCGCTTCAAGCGCGTCCATCCGGTTGGCGGCTTCATTTCCTGGTGGATGGAACAAAGGCCGTCATAGACCTCCAGCCAAACTCAGGCTCGCCCGTTGGGAGGAGTGGGCCGATGGCATACCTGCCGCGAAGTTGATTCGCAAGTGTGGGCGGATCTGAGAATGTGTTGAGTGCTGCGCCGCGAAAGTCCTTTCGGAAATCCGCTTCCACCGCTTTACTCCTGACGACTTCGATTTCCAGCTCGTCTATCCGCGCATTCAGCCATAGAAATATTCGGGCGACGCGAAAAGGCGGCCTGAAAATTGTAAAGAAGAAGGCAGCTAGGATCGCGCCGGATAGATATAGAGCCCCCTTCAGTCTTCCTCCAGGTGGGGAAAAAATACAGAAAAGGCAATTATATGGGCATTTTGTTACAATATGGGCGCACCCGGAAAGTCTGCAAAACCTTTATTCGGCGGTTCGATTCCGCCCCGCGCCTCCAATATCTTATAGAATACAGAGGGCCTTTCCGCCCGGGTGCGAATTTCATGGTTGATTCGACCTCTACCCTTGGCCAATATGCGGCGGCGCTTGCCATCGACGTTCTGGCTGGCTTGGTAGCGGCAGATCTTCCCTCTGATTTATTTTGGTTGAAATTTGCCTCTTTCGCGGCCGCAGTCTGCTGGAGCTTCCTACGCCTGCGCCTAGGTCCGGCCTTCCTCACGCTCGTCGCCGCCACTCTCACCACTGACTATTTGGTGATCGAGCCCGTCTACTCCATCTCCTTCGACGCCTGGACCGCCCTTACCCTCACCTGCTATTTCGCGCTGGGGTTGCTGGTCCTGAAGCTTGGCAGTTTGCACCGCGCTTGAAATTGCTGGTCACAGACCATCCGGTTCCGAAGCAAGGCGAATCACCAGCGCCGCCAATCGGACGCAGGGAGCGTATAGAGCGGCAAGCTGATCGGCCGCGCCTGTGCCCGTACCCGCGCGAAGCTCACTTTCCATCGCCTGGAGCGGTTGGCTCAATTCGGCCGCTCCAACGGCTTGCGTAAAGTTGCGAAGGCGATGGGCGGAGTCGGCTGCCTCAGTCCACTGCGCGGCCGAGAGCTCCGCTTCGAGCCGCTGCAAATCCGGAACCGCCGCCTCGCCCAACAGTTTAAGAAATTCCTTTAGATCTTCCCGAGGAATCTCGCCGTACGTTTCTTTCACAAAGGCAATGATTTCATCCGGGCGTTTGTCTGTCATGGGAGGGAGAGCCGAATCCTATATTAAGACGAGTCTCAAACGGCCGCCGAAGTTACAGCCGCCCTTTGCATTTCCCGCCTTTATACTAGGCAAATACTCTCGTGCGAATTCTTGTTGTCGATGATGAGGCATCGGGGCGCTTCCTGCTGAACTCGATGTTGACCGGCTGGGGGCACGAAGTGGTGGCCGTGGCAAGCGGCAAGGCGGCTTGGAGCGCATCCAATGAAAGCCATTTCGACCTGATCATCAGCGATTGGAACATGCCGGAGATGGATGGTTTGGCATTGTGCCGCCTGATTCGCCAGAACCCCCAGCCGTTTTACCGCTACGTGATTCTGTGTACCGGCAACAATCAAAAATCGGATTTCATTCAGGGCATGGAAGCCGGCGCCGACGATTTTGTCGCCAAGCCCATTAACTTCGCGGAGCTGCGGGTGCGCGTCCGCGCCGCCGAGCGCATACTGACCCTTCAGATGGAGCTGGCCGGACAGAACGAAAGCCTGAAGACGCTGAACCAGCAATTGGAAGGCGCCTATCAAGGCATCCGGAGGGATCTGCAAGCCGCCGCGGCCATGCAGCTCCGGCTCCTGCCCAAGAAAATCGAGGCTTATAAGGGAATTACCCTGGACTGGCTGATGATCCCCAGTAGTTTTCTGGCGGGCGACATGTTGAATTACTTCATGGTCGATGACCACCATCTTGTTTTCTACCTGTTGGATGTCTCCGGCCACGGCGTTCCGGCCGCGCTGCTTTCCGTGACACTAAACCGTATTCTGCTGCCTGAGCCGGGCAGTCCCATCCTCCGTGCCGCTGAACCCGGAATGCCGCCCAGGATCGCCTCGCCCGCCGAAGTAATCAGTGAGCTCAATCGGCGATTTCAGAGCCAGGACGATCAATATTTCACCATTGTCTACGGCATTTTTGACACCGCGACAAGCGAAGCCAGGTTCTGCCAGGCGGGCCATCCCGCTCCGCTGCATATGAGCGCCGGCGGAGTGATTCGCGCGGTCGGGGAGCCTGGGTTTCCGGTCGGTCTGTGGCCCGGTATGGATTATCAGGAATACTCAGTTCGTTTAGCCCCCGGTGACCGGCTTGTGATCTACTCGGACGGCATCACGGAGTGCCGCAATCCGGAAGGTGCCGGCTATTCAGAAGCGAATTTAAATAAAATTTTGCAGAAAAAATGCTCCGATCCCGCACCTAACTTAGTGGCCGGAGTTCAGGATGACATTCGGCAATGGCACGGGACTAGTGAATTTGCTGATGATGTCTCTTTGCTCGTACTCGAATGTATCTGATCTTACGAAAGGTGTTAGATCGTGAAAAATATTTAGAAAATATTAAAAGCTGTGTAACATCCAAATAGGTAGAGCGTTCCTTATTGAATCGAGTCACCGGAAAGTAGGCGTTGCCATTTCGCAGCCATTAAATCGAAGCACCGTCCAGCTTTCGGTCGAAAGCAAGCTCGATCAGGTGTGGATGGTCCGTGCTTCCTTGGCCGGCATCCTCAATGATCTGAAAGTACCGGCCCGCGAAGTATTTCTAATTCAATTGGCGGTCAGCGAAATCGTCAGCAATGCGATTGAGCATGGCTACGCCGGACATCCAGGCCACCGGGTAGATGTCGCCGTTCACATCACGGGCCCCGAAGTTTCGGTAGACGTGACCGACGATGCCCCCGCCTTTCCCGGCGATGAAATGCTGGCGCGGCTGCAAGAGCAAGACTGTGAGGCTGAGCCGGACGGCAATTGGCCGATTCGCGGACATGGGCTGCAAATTGCCAGGCGGGTAGTCGATTCGCTAAAGTTCAGCAGAAGCGGCGACCGGAATTGCGTGACGCTTATCAAACAGGTGTCTATCGACTAAGTTGTTGTATAAGTTGTTTGTGACAATTTCGACCACTGGAACCGATGTTGTTGTCGCGCTCATCCAGGACAGAGCGCTGGACGCCGGCAACTCGCGCGATTTTAGATCTGCCGTGGAGTGCCTTTTCAAACCAGGGGCAAAACTTGTATTCGATCTCAGCGAACTGGAGTTTATCGATAGCACCGGTATCGGCGCTCTGGTTTCGTGTCTTCGCCAGGCGCACGGCTCGGAAGCGGAAATCCGGCTCTGTGCGTTGAACCAGCCGGTCCAGGCCGTCTTTGATCTGGTTCGTTTGAACCGGGTGTTCCAGATCTATAACAATCCGGCGGAAGCTGTCAATTCTTATCCGAACTGAACTTTAACTGTGGGGCGGACGCCCTCGTCCGCGCCGGGTCCCCTGACCCGGCTCTTCCACGCCCCAACAGTGACCACAATTTGGCATAGTGAAATAGGTAACTATGCAAACATCAGGCAGCCTGGTCCCGCCGTTCACACACGAAACCGCCGTTCAAAAAGTGCGTAAAGCGGAAGATGGCTGGAATTCGCGAGACCCCCAACGCGTTTCGCTCGCTTATACGGTGGATAGCAAGTGGCGCAATCGAGCCGAATTCGTGAACGGCCGGGAGCAAATTATTCAATTCCTGACGCGCAAATGGCAGCGGGAGCTGGATTACCGCCTGATCAAAGAGCTGTGGGCGTTTGACGGGGCTAGAATTGCCGTGCGTTTCGCATACGAGTGGCATGATGATGCGGGCAATTGGTACCGCTCTTACGGCAACGAGAATTGGGAATTCGATGAGAACGGCATCATGCTGCACCGCCACGCCAGCATTAACGATCTGCCGATTACACCCGCTGACCGCCTGTTTCATTGGCCGCAAGGACGCCGCCCCGACGGCCACCCAGGGCTCAGTGATCTGGGGCTTTAGAAATGGCAAAACCACGGAGTCTTCTTCTTGCACTCACGCCGCTTGCCATCATCCTGGGAGTCGCTTTTCTGGGAATGCAGTTCGTGCGGCCCGAGTTGAAGAATCCGCCCGTGACGGCGGATCTGCAAGTTCCCCCGCAGGTGAAGCAGATACTCAAAATTTCGTGTTACAACTGCCATTCCAATGAGACGCAATTACCCTGGTTTGACCACGTGGCCCCCGCGTATTGGATCGTCGCCAGAGATGTGAAGGAAGCGCGCAAGCATGTGAACTTCTCTGAGATCGGCAAGCTTCCGGCCCCTCAGCAAAAGGCCACTCTCTACGAAGCGGTGAATCAGATCCAGTTGGGAGCCATGCCCCTGCCGTCCTACCGGCGCGTTCATCCCGAATCTGAGGTCACGCCGGAGCAGTTGGCAATCTTGAAGGCGTATCTGAAGCCGCCCGCGCCAGATCAAGCAACGCCTGCCGCTGCTGTCGGCGAGGCGGATGCGCAGTATGCTAAGTGGATTCACGGAACTGGTGTCCCGCCGCCCGTTTCCCCGGCTCTCAACGGACTGGCGTTCATTCCCGAATACAAAAACTGGAAAGCGATTAGCAGCACTGAGCGTTTCGACAATCACACCATGCGCGCCATCTTGGGAAATGACATTGCCATCAAAGCCATTGCCGGCCGTCAAATTAATCCATGGCCGGATGGCGCTACTTTCGCCAAAGTAACCTGGTTTCAGCAGGTGGATGACAAAGGTTTTACCCGCACCGGAGCGTTCCAGCAAGTGGAGTTGATGGTGAAGGACAGCAAGAAATATGCTTCCACTTTGGGCTGGGGCTTTGGACGCTGGCGCGGCACTGACCTGAAACCATACGGTAAAGACGCCGCTTTCGCCAACGAATGCGTGGGCTGCCACACCCCGGTCCGCAATAGCGATTACGTATACACGCCGCCGTTTCGAGGTCAGCAATGAAAATGGCCTGCGTGTTGACCATCGTATTGTTCGCTACAGTCGGATGCAACGATAACGGCAGCCATGTGACCGCCGAGCTCAATGAAAATGCCTCTCTTTCCGGCAATCTTCCCTATAATCCGCTGCAATGGAGAGTCATTACCACCGCTATCAACAAGCAGGATTCCACCATGTACACTCTGTACGGCAATGACGTGGCCATACAGTATGCCAGAACAAATTCGCAGAACGATTATCCTGTCGGCGCGGTGCTTGCTTTAGTAATGTGGAGACAGCGTGATGACAGCCGCTGGTTTGGCGCTAAAATACCGGATCGCGTGAAGTCGGTAGAATTTGTAACGGTAGGGCCCGGTGAGGATCGCCGGCCGTCCTATTCCTACCAAGATTATGAAGGAGCGCCATTGAAGAAAACCGCCGCGCATGAGGGGCTTGTTCCGAATGAGCGGGCGGCGTATCTTCTTTCTCAACGAGCGGCCGTGATGCCATGAAGCCAACCTTAATAGTGATGCAAGCAGCCCTGTTGCTCGTCGGATTCCAAGCCTGGGCGCAAGACCTTCCTCCGCTGGTGCACCGGGCCGCGGACGGCGTGTACTACCGGCAATCGGAAGACGACAAGAAGATTATCGCCACCACAAGCTGGATTGAGTTTCACGATTTTATAGTGGTGGTGGACGCCAACTATCCCTGGGGCGCGGTGCCCATACTGCGTGACCTGCGCAAGACAACCACGAAACCGGTGCGCTTCGTATTGGACACTCACTACCATGCCGATCATAGTTACGGAAATGGTGTTTTTGCGGAGCAAGGGGCTACCATTGTCAGCTCCGACGACACGGCGGCGGATTCCCGCAACCGGAATACTCCGTCTTGGGAAAAGAATAAAGATACCGGCGTATTTAATCTCAAGCAATACCGGCTGGTGCATCCGCAGCTCACCTTTCACGACAAGCTGGTGATTGACGACGGCGGGCGGCGTCTTGAGCTCATCCGGGTTGGCCCCGCTCACACGCGCGGCGATGTGGTTGCCTGGCTGCCGAAAGAGCGTATCCTATTTACCGGCGATGTGTGCACCACGCGCGCTCAAAACAATTTGTCTGATCCAGGCATGGACCCGGAGGGCTGGGTGCGCGTGCTCGGTCAGCTGGCGGAGATGAACCCGGCCATTGTGATTCCTGGTCATGGAATACAAGGTACGGTTGATGCATTGAACGGGCAGCGCGCGTATCTCGCCGCCATGATCGAACAGGTGAAAGCCGGCGTGGCGCGCCAAGAAACGCCGGAGCAGATCATCAACGGGATCGATTGGAAAAAGTACAAGCCTTGGTCGGACGAAGAGAAGCGTAACCGGGCCGACATCGCGGTCCTTTACGAAAAGTTCAAGAGTCGCTAGCCGCGAATTTGAAAAAACGAACCCAAATGCCAGTTCGTTTCGTAGTGGGGCGTTTGGGCTTCCGGTGACGCCTCATCCGGAAAAATTTCACGCCTGATAAATCATCGACTTACCGGCAAAACACTGCCTCTCGCCGAACATCGCAAGCGAACGTAGTGCCGGAAAGCCATGTTACTCACCGCCGTAGTATCCGTACCTGAGACCGAATCCGCCCGCCGTTGCACCGGACCGCGCACTCGCGAAGGCAAACAAAAAGCCAGCCAAAATGCCACGAAACATGGTTGCTGCTCCAAGCGCCTGCTGCTGCCGGACGAAGATCCCGAAGAATTCGAAGCACTAAAAGCCGGCTGGCTCCAGTCCTACAACAGCCCCGACCCCGTCTCTCTCAAGCTGGTTCTGGCCGCCGCCGAAGCGCAATGGCCGTTAACCCGCGCCCAGAACGCCTTTTCCAAAGCGCAATACGCCATTTACGAAGAACAGCCGGATTGCACCCTCTGGACCGAAGAACATCACAAGCTCTACTCTAAATTTCAGCGCTATCAGAGCGCTGCTGAACGTTCTTTCCAACGCGCTTTCCATGATGTGGAGCGCCTGCGCCGCACTCAGCTGAAACAGGAAGAAGTAGCCTTCAAACGAGACTTGGATAACCGCCGCTTCGCCTTACGGCAAGACAAAACCCGCCACGAAACCGCCTTAATCCAAGCCAAAATCGATTTAACTAACGCAAAAACGCTGCGGCGGTCCTCGTCAGCCTAGTATTTATAAAGAGAGACATTCTATCTTGATTTTAGTAAGATTACTTAGTCTAGTTAAAAAACATTAAGGTGGTTACTTTTTCTACCTTTAATAGGGTCTTACTAAACAGCCGAAGCCGCCCCATGGCAGCTTCACGTCAGGAGGAATGGAAAAGTGAAAAAATATTTTGGTTTGGTGGCTGGCATGGTTGTTTTTGCGTTTGGGCTAAGCGCCATGCCGGCCATGACTCAGGCGGCCGCGCAGTCCACGGACACAACGGCGACGAAATCCGCAAAGAAACGTAAGAAAAAAGCTTCTACCGATACGGCAGCTACGGCTGCGGCTCCCGCGCCAGCTGCCACTCCCGCGGCCTCCACTCCCGCCGCGCCGGCCACCAAAACCACTAAAGCGCCTACCCCCACGAACAACGCTTCCGCGTCTGACATTACTGCTGCCAAGGCGAGCGGCAAAGTTTGGGTGAACACGGAAACCGGCGTGTACCACAAGAGCGGCCAGTGGTATGGAAAGACCAAGAAGGGTAAATTCATGTCCGAAGATGACGCCAAAAAGGCTGGTTATCACGCTTCCAAAGCGGAAATCGGAGCCAAAAAGTCCTAGCAGCCTGCTCACCGAGCCGTGACCGTCAGGGAGCGGTTTTTTTCCAGAAAGAGCGATCAAAAAATGAGCTTATTAGATCTCGTGGGGCAGTTCCTCGGCGGCGGACAACAAGGCAACAACGCTGCATTACTAAGCACGGTGCTCCAAATGGTGAATAACCACCCGGGCGGACTCCCCGGCTTGGTATCGTCGTTTGAGCAGCAGGGCCTGGGTGGCGCCGTCAGTTCTTGGGTGGGAACCGGCGCGAATGAGCCCGTAGCACCGCAGCAAGTTCAGAATGCCGTGGGCGCCGGCCAGATACAGGACATTGCGGCAAAACTGGGTATCTCCAACGACGAGGCGAGCGCCAAGATTGCTCAACTGCTGCCGGGTATCATTGACCATCTGACGCCCAACGGGCAGATGCCGGCAAGCGGTTCAAACATTCTGGAAATGGGCGAGGGCTTGCTCAAGGACTTCATGAAATCAAAGGATCAACAATGAAATTCACTCGTATCTTCTTACTGTCGTTCGTGTTGCTTGCTACCACTCTCGCGCCGCTGGGCAGTGCCTATGCGGGGCAAGCCGCTGCTGCCAAGAAAGGCGCGGCTGCCGCACCTGACCTGGTGGATCTGAATACCGCCACTGCCGACCAGTTGCAAGCTTTGCCGGGTGTGGGTACCGCCTATGCTGACAAGATCATCAAGGGCCGTCCGTACCACACCAAGACGGACCTGGTGACCAAAAAGATCGTGCCCGCCGCCACTTATGCCAAAATTAAGTCTTTGGTGATCGCAAAACAAAAATAAGCCCGGAAGTACCTGCCTGCCCCCTGGTACTCTATCCGGGGGGGTTGGTTCCGGGGCGGCTTCATGCTATGTTGATGGTAGAACTGGATCCCATCCTGTCATTGATGTTCAAAGTTAAGGCAACACCCACCACGGTTATGCAATTCACAATGTACCCTCAATTGGCGCGGTAGGATTTTGTAGTAGTAAAGAGGAGATACAAGTGAAAGAAATTGGTACCGTAAAGTGGTTTAACGCCGCTAAAGGATTTGGATTTATTGCTCGCGAAAATGGCGAAGACGTCTTCGTCCATTTCTCAGCGATCGAAGCGACCGGCTATCGCAGCCTAGAAGAAGGAGCTCGTGTGTCCTTTATTGTGAAAAAAGGACAGAAGGGTCTGCAAGCCGAAGAAGTATCGTTAGCCTAGGCGGTACCGGTTCCCGGCGTAGGCCGGTCTAAACCAGCTTGTTTTTCAAATAGTTTTACGGCGAGGGTTCGGAGGTTCTCCGGACCCTCGCCGTTTTAGTATTGGCAAACTTTACATGGGCGAAATAATTCTGCTGGTTTTTGATTAGATTTTGCGCGCGCCGTATCCTCGATGACACGGAAAACAGATATATTAACAATGGCCATTGCGGTGCCTCTAGCGGCGCCGTAGCAACGCTAAGCCAACGAAGTAGGAGGAATTACCATGTCATTTCTTGCATGGATCATTTTGGGCCTTGTCGCTGGATTTATCGGCAGCAAGATCGTTAACAAGAGCGGCGAAGGGATATTTATCGATATCATTTTGGGTATCGTGGGAGCCGTCCTGGGTGGCTGGGTGTTTGGATTGTTCGGCGCGGCTGGTGTCACCGGGCTCAACCTGTACAGCCTGCTGGTGGCCGTTGTCGGTTCCGTTTTGTTCCTAGTTATTTATCACGCCCTGTTTCGCCGGGCTTAAGACGCAATTACTTCATAGGGTCGCATCATCTCATTGTCCTCATGTTCCAGCAGGTGGCAGTGCCAGACGTAGCGGCCCGTGAAGCCTTCAAATTTGGCGATAATCCGGGTCACGGTGGCCGGATCCACCCGGACTGTGTCCTTCCATCCCAGTTCATTCGGCTCCGGAGTTCGCGCCGGTTCCGTGTAAACCACTTTGCCTGTTAAATGGTAGGTGGTGACATCGAACACCCGCCGGTCCAGAATCTGAAATCGCACCAGGTGCAAATGAATCGGGTGCGTGTCATCGGTCAGATTGATAAAACTCCAAATTTCCGTGGAATTCAGTACTGGCTTTTCGGTAACCGGATCTGACCAATGCGAGCGGTTGAGCAGCATCATCCCGGACATGCCCAACCGGTTCTGATCGTCTCCCAGCGTTAACGTCCGGGTTTTCACCGCCGAGTTTTCATTCACCCGCTCAATAGGTCGCAGTTTTGCCGGTAGCGGCATGGAGATGTCAGCGTTGCCGGAAACACGAAATTGCAGGATCGGCCCCACGCTGGTTCCCAGATAAACTTCCTGCCCGCTCTTCCCGCTGAAATCGACAATCAGGTCCGCTCTTTCGCCGGGACCCAAAATCAGTTGCCCTAATGGTGCGGGCTCCGCCAACAGGCCTTGGTCGCTGCCAATCTGCCAAAAGGGGCGTTGCGGGTCTAACGTGAGAACGTAAAAGCTCCCGTTTGAGCTATTCAGCATCCGAAAGCGGTATTTTTGCGGCCGGACTTCGAGGTAAGGAAACAGCTTGCCGTTTACCAAAATGCCGCCGCCGTAATATTCGGAAACCCAAGGCGCATCGGGCTTGCCGGACACCGGGTAATAGATCTGGCCGTCCTTCCGGAACGAGCGGTCAAAGAGCACCAGCGGAATCTCAAACGGCCCAGCGGGTAGCTGTAGAGAGTCTTCGAATTCATCGCGTATCAGGTACAAACCCATCAGCCCGGCTACCGTATTTAGCCGCGTAATCGCCATCGCATGATCGTGATAAAACAGCGTGGCAGCTTCTTGCCCATTCGGATAGAAATGCGTGGCGGATTGTCCGGGCGTCCGCCAGTTTTCCGGGTAGCCGTCGCTTTCCGGCCCTACCTTTGCGCCGTGTAGATGAACGGCCGTGCGCACTTGCGGTTGACCTGCTTCCGCGCCATGCAGCCTATGGTCGATCGGCAGAAAATGGTGCGAGGGCAATTCGTTTACCCATTCCACCGTAATGGCGCTCCCGCTGGGTACATCGAACGTCGGCCCCGGACAGATTCCGTCATATCCCCATAGCCTTGTCGGCTTCATATCGCGATGCATTTTCGCCTCGAACGCGCGCATGGCCAAGCGATACTGCGCGCCGGTGGGTTTTGCTTTCGGCGGAACCGGCAAAGGATCTACGAATTTAGCGAGTGACGCGATGTCCAGCAACGCGGGTGAATCGCTAAACATCTTGCGCGGCGTCAACGCTGCCGCGGCAGCCAATCCGCCGTTTTGCAGCAGTCTTCTTCTGGTCAGCCGCAACTTATTTATTGCCGAGACGTTGGATAAAAAAGTCCACCTCGTCGCCAATACTCCCCGCATATTTCTTCTTCTTTAACTCGCTTTGCAGTGCCTTAAATTGAGTAAGCGCTTCCGCCCGTTTCCCGTCTATTCCTGCCAGGCAGGCGCGCACGATTCCGCGCGTCAAATCGTCGTCATTTCCGGGCTTGTTGTCTAGCCACAAAAACGTAGCCCAGGAATCGGCGGACGGAACGGCTGAGAGAGTTTGCTCTAATTCGCCGTTGCGAAATCCGCTGGTGGGGTTGTAGTTCCGCAGCAGCCGGGTCCGGTAGAAATCGGTCAGCGGTTCCTGATTGAGGCGCATTTGATTGGCCGCTTTGGTCAGTTCGGCGCGCGCTCCTGGATCGTCGCTCGAAAGCAGGCCTCCCAATTGCAGTTCACGGACGAAAGGCCGTTGTTTCCCGGTTTTCACCGCAACTTCAAAATGTTGCATGGCGTCGCTGAAATCCTGATTCTTTTGCAGCAGCCAATTGCCCAGCATCGCATTCGCGTACACGTTCGTTGGCTCAATATCTAGCGCCTGCCGCATACCTTGTTCGGCGGCCTGCCCGAATTCTTTTGAGGCAATATGTTCGTTCAGCCAATGCGTCCAACCCAAGTGCGCCAGGATATCGGCTGCACGGGAATCGTGCCCGTTCGTTCGTCCCAGACCGGCGTACAGCACCGACAGGATTTCCGCCAGCGGTGGACCCGCTACGTCCTCCGCTTTCTGATTCTCGCCAACCAGCGCGTGAAAGTGTTCAGACCAAAGCATCGCGGAATCCACCTGCATGCGCGCGGCGGCGCGATTAGTTGAATCCAGGCGTAAAATCTCCTGATAGGTTTTGAAGGCCGATTCGTATTCGGCAAAGCTGGTCTGCGCCTGCGCGGTTTGCAGCAGTTGTTGTATGTGCGCGCTGCGTTGGCGGTAAGCGTGCCATGGACCTATGCCGGCCCAATTAAGAATCAGGAGCAGGAGAATGAGAGCGGCGAAACCGGCCGCCCAAATTCGGACATTTTTGAGGGAAGACGCGGGCCGCTCCGGAGAACCAAGGCTTTTTGCCAGCCGGTCGCTATCTTCCTTGAATGTTGGGTCGCGCAATTCCACGGCCTGCCGAAAAGACAACTCCGCCAAAGCAGGCGGCAGAGCCGCTATTTCATCCGCCCGCGCGCCACCTACCAATACTGGAATCACGGTGATCTTCCGGGCCAGCGCCGCTTCTATCTCATGAACAACGTAATCTTGCTCGTTCTCTTTTAAGCGGCGCCGCAAACAATCAAGCCATTTCGGCCCAATCACCACGAGCACTGCATTACAATCGCCGATCCAACGGTCAATGGTCTGCGCGAAGTTTTGGCCGGGCTGGATGTCTTCCACATCCATAAAAACGCTGCTCTTGCCCAGCAGCAGCGTCAGATGGTCGCACAACCGGCCCGCATACGCAGCCGAATCCTCCCGGCGATAGCTAATGAAAACCTTGCTCAAGCATCCATTCTATTTACCTTGCTTTGCCGCTAGATGCGCTGTGATCTTCTTGATGCGCTCACGCTGCTGCGCGGTGCGAGCGCGGCCGTTCGGTATGGTATCGATGAGCTTCTCCAGATTGACGTATAAACGCGGGCTAGTCGCGGCGCGGATGTCCGCGAGAATCGGTTCCACTTTTGCAAAGACGCCGACGTATTCGCTATTTGTATCGTTGAACAAATCGACGCTGATTGCCCCGTGATTCACCAGCGCGGCCGCCATATCCCAATAGCTCAACACCATCCTTATATAGCCGCTGTGTTCACCCAACACGGCCGCGTTGTACTCGTCCAGCGATGCAGGGTTGAAGCCCAGGAAAAACCAGTCGCGGGCTTGCCGCAGGGTGGGCTCCCGGCGCAATTCGTATAACTTCAAAATCAAATCTGCTTCAGAGTGTATCGACATATCGTTTTCCAGTGTGACAGGGCGGCCGTTCAGGCCGCCCTGTCTAGGTTAGAACGACAAGCGCAACGCAAACTGCATGATGCGTGGATCGCTTGCCAGGGTGGTGATGGTGCCCACCGTCGATGGCTGGCTTAGATCGCTATTCGGTTGGCCGAAGACCGGTGTATTGGCCAGGTTGAAAACTTCCCAGCGGGCTTGCAGTGTGGCGCGTTCGTACAGGTGGAAATCCCGCATGAGCGAGAAGTCAAATACGTTGGTGTGCGGTCCGCGCAAGGTGTTGCGGCCGGCATTGCCGAATTGGCCGAGCGTTTGTTCTTGGAAGGCATTCGTGCCGGTTGGATTCGCGGCAAGGCAGGCGGGGTTTGCCGATTCAAAGACCCAACATCCCACGGTACCCACCGTTTGCGGAGTTCCAATTACGTTCGGAACGGCGGTGGCTGCGCCGTAGACATCAATGGCGTTCGAGTAGTTATTACCAGAGGTCATGGTGAAAGGCCGGCCGCTGGAGAACGTATAGACGCCCGATGTCCGCCAGCCGCCCAGAATGGCGGAGCCGATGCCGCCGGTGAGGAACGGCTTGCCTTTGCCGAATGGTAGTTCCCAAACGTAGCTGAAGCTGACCCGCTGCGGCTGATCGAAATCGCTCAGGCCGCGCCAGGTGCTTTGATGGTAGCCGTCTTGCGCTCCGCCCGAGCCGCTCTCCAATTCTTCCGGCGTGTTGTCGATGCTCTTAGACCAGGTGTAAGCGGCAGTCAACGCCAGCCCATTGGCGAAGCGACGCTTTGCCGAAACTTCCAGTGCATTGAAGCTGGCGTTTCCAATGGCTTGCTGATATTCCAAATAACCGAAGTTCGGATAGGGCAGCGCGCCGTTGATGTATTGGTTCAGATCGGAAAGCGTATCGAGGTGAGTGGACTTAGTGCCGACATAGTTTACATCGAGAACCAATTTGGCCGGCAGGATCTGTTGAATGCCGAAGCTCCATTCCTGCACCGTCGGAGTGGGAGAGTCTGGATTATTGGCCCGGATGTGGCTGATTTGATAGTTGATATTCGCCGGATCAATGTAGTTAGACGGAAATCCGTTTTGCAGCAGGAAAACCGGCTGCGTGGACGTGCTGGCGATTGAACTTGTGTTTTGAATGAGGAACGGAGGGTTCAAAGACAGCTGGTTCTCGCTGCCGAACCGTTCGAGCAACATATTGAAGATGCCATAGCCGCCACGAATGACCGTATTTTGGAGCGGAGAGTAGGCGAACCCGAAGCGCGGGGCAAAGTTGGTTTTGTTGATGTTGACCAGAGACCGGTCGTAGAGAGAGCCGTTCGACGCAACGATCAACGAACCGCTGCCGGCTGGATTGAAGTTTGCCAGGTTATTGTTTCCGGAAAATTGCGGCGTCGCAAAGTCATAACGCAATCCAAGATTAACCGTCAGCTTGGGCGTTACTTTCCAATCGTCCTGGATAAAGCCGGAGTACATTTGGATGCGTTGATCCACTACATATTGATTGGCGAGAGTAGCGCCCTGTACATAACCAATGAGCGAGTCGGCGTAGTCAATACCTGTACCCGAAGCGCACTGGCCGCCCGCAATGTGTTGGCAAGTGAATTGACCGTTGAACGTTATATTTCCATGCACGTCGGCTTCATCTTGATAGATATTTCTCATGGGAGCGCGAACGTCCACGCCGAATTTCAAAGCATGCGCGCCTTTGGTTAACGACAGGGTGTCTACATATTGGAACTGCTGCGGATTCTGCTGCTTCGGCAAGAAATCAGGTGAGCCAAGGAAGACGTGATTCGCATAGATGATTGCCGGCAAGCCGCCGCCGGAAGAAGGAACGTCGGGAATGCCGGGAACATAAGTCGAAGGCGGCGGCGAGTTATAGGGAAGCTGCACATCCAGTGCCGTATTGCGCGTGAAGCCCAATCGCAGGTCATTCACCAAAGTAGGCGTGAAGACATGTGACCAGCCAATGGCGCCGCTATAGGAATTGAGCGTGGAATTTCCCCATGCCGAGGTGCTGGAACCGTCGGCGATGCCTGCAAAGTTGCCCGGTACGATCCGGTCGCGGTTGTTACCCGTGTAGCGGAAGAAGACCGCATCCTTCTCACTCGGATTCCAATCCACTCTGCCGTCATACGAATTGTTATTGTCTGTTAAAGCGCCGGTCCGGGCGTAGTTGTTGAATTCGCCAGGTAAATTGGGCAGTGGAAAAAGGCTCATCAGGTTCAAGCCCTTCGGATCAAGTTGGCTGGTTGGGATGACGTTGTTGGCGTAAGGTTGGTTCGTGGCCGGGTTATAAATGGTTGCATACGGGGGCACGCCGTTAGCTTGCGCGGCAGCCGCGCCGAAGTCTCCTACACGCTCATTCGGCAGGGGCACGGCGGTCGCGATACGGGTAATACCGCGATCCACGCGCGTTCCTTCATAATCGAAGAAGCCGAATAGTTTGTTATGCAGAATGGGAGCGCCCACGCTTCCGCCGAAGTTATTCGTGATGTTTTTAGGCTTAGCCAGGCCCGATTGGTTTGAGAAATAATCGTTCGCGTCGAAGATGCGGTTCCTCAGATAATCAAACACTGATCCGTGAATTTGATTCGTTCCGCCGGTGGTGGAAACATCCACTGCCGCTCCGGGGCTGCGGCCATACTCAGCGGAGTAAGGGTTTGTTACTACTTTGAACTCGTTGATAACATCCACGGACGGTCTTGCCGCCTCGCTGCTGAGTTCCTGAACGTTTTCGGAAAAGGTGTTGTTGTCAATTCCATCTAGAATAAAGTCATTTTGCAAAGAGTGGACACCGTTCACGGTGAAGTCACCCGTGCGGCCCGCGGCTGTCGCGCCTGATTGTTCCGTGTAACGGTCTTGTTGCACGCCGGGAACCAGACGAATCAGGTCGTCCCAATTGCGTTCGAACAGCGGAGTGCCTTGGATGACTTGATTTTCAACGACTGTTCCAAGCGATGCATCGTCATGCGAAAGCTCTGGTTCGGCGGTTACTTCAACGCTTGTGCTGGTGGCGCCTACTTGCAATTGAAAGTCCTGCCGCCCTTTTTGTGAAGGGTCAAGCATGATGCTGCTGGAGGACCGGTTGAATCCTGTTTCATCCACCGATATCTTGTATTTCCCGATGGAGAGGCTCGTAAAAGTGTAGTAGCCGTTGTTATCTGTTGTAGTAGAGCGCGACGCCCCAGTGCCGATATTTTCGGCGGTTATCTTGGCTCCATGAACGGTAGCGCCTGAAGGGTCAGTGACTAAACCAGTAAGGCTGGCCAAATCGGCTTGGGCTCCTAAGCGTAAACTTCCCGCGAGTAAGCATAACGCAGCTAGTGAATATCGATGAAAGTATTTATTCATAGGTGAAAGGTGATTTTGAAGGGGTGAAACCCTGAGGGTACCTAGCGTTAGTTAGAACTTGGTTAACACGGGATAACAAAGAAATAAATGATAGGAGAAAGAAACAAAAGCTAAAAAGTAAATACTAGAAAAGAAAGAGAATTTTGTTAGTGTGAGATCTCTTCAAGGCTGAGATGCCGCGTCTTAGGTCCAAAGGCCCCAATGGTGATTACCATGACGATCATTGCGGCGCCTATAAAGAGCGCTACGCTGATCGTTCCTCCTTCGCGGAGAAAGAAGCCGATCAGTAAGCCGACAAAAGCCGCGCTGACACGGCTCCAGCTATACACAAAGCCTACGGCGCGAGCACGAATACGGGTAGGAAACAATTCGGCCTGATAATTGTGAAAAGCGAAAGACATCCAGTTATTCGAAAGCGTCACCATCACGCCAAAGAAGATCACCGCCGCCGCGTTGGCCTGATGCGCGAAGAGCAGCATGAAGACTCCGATCCCTACGCCAGCGGATACGATCTGCCATTTGCGCTCCATCCGGTCAGCCACCAGCATCCCGAGTAACGGTCCTACCGGATTTGCAATAGCGATGATGAACGCGTACTCCAAACTGGTAGTGATCTGAATTCCTTTGGCGATCAGGAGCGTGGGCACCCAAGCGCCGAAGCCGTAGAAGGCCACTGTCTGCATCAGATTGAAGATGGACAGAATGAGCGTGCGTTTTCCATGCGGCGGCCGGAAAATCTCACTGAAGTCTGCTACGCCGGTCCCGGCAGTAGGCGGTGTTCCTACCGGCGGCAATGGGCCGCCGATGTCACGCGACACCGCGGCTTCGAGATCTGTCACAATCCGTTCCGCCTCGGCTTCGCGTCCATGTAAGGAGAGCCAGCGCGGGCTTTCCGGGAGTCCACGGCGCAGCCACCAAGCGAGGAGCGCGCCCGCCGAGCCAATTAAAGTCACCCAACGCCAGCCGGCAATCCCGAACGGCTGTAGTGGAACCAGCAGCCATCCCAGCAGAGCGACAACGGGAACAATGCAGAACTCGACGAATTGATAAAACGCGAAAGCCTTCCCGCGTCCCTTCGGCGCGACCAACTCAGGCAGGAACGTATCGATGGTCACTTGCTCCAGTCCGACTCCAATGCCTGCTATGAAGCGCCAGGTGTCCACGCCCGCCGCTGTGTTTTGGAACGCCATAATTGCGGTAGCAATGGAGTACCAGAGGAGCGCGGTGATGAAGATTGATCGCCGGCCGAGCCGGTCTGCGACTGAACCGAAGAATAAACAGCCGACGAACATGCCGGCGAAGTTGCAGAATACGAAGAAGCCGATACCGCCAATGCCGAAGAGCCCAGCCGTGGTGCTGGTAAATAGGCCGCTCTTGATTAATCCAGGGGCAATGTAGGCGCTCAGAAACAGATCGTAAAGCTCAAATACGCCGCCCAGCGAGATCAGCAGGACCAATCGCCAAATGGTGCGTGAGAAGGGCAGGCGGTCCAGCCGGGCCGCAATGAGGCTGGCGAATGTGGGAGCCATGCCTTAGAGCGCCCCGGCAACCGCATCGCCCATTTCTTGCGTGCCGACGCGGCGCGCGCCCGGTGTGAAAATGTCCGCCGTGCGATAACCTTCCCGCAGCACAGAACGTACCGCGTTCTCGATTCTGACTGCTTGGTTTTCGAGGTCGAAAGAATGCCGCAACAGCAGGGCCGCCGATAGGATGGACGCGAGCGGGTTCGCGATGTCTTTACCGGCAATATCAGGCGCCGTGCCATGGACGGGCTCATAGAGGCCTTTCTTGCCGTAGCCGAGCGAGGCGGATGGAAGCATGCCGATGGAGCCGGTCAGCATCGCCGCTGCGTCTGACAGAATATCGCCGAACATGTTGGCCGTCACCATCACGTCAAACTGCTTCGGATTGCGCATGAGAGCCATGGCTGCCGCGTCGATGTAGAGATGCGAAAGCTCGACATCAGGGTACTTGCGCCCCACTTGAACCATCACCTCGCGCCACAGCTGGCTGGTCTCCAGCACGTTCGCTTTGTCTACGCTGCATACTTTTTTGCGGCGCAGGCGCGCGGCCTTGAAAGCAACATGGCCAATGCGCTCCACTTCGGATTCCGAATAGCGCATGGTGTTGAAACCGGTCCGCTCGCCCGCAGCGTTTGTTTCAATGCCGCGCGGCTGACCATAATAGAGGCCGCCGTTCAGCTCGCGCAGAATGACGATGTCCAGCCCTTCTATGACTTCAGGCTTGAGCGTGGAAGCTCCCACCAATTCAGGGAATAAGAAGGCGGGGCGGAAATTCGCAAATAAGCACAATTCTTTGCGCAAGCGAAGCAGACCCGCGCCCGCGCCTTGATTGGGTGGGCGGTGGTCGTCTTCAGGCACGCCCGCGCCGCCAAACAAAATGGCGTCGCACTGGCGGGCCAGTGCCAGCGTGGCTGGAGGCAATGGGTCGCCCGCGGCTTCATATCCCGCGCCGCCGATGGGGGCTTCGTGCATTTCGTAAGAAGCGGAGCCGTCCAACACGGCGCGCAACACCTTCACCGCCTGCGCCGTCACTTCCTTGCCGATCCCGTCACCCGGAAGAACTGCAATTTTCATGCTCTGTTTAATCCGCGCTCGAACGCAATGATTTCGTCCATTCTGGATAACGTATAGTCCAGTTCGTCAACGCCGTTCAGCAGGCAATGTTTGGCGAAGGGGTCTAGGGCAAACTCATGCCGCGCGCCATTGGGAAAGACGATGGTCTGCGAAACTAGATCCGCCTGGATAGTTTGCCCAGGCGCGGCTTGTAGAGAAACGAGCAGGCCAATGACTACGTTCAGCGGTAGCACGATTGGCAGCAGACCATTCTTCAGGCAGTTGCTGAAAAAGATATCGCCGAAGCTAGGCGCGATCAGCAGGCGGATGCCGTAATCGGCAAGCGCCCAGACGGCATTCTCCCGCGATGATCCACAGCCGAAGTTTGGCTCCGCTACTAGGATGCGTGCCGCGCGATAGGGCGGCTGGTTGAGGATGAACGCGGGATTTTCCGATCCATCGGAGAGAAAGCGCAGATCGTGGAAAAGGTACTGGCCGAATCCGTTCCGGCGAAGTTTTTGTAGGAAGCGCGCGGGGATGATCTGATCTGTATCTACGTTCGGTTGTGCGATGGGCGCGGCGATGGCGTCAAGCGGCGCGAAACGCTCCATCTACAACAACTCCCGCACGTCAGTAAAGTGGCCTGTAACCGCCGCCGCGGCAGCCATGGCAGGACTCATCAGGTGAGTACGCGCGCCGCGTCCCTGCCTGCCAACAAAGTTGCGGTTAGAAGTGGATGCGCACCGCTCACCGGGCGCGACGACCTCGCCGTTTGTACCCAGGCACATGGAACAGCCGGCCTCGCGCCAATCAAACCCGGCTGCTTTGAAGATGAGGTCCAACCCTTCCGCTTCGGCCTGCGCCTTGATTAAGCCCGAACCTGGCACCACCCAAGCCTGCACACCTGCATGTACTTTGCGCTTGCCTACGATGGCGGCGGCGTCACGCAGATCTTCAATCCGGCTGTTGGTGCAAGATCCAATGAATACACGATCTACTTTGATACCGGCCAAAGCGGTTCCAGGTTGAAGCCCCATGTAGGCGAGCGCTTGTTCCATCATTGCGTCCGTGGGGTCAGGCACGCAGCCATGAATTGGCAAAGCATCCTGTGGACTCGTGCCCCACGTCAGCATGGGCGCCATCTTGGCCGCGTCTATGGCCGCTTCCTTGTCAAATACGGCGGCGTCGTCAGATCTCAGTTCCCGCCAATGCTCCACGGCCTTGTTCCAATTGTCACCCGCGGGCGCATACGGGCGGCCGTGCAGATAAGCGTAGGTGACTTCGTCGGGCGCAATCATCCCGGCCCGCGCTCCCGCTTCGATCGACATGTTGCAGACGGTTAAGCGGCCCTCCATGGAAAGCCCCGTGATGGCGGACCCGGCGTACTCAATCACGTGTCCAGTAGCGCCCGCCGCGCCAATGGTGGCGATGATCGTGAGAATGACATCCTTCGCGGTTATGCCAGGGCTCAGAGTTCCGTTCACCGTGACGCGCATGGTCTTCGGCTTGCGCTGCCAGAGCGTCTGTGTCGCTAGCACGTGCGTCACCTCGGTCATGCCGATGCCGAAAGCCAGCGCTCCGACAGCGCCGTGCGTGGACGTGTGGCTATCGCCGCAGACAAGGGTCATTCCCGGCTGGCTGATGCCCTGCTCAGGGCCGATCACGTGAACAATGCCTTGACGGCGATCGTTGAGGCCGAACAGCATAATGCCGGCGACCTCCGCGTTCACGGTTAACGTATCCACCATGTGCCGCCGCTCCGCATCGCCGATTTGCGTCACGTCGCGGCTGTCGGTGGGAACGTAATGGTCGGGCGTACCGAAAATACGTTCCGGAACGCGCGGTTTTAGGCCACGCTCACGCAGAAACTCAAAGGCAGGCGCATAGCCGTCGTGGATCAGATGCCGGTCCACATAGACCAAGGTTTGTCCATCCGCGCGCTCGAAGATCTGGTGGTGTGACCAGATTTTTTCGAACATTGTCTGGCGCCCCGCTGGCGAAGCTGTGCTCATGGCCGTTTCATTAGGTTACACCCGCTATGAGACTAGTCTTGAACGGCGTCGGCGGTGGACCGGTCCAAATTGGATTGACTCATGCGTGCCTGTTTTTCGCGCACCCACTGCAAAACTTCCTTTACTTTTTTTACCAATTCGGCGGCCGCAAAAGGTTTCGGAAAAATCTCGAACTGCTCCAATTCGGCCCGGTAGGTCAGGCGATCATCATCGAGAAGGCCGCCGACAATGAGGACACCCATGCGTGGATTCTTGGTGAGTAGATATTGGGCCGCTTTGTGTCCGGAAATATTCGCGATGTAAGGGTGAGTAATCAATAGATCAACGTTGATCTCGGCGAGGGCGTCTACTGCCGATCCCAAATCGCCCTTCGACAAAACCACATATCCCGCCTGATCCAGCACTTCGCCGATCACCGTTCTGAGCACGGGCTCCGATCCCAAAAGCAGAATCGTCGCCGGCGTTTCAGGCTGATTGGTTAAGTTCATATATTCCTATAGCGTTGCATGGCTCCCTGGGATTCGTGGGCATTTACAATTTGTTTACGTCCGCATAACAAACTAGACGCCTATATCGGGCTACGTTGTTACTAACGTCGCTCATAAAAATGAACACGGCCACCAACTGCTTGTATGCGGCATAAAAAGATTGTTTTCTTCTTCCCGGCTTTTTCGAGCACGGAAGCGACTGCCCCCCTCGGAATTCTTGCGGTCTCCACGCCTTTGTTGCGCGCGGGGTATGAGATCTGCTTGATCGATTCCACCATTACGCCGAATTTCCAGAAGCGCGTGCTGGCGGAGCTGAAGGACGCGCTGTGTCTCGCCGTCTCGCTGGTCACTGGCCCCATGATCAAGGAAACGGTTGAAATTGCGCGTGCCGCCAAGGAACTCTATCCCGATAAGCCGGTCATTCTAGGCGGTTGGCATCCTTCACTGTTGCCGCATCAGACTTTGGCCGCTCCGTATATCGACATCGTGGTCAAGGGCCAAGGCGAGGACGCGTTCCTCGAAATTGTGCAGCGCATAGAGGCGGGTGAGTCGATGAAAGGCGTGCAAGGCGCGGGCTACAAGGAAGACGGACATATCGTTTTTAATCAGCCCCGGGAGCTGAAGCCGATTCGCGAATTGCCTCCGAAGGCTTATCATCTCGCCGATTTTGACGCCTACGAGCGCGTTTGCGGCCGCCGTTGGGCCATGTATACGTCCAGTCTTGCATGCCCCTACAATTGCGCCTACTGCACAAATAATGGCGTCTACGGGCGTAAATGGAATGCGCTAGAGCCGGAACAGTTTGTGGAAGAAACCATGGACTTGACGACGCGCTACAACCTGCAGTTGCTCTGGGTGGTGGATGATAACTTTCTGGTGGATCGCGACCGCGCTGTCGGGATTGCCGAGGGGTTGGTGCGGCGCAATGCGAAATTCGACTGGAGTATTCAGGCGTCCACGAATCTGGTTAACCGTCTCACGGTAGATGAACTCAAATTACTGCGGCGCGCCGGCTTGTCACAAGTGGCGCAGGGCGTAGATAGCGGCTCACCGAAAGTCATGCATCTGATGAACAAAGACTTTCAGAAAATTGAGACCGTTTATGCCGCCGCGAGCAAGCTGACGCAAGCTGGTATACGGCCTTCCTTCAACATGATTTTTGGATTTCCAGGGGAGGGTGAAGTGGAGCGGCGCGAATCCATCCAACTCATCATGGACATTTGCCGCAAATATCCAGGAGCGGAATTCTGGACGAATATTTTTACTCCGTATCCCGGCGCGCCTGTTTTGGACCGTGCTTTTGAATTGGGTATTGATGTTCCGAAAACTTTGGAAGGCTGGGTGGAGTTTTTCCCGCGCTACACGGTATTGCCGTGGCTGAAGGGCAAGAAGCATCGCGAGGTGCAAACCATGCGCGAGTACTTGCGCGTGGCGTTCAACCGTAAACCGATCGGTCTTACTAAGAAGCATCCCGTGAACCAGTTCGTTCACAATTTGATCAGCTACCCTGCACGAGCGCGGCTGGATCGTAATTTTTATTCATTCCCTGTTGAGCTTTGGGTTAAGAATGTGGCGAACCGCGTCCTCACTCCGCCGAAATCGAAGGTGGATGCTCATCAACTTGAGGCAGAAGTGGTCTCATGCTGAAGCCCACACAATCCTGGTGATGCGCAGATGGCCGATATTCTTCTGACGCACAGTAATCATCTTTACTACGACCGCAAGCAGGTCAGGAAGATGCAGCCCTATCCGCCGCTGCAAACGCTGCTGGCAGCCGCTGTTTTAAGAGAACACGGCATTGACGTAGCGCTATTTGACGCCACGTTTGACGCGCCCGAAGAGGGTTTTATCAAAGCGCTCGATCGCCACTTGCCCCGGCTGGTGGTGGTTTGCGAAGACGATTTTAATTTTCTTTCTAAGATGTGCCTTCTGCGTAATCGTGAGTTGGCGCTGTGGATGGCGGCCACCGCACGCCGGCGTAATATCGCCACAGCGGCACATGGTTCCGATGCGTCTGATCGGGTGCAGGAGTATCTACGCGGAGGTTTTGATTCAGTTCTGATTGGTGAAGTGGAGACAACGCTGCTCGAACTCGCGCAGGGCCGTCCTAGCGCGGAGATTCGCGGCTTAGCCTATCGGCAAGGACTGCTGCCGCGCCACAATTCGCCGCGTGAGCTGCGTGCCGATCTGAATACCATTCCGTTGCCTGCTTGGGACTTGGTGGACATGGAGAAGTACCGGACTGCTTGGACCAACGCGCATGGTTATTTTTCTCTGAATATGGTTTCCAGCCGCGGCTGCCCTTACCGCTGCAATTGGTGCGCGAAGCCGATTCATGGCAACAATTATCATGCGCGCTCGCCGCAATCGGTGGCGGCTGAGATGCTGCATCTCAAAACGGTGTATCATCCCGATCACATCTGGTTCGCTGACGATATTTTCGCGCTGTCTCCGAAATGGACCTATGCTTTCGCCAATGCGGTTGCAGCATTAAGGGCACGCGTTCCATTCAAAATGCAATCGCGCTGCGACTTGATGACGCGCGAGACTGTGGAGGCGCTGCGCCAGGCTGGCTGCGCAGAGGTTTGGATGGGCGCTGAATCCGGCTCTCAGCGCATTCTAGACGCCATGACTAAGGGTACGCGCGTAGAACAGATTTACGAAGCTCGCGAAAATTTACGCCGCCATGGCGTGCGCGCGTGTTTCTTTTTGCAGTTCGGGTATCCGGGCGAGACCTGGACTGAAATTGAGCAGACCATCCGCATGGTGCGCGAAGCCGCGCCGGACGATATTGGCGTTTCGGTTTCCTATCCGCTCCCTGGGACGAAATTTTATGAGATGGTCGTGAACCAGCTTGGCGCGAAAGCAAACTGGTCAGATAGCGGCGATTTGTCCATGATGTTTCAAGGCGCCTATTCAAGCGAGTTTTACCGCGCGCTTTCGGACGCCCTGCATCTTGAGGTGCGAGGCGAAATGGATGTCGATGCTGCTTGGGACCGGGTGCATGTGCTGCGGGAATCCACGCCGGCGCTTGTGGAGGCGGCTGCGCGATGAAGTTGCTGTTGACTCATGGCTACTTCCTGATGGAGGACCCCAAGGAACAGCGCATCATGAAGCCGTATGCTCCGCTGGGCATTCTTTCCATTTCGGCGCATCTGCGAAATAAAGGCTTCGACGTCGATATCTACGATTCCACCTTCGGCACGCGCGAAGAGCTTTTCCGGATTCTGGATGAAGGTCCTCCGGGTGCTTTAGGAATTTACGGCAACTTAATGACGCGCCGCAATGTGTTGGATCTGGTGGAACGTGGGCGCGCGGCTGGATGGAAGGTGATTCTCGGCGGACCCGAGCCGCCCAACTACGCGGAAGAATTTCTGGCGGCTGGCGCTGATCTAATTGTCGCGGGCGAAGCGGAACTGTCGCTGGAACGGTTGCTGGCTTCGGGGCTGGACCGGTCGCGCTGGGCGTCGATTCCAGGCATCATTTTTAGCGGCGACGATGGGACTGTCGTGCGCACGGGTCCGGCTGAGCTGATTTCAAATCTAGACGCGCAACCGTGGCCTGACCGCGAACGCGTGGACATTCCGAGATACCTCAAAGTATGGCGCGAGCATCACGGCGCTGGCTCGGTCTCACTGATTACGGCGCGCGGTTGTCCGTATCACTGCAATTGGTGTAGCCATTCTGTCTATGGAAAATCGCACCGCCGGCGCTCTCCGCATTCAGTGGTCGACGAAGTGGAGTGGATACTGAACCGTTACCAGCCGGAGATGATTTGGTTTGCGGATGATGTGTTCACGATCCATCACGGCTGGATCACCGAATATGCCGCGGAAATGAATCGCCGCTGCCTGCACATTCCCTTCGAATGCATCACACGGGCTGATCGCTTTAATGCGCGCATGGCGGAGACGCTGGCGCAGCTCGGCTGCTTTCGCATTTGGATCGGCTCGGAAAGTGGGTCACAACGGATACTTGACGCCATGCAACGCGGAGTAAAAGTGGAGCAGGTGCGCGAAGCGGTTTCCCTCTGCAAACAGCACGGGATACAGACCGGCATGTTTCTGATGTGGGGCTATGAAGGCGAGGAAATTAGCGACATCGAAGCCACCGTCGATCACGTCAAGACCTGCCGCCCCGACGTGTTTTTTACTACCGTTTCGTATCCGATCAAAGGCACGCCCTATTTCGAGCGCGTTGCGTCGAAGTTAGTCACGCTCCGGCCCTGGCAGGACAGCACGGACCGTGAGCTGATGATAAAGGGCCGTCACTCCCGCCGTTTTTATCAATATGCGGATGATCTTCTGAAGAGCGAAACGGCGGCGCAGCCCAGCCCTGAAACGATTCGCGCGGCGCGGGAAGCGCTTTGGCAGACTGCCGCTGAAGTAGAGGTGTGAATCGCGATGACTATCACCGCGTTTGATACGTTAGCTTCGCGTTATGACGAATTGTGGACCCGCTCGGCTGTCGGTAGAAGCCAGCGCTCCGCAGTGTGGCGTCACATAGATCCGCTGTTTCGGCCCGGTGATGCCGTTCTTGATTTGGGTTGCGGAACGGGTGAAGATGCACTGCATCTCATGGATGCGGGATTGCAGGTACGCGCGATCGATAGCTCCGGTGAGATGGTGCGCATTGCACGGCGCCGGGGTGTCGAAGCGTATATTTTACCCATCGAGCGCATCAACGAAATAGAGGGCCAGTTTGACGGAATCCTTTCGAATTTTGGCGCTTTGAATTGCCTGGCTCGAATGGATTTGCTGCGTGAGCCTCTGGCCCGCTTGGTGCGTCCCGGCGGTTATCTGTTGATCTGCCTGATCGGGCGTTTCTGTCTTTGGGAAACTGCTTCTTATCTTCTTCGCGGGCAACCGCGCAAAGCAATTCGGCGTTGGAGCGGAAAGAGCGTTTCTTCCTCGCTGGGCCTTACCGTGTATTATCCTTCGTTGAAACAGACGCGGAGTGCTTTTGCGCCGGACTTTGAATTGCTTCGGTGGAGCGGCATCGGTTTAACGGTGCCTCCTTCTTATGTTGGTGATTTGTCGCCAAGAACGGTTGCGGCTTTCCATGCCTTGGACCGGCGCGTGAGCCACTTACCTCTATTGCGGCCGGCGGCGGATCATCGCCTTTTCGCGTTTATCCGGAAGTAGATATGGAAACGACTACTCGCTCAAAGTTTCTGGATGACTACCGGACTATCCGCCACGCCGAAGGACGCGGATCAGAGGATCCAGCTTACTATCTTGCTCTGCCATACCAGGATCTAAATGGAAACAATGCCTCACAGTGGAAAATTCGCGGCAAAAGTTACTGTTATTTCGAGCGAAAGATTCTGCCTGCGATTGAAAAACGTCTGAAAAGGCCGCTGGACATTCTGGATCTGGGCGCCGGCAACTGCTGGATGTCATATCGCCTTTCGCTACGAGATCACAAACCGGTGGCGCTGGATATTTTTTCTGATGCACGCGATGGGCTGCTTGCCTCGCGGCATTACCCTCGGCCATTCCCTGTGATTGAGGCGCAGTTCGATCTTCTTCCGTTTCCTAAGCGCACTTTCGACCTGGCTATTTTTAATGCGTCTTTTCACTATTCGTCCGATTACCAGGTCACCTTGCGGGAAGTGCGCCGTTGCCTGCGTCCCCGGGGCCGTGTAGTGATTATGGATTCACCGGTGTATGCGCGTCCCGAACATGGCGAATTGATGCGGGAGGAGCGCCGACGGCACTTCTTGAAACGCTACGGATTTCCCTCTGACGCGCTGGCAAGCCGCGAGTACCTGGATGAGCCGATGTTGAAGGACTTGGCGCGCGACCTCAACATCGATTGGCAGACGCACCGTGTCTGGTACGGCTGGAACTGGTTCCTGCGTCCGTGGAAGGCGCGTCTGCGGCATTCGCGGCCGCCTTCCCGTTTTCTAATTCTTACCGGAGCATTCAGAGGGCGATGATCATTCTGTTTCATCCACGCACGGCGAAGCCGAAGAACCGGCGCTTTCCACTGCCGATATTGGCGATGGCGGCGGTGCTCGAAGGCAAGGAAGAGTACGTCATCGTCGACGGCAATATTGAGCAGGACCCCGGGCAAGTACTCGACAAAATCATGCGTGAAAGTGGTGCGGAATTGCTGGCCGTTTCCGTGATGCCAGGTCCGCAAATGAAGGCGGCCTTTCCGGTTTGCCGCGATTTTCGCAAAAAGTATCCGCGGGTTCCCATCGTGTGGGGTGGATATTTCGCATCACTCTATACCGATGCCACGTTAAACGCGCCCTATGTCGATTTTGCAGTGCGCGGGCAGGGTGAAGAGACGTTTCTGGAATTGATAGCGGCGCTGCGTGGCAATCGTAAGTTCCTGGGTATTCGTGGATTGTCCTACAAAGACGATTTCGGGCTGCACGTGCACAATGGCGACCGCACTCTGCGGTCTCCGAATGATTTTCCGTGGCTCCCGTACCATCGTCTTTTCTCGCCTGAGAAGTATATCCTGCCGACGTTCCTGGGCAAGCGCACAGCCGTGCATCACGCGAGCATCGGGTGCCCCTATCGCTGTAAATTCTGTGGCGTGGTGCCGCTCTATGATGGGCGTCAGAAGACTGAATCGCCAGAGCGAACCGCCGCTGTTCTGGAGCATCTGAAACGCGAATATGCCATTGATTCGGTCCAGTTTTACGACAACAATTTTTTCTTAAATGAGAGCCACGCCCAAGCCCAGGCCGAGCATCTCATGCCGCTCGGCTTGCGCTGGTGGTCGGAAGGCCGAATTGACGCTGTCTTGCGCTATAGCGACGAAACGCTCAGGGCTCTGAAACGGGCGGGCTCAACCATGATTTTCTTCGGCGCGGAATCGGGAAATGACCGCGTGCTGGAATCCATGAACAAGCGCCTCACCAGCGGGCAAACTCTGGAGTTGGCTGCTAGGTTGCGCAACTTCGGGATTGTGCCTGAGTTCTCATTTGTGTTCGGCAATCCAGAAGATCCGGAAGGCGACACGCGGGATACGATTCGCTTCATCCGCCGCATCAAGCGCCTGAATCCGGATGCGGAAATTATTGTCCAACACTATATTCCAACTCCTCATCCGGATGGCATGTACGGCAAGATTGAAGGCAAAATTGAATTTCCCCGTACTCCCGAAGAATGGGCGAGTGAGCGCTGGTATAACTTCACAATCCGGCATGACCCGAGCCTTCCTTGGCTGCCCGGCCCAGTGAAACGCCAGATCGATAACTTTGAATTGGTGATCAATTCACGCTGGCCCACGATTCAAGATATTCGCTTGCCCGCCTGGGGCCGCGCGATGCTGCGGTCATTGAGTGTGTGGCGCTATGCTTTCGGCGTCTACGATTTTCCGTTCGAACTGCGTTGGGCTCAGAAATTTGTCACGCTGCGCAAGCCGCGCTGGGAAAGTATTTGAGGGCTTATGCCGCCGCTGCTTGTATCTCCTATAGAAGGGCACCGCATCTGGTCGGCAAGTTACGACGATGATCCAAATCCGCTGCTTGCCCTGGGTATGCGCGTCCTTTCAGAACGGCTGGGGCCGGTTCACGGCTTGAGAGTGATCGATGTTGCCTGCGGCACCGGCCGCTGGATGAGTGCCGCACTTTCCGACGGCGCAAATACCATTGGTATCGACTTGTGTGACGAGATGCTTGCCGCCGCCGCGCGGAAGCCTGCGTTGAAAGGTTGCCTGGCGTTGGCGCAAGCAGACCAGCTTCCCTTCGCGAATGGCGGCGCTGATCTGGTCCTGTGCTCGTTTGCCATGAGTTACTTTCCTTCCGCCTCAGGCGCGATAGCGGAAATGGCACGGGTTACACGGCGGGGCGGTCGCGTTGTCGTCGCGGATCTGCATCCAGGCGCAAACGAAGCCGGTTGGAAGCGCGCCTTTCGATCCAACGATTCCGTATATGAAATAGAGCATCACAGTCACTCAGTTGCTTACTTAGAGGCCGCCGCGGAGCAAGCCGCGTTGGAGCAGGTGTGGCAAACGGACGCTCACTTTGGCGCGCCCGAACGGGAGATCTTTCAAAAGGCGGGAAAAGATTCCGTGTTCGCCCAAGCCAGCAGTATTCCGGCTCTATCTGTGATTTGTTGGAAAAAATTGTGAAGCTGACGGGCGCACGAGTAGCATGCCATGGCGGCGAAGCCCGTCCCCTTGATCTTTCTATCCGGCACGGCCGTATTCTGCCATTTGATTCCGGGGCGGAGGATTCGCTGTCGCTGGACCTTTCCGGCCACCTCATTTTACCAGGCCTTATCAATAGCCATGACCATCTGGAGTTTAACCTTTTTCCTCGTCTCGGCAAGGGACCGCACGCCAATTATGTGGAATGGGCGGAAAGCGTGTACCATCCGCGGCGTTCGCCCTTGAAAGAACACCTGCTTGTGCCAAAGCCCATCCGGTTGATGTGGGGCGGCCTGAAAAATCTTTTGGGCGCGACCACAACGGTGTGCCATCACAATCCATATGAGCCCAGCGTTTTTGATGTCGGATTTCCCGTGCGCGTGGTGCGGCGCTTCGGTTGGGCGCATTCGCTTCACTTCTCACAAGGCGTCTCCACGCTCTACCGAAACACCCCCAAACGCTGGCCCTTCTTATTGCACGCGGCAGAAGGAACCTGCTGGAGGTCCTGGGCGGAGATCGAGTGTCTGAGAGAGGCAGGAGTTTTGAGCGATCGCACTGTGCTGATTCACGGCGTGGCGCTGGACAATGTCACGCTTGCCTTGCTGAAGCGTTTCCGTACGTCTCTCGTCTGGTGCCCCAGCTCGAATCTATTTACTCTGGGACAGACATTGAAAGAAGAAGTATTTGACTCCGGGTTGACTATTGCGCTAGGAAGCGATTCCGCGCTTACGGGAGAGGGCGATTTGATTGATGAACTGCGTGTTGCGCAACGCGCGAAGCGTTCCTCCCTGGCGGAGTTGTTTGATATGGTGACCATAAACGCCGCGAAAATCCTTCGTTTGAATCGCGGAGCAGGCGAGATCCGCGAGGGAGGCCAGGCCGATTTAATCGCGGTTGTGGACAAGCACGCAACACCGGCTGCGGCGCTGCGAGATCTTCTCCCGGAGTTAGTTATACTGCGCGGCAAAATGAAACTGGTTTCCCGGCGCCTTGCCGATCGTCTGCCGCGCCGATGTAGGACAAGTCTCGAAACAATCTATGTCGAGGGGCGCGGCGAATACTTAGTGGATGCCCGAATTCGTGAACTTCATGCCGCCACGACGCAAATCCTAGGCAAAGACTTTCGGCTAGCGGGAAGATTGGTTTGTATATGATTCCGGTGCTCGATACGCTGCCGATTCTTATCCTTAATCCGCATAATCGCTGTAACTGCCGCTGCGTTATGTGCGACATCTGGAAGACTGATACGGCTCAGGAAATCAGCGCGGAAGATCTGGAACGTCACGTAGCCGATATGGAGCGCCTGCGCGTGGAATGGGTGGTTTTTACGGGCGGGGAACCGCTCATGCACTCAGATTTTTTCCGTCTGTGCCGCTTACTGCGCCAACGAAACATTCGCATTACCGTGCTCAGCACGGGATTGCTTTTGAAGCGCTACTCCCAAGAAATCGTCGAGCACGTGGACGATTTGATTGTTTCGCTGGATGGGCCGCCAGAGATTCATGACCGCATCCGCCGCGTGAAGGGCGCATTTGCGGCGCTCGCAAATGGCGTACAGACGATCTTGCAACTGCGGCCTGATTTTTCAGTCTCTGTCCGTTCCACGGTGCAAAAACTCAATTGCGTGCTGCTTCGCGAGACCGCGGCCGCGGCGCGAGCGTTGGGCGCGAAGTCAATTTCCTTTCTGGCCGCCGATGTAACTTCAACTGCGTTCAACCGGCCGGATGGTTGGCTGTTGCCTCGTCAAGATGAGGTTACGGTGACCGCTAAAGAACTTCCGTTGCTTGAAGCGGAGGTGGAAGCGTTAATTAGTGAAGGCCAATGCGGCGGGTTTGTTTTGGAATCGCCGGTAAAGCTCCATAGAATCGTCCAGCATTTTCGTGCTCATCTCGGCCTCGATGCGCCTTCCGCGCCGCGCTGCAACGCGCCGTGGGTTTCAGCGGTGGTCGAAACGGATGGCCTGGTCCGGCCGTGTTTCTTTCACCCGCCCATCGGCCGCATCAGTGAGCATCAATCGCTGTTTGATGTGATTAATGGTCCGGAGGCGGTTCATTTCCGGACCAATCTTGATGTGGCGGCTAACTCAACGTGCCAGCGTTGCGTGTGTTCGTTATACCGCGCCGAGTAACTACTCCATTTCACTCTTGAAAATTTTGCCGCCCTTCATGACGAACGCGACATGGCGAAGAAGGGAGACGTCTTTCAGTGGATCGCCGGCCACCGCAATCAGATCCGCCTGGAAGCCTGGCGCTAGTGTTCCAATTTGTTTGTCCATGTGGAGCGATTCGGCGGAAAGAGAAGTAGCCGAGATAATGGCGTCATAGGGCTTCTGGCCACCGGTCTGCACGCGGTAAATCAGTTCTTCCACGTTATGCCCATGCGCGCCGGCAACGGCGTCAGTGCCATAAATAATCTTCAAATGCGGGGTTCGCAGGGCTTGCTTAAATACCGCGAGCGATGCCGGGATAGAGCGCTGCATCGCGGCCATGCCTTCTTCCGTGTAATTGCCGATGCCTAGATAGTTAGCGCGATGAGCCAGGTAGTTTTGAGCGACTAAGCCGATGTTCGGATCGAAATAAGTGCCGTGGTCAGCCAGGAACTTGAGCACTTCCGGAGTAATGAGGGTTCCATGCTCCACTGACGTGCAGCCCGCCTTAGATACTTCACGGATGGTTTCAGGCCCATAAACGTGCACGATGGCGCGAAGATGCACCGCCTTGGCTTCACCGCAAGCCGCGTCAATCTGTTCATTGCTGAGAGTCTGACCGCCGCCGTCTCTAAAGCTCTTCGACGCGAAAATTTTGATTAGATCGGCTTTGTCAGCCGCAAATTTTTGGATCTTAGCCCGAATCTCATCTACAGTAAGTTTCGGATTGTTGATGTTGCCAAGGGACGTTAGCACGCGAGGCCCAGGCAACGTACCGCGATTGATGGCCGCCCGCAGATCGCCGTCAAGCGGTGCCCCCACGCTTTGAACAGTAGTAAAGCCGCCCATGAGCGTGTCATAGGCATTTTCCATGGCGTATCCCATGGCATCCGCCGGTGACGTGTCACGCGGTTGGTAGCGCCCATCCGGACCGAAATGCCATCCAATGTGCACGTGCGTATCAATCAAGCCAGGCAGAACCGTGTATTTGCGCAGGTCTATGACCTTGCCGCCTTCATGTTTGCCGATTTTTGTGATGGCGCCGCCTTGGACGACGACATCTACATTATGTTGAGCGCCGCCCTTACCGTCAAGAAGCGTCCCAACTCTTAGAACGACGGGTTCTTGCGCCAATACAAGCTGCGAAAGAACGATGAATGCCGAAACAAAGCGAAGCATATAAATTGTTTACCTTCTGGAGATTTTACTGCGCGGCTGACGGTTGGTAGCGATAAACCTTTCCGGCCTTCATTACAAAGCAAACGCTCCGCACTGCCCTAATTTCGTCCACCGGGTTGCCGTTGGTAGCCACAAAATCCGCTTGCATGCCGGGCGCGATCACGCCGACTTCTTTATCAATGCGGAGCGCCTCAGCCGCGCGTGAAGTGGCGCTGATAATCGCATCCATGGGCTTTTGGCCGCCATCGCGCACTCGATAGATGAACTCTTCCGCATTGCGGCCGTGCGCTCCAGCGACAGCATCGGTGCCAAAAACGATCTTGATCTTGCGCGCTAGAGCACGGTGCAGCGTCTCCACCCGGATAGGCAGCGTCTTTTCCATATAGGCGAAACCCTCTTCGTTGTAGTTGCCTATGCCCAGGTACTCTTTTTTATGCTCAAGGTAGTTATAAGTGGTGGAGATATTCGGGTCGAAATAAGTGCCATGGCTGGCCAACAGGTCGAGCGTTGCGTTGTCTAGCGTGCTTCCATGCTCAATACTGGTGCAGCCCGCCAGAATGGCTGCGGTTGCGCCGCCGGAGGAATGCGCATGAACGACAGAACGCTTTCCGAGAGCGGTCGCTTCACCGCAAGCCGCCTGAATCTGGGCATCGGTCATGGTTTGCGCGCCGCCTTCACGAACGCTCTTGGTGGCGAAGAGTTTGATGACATCCGCGCCTTGCTGAACACGTTCGCGAACCAGCGCGCGAATCTGCTCGGGCGTTCCAGATTTCTCAGTCAGAGGCTGGAGCGATGTGATCAAGCGGGGTCCGGGAATAATCCCGCGCGCAATGGCATCTCTAAGGTCGGCATCATCCGGAGCGCCAAGGCTTTGTACCGTCGTGAAACCGGCCATCAGCGTAACATAGGCATTGCCCGCGGCATTGAGCGCCTTTTCTTGCGGGCCCTCTTTCGTCATGTCCGCTCTGTCCTGGCGATTAAAATGCCATCCGATGTGGACATGCGTATCTATCCATCCAGGCATGAGTGTGAGGCCTTTGAGGTTGTAATCGGCCGGCCCCGCGGCCCCAGTTTTTACATCGACGATTTTAGAGCCGTCCACTTTTATGGTGACGTTGTGAAGAACACCGCCCTTGCCATCCAGCACCGTGTCGGCGTGGATGGTAAGGGCAAAGCTGGGTAGAGCGGCAAACGCGGCCAGTGACAGGAAGCGAAGAAGCATTTCTAGAATCTAACCTTTAATCCAAATTGAACCTGGCGAGGGGCCTCAGCCGACGGGATCGATCCAAAGCCTGGCACGCCAAACGTCTGTGACGGCAGATCAAAGTTCGGATGGTTGGCGACGTTAAACGCTTCCGCGCGGAACTGGATGCCGAAGCGCTCCCTGATCTGGAAGTTGCGGCTCAGGACGACGTCCAAATTCGTTAGGCCGGGACTAATTAAGTTATTGCGGCCGGCGTTGCCGAAAGTGCCATAGGGTGCGAGTTGGAAGGCGCTGACGTTGATCCACTGCTGCACGGTTTTCGGGCCGTTATTGGCATCGCCGATGATGTTTGGGCGATCTACGGTTCCCAGAACGTTGGCGTTATCGGTATTGACCAATGCGGTGAATGGACGGCCGCTTTGTACGCTGAGAATGCCTGAGGCTTCCCAGCCTCCAACGATCCAACTGACCACCTGATTGCTGTTGAGGAAGCGCTTGCCTTTGCCGAAAGGCAGTTCATAGACTGGGCTAAACACAAAGCGATGCCGCAGGTCAAAGCCGGACAAGCCGCGTTCCAGATTCAAGTTGTTGGGGTTTTCCGCGCTCGAACGCGAAGGCGTCACGTTGTAGGGGGTGCCTGGCGTGTTGTCAATGGATTTTCCGTACATATACGAAACCAAAAACGACAAGCCGTTGGAATAGCGCTGCTGCAGCTTGGTGAGCAGGCCGTTAAAGCTTGAGTTCCCTACCGCGTCAAGGAATGTGATATTTCCGAATTGCGGGTAGGGCCGCAACGCTTGCTTCTGCGCAACTGTACCAGGTCCCGGAACCGGCTGATTGATGTTATAGATCAGCGGCAGGTGAGTGCCTACAGAGGCTTGGTAGCCGACTTCCAGCACAAGATTACGAGTGAGCTCCTGCTGAATATTCATGTTCCATTGCTGGATGCGCGCATCCGGCTGGTGGCGATTGAAAGCCGATAAGGTAAGACTGCCCGCGCCCGCATCGGCGGCCGGAAAAGGATTGCCGAGCGTCACCGGCGTCGCGAGGCTGGAATTGAAGGTTTGGGCGGAGACAAATGGAGCATTGCTTTGTTGCGGACCGCTGTTCACGGCATTCAGCGCCGGAGCGTTATAGAAAATTCCATAACCGCCGCGAACCACTGTTCTGGAAGTGTGGAACGGCTGCCAGGAAAAGCCAAAGCGGGGTTGGATATCAAAAGGATTACGGTCCCACAGAGCCGCCGGGACGCCGTTTTGTCCGGCGATATCGATTTGACCGGTGGTTGGATTGAAGTTACTCAACGTATTATATTTTTCGAAAGTGGGGACGTTGTATTCATAGCGCAGGCCCCAGTTAATGGTGAAGTGCGATGAAACCTTCCAGTCGTCCTGCAAGAAGCCGGCATAGATGCCTGTACGGTCGTAGATGCGAGGGCTTAACGGGCTGCGCGCCGTGCTCGTGGGAAGCCCGAGTAAAAGGTCCGCGAAGGAATATCCGGTGGTGGGCGCCGTATTTTGCGCGTTAAAAGTGAATGACCCGCGGCCGTTACCCACAATAGTTCCGTTTGATTGGAAGCGGTGAAAGTCGCCGCCGAATTTCAAGGCGTGCTTGTCAATGTTCCAGGAAACGCTATCGGCCAGTTGATAGGTGTTGTCGGTACGGACCTGGGGAAAGTTTGTGGGCTCTCCTAAAGTGGCAAAACCATTTACGCTCACCTGCGGAACGCCGCTGCGGGCCGGACCGTCGCTCCGTGTGCCCGTAATGTTAAACATCTGCAGGAAGTTGATAGCGCTGTCGTTTGTGGCGCGCGGATTTTGAAACTCGGAATACGCAAGCTTGAATTCATTAATCAAGCTGGGACTGAATGTATGCGTCTCAGTCAGGCCGCCGAGCCTGGCCAGTAGCAACACCGTGCAATCGAAACCGGGAACGGTTCTTGATCCGCACACGTTGTTGTCTTGCGTAAGAGTGTTGTCTTCGAAATCGTTATAGCTTGCGTTCAACACATCTTTGTCCGAAAAAGAATGATCAATACGGATGGAGCCCAAATTCAAGCTGTCTATTTGCGGCTCATTAAATGTGTAGTTATTTGCGGGAAGCGCTCCGGCAGCGGTAGCGGCCGTGGGCGCCGGGTACAGCTTGGCGAGAAACTGGCCGGCGGGCGTAATGCGCGAGGTCGGAATTACATTCCCCTGAAACGGCTGCTTTGTCGTGGGGTCCAGGATGCTTTTCGAAATGCCCGAAAAGTCGCCATTGATCATGCCAGGAGTCGGAACATTCGTCAGCGCGGTAATCTGCTGATTGGAGCGGGTGCCTTCATAACTGGCGAAAAAGAAAGTCTTGTTCTTGATGATGGGACCGCCCAGCGTGCCGCCGAACTGGTTCTGCCGGAACGCTGGTTTGGTACCGGCTGGAGTGAAGTAATTCACCGCATCTACCTTCTGGTTGCGCAAGAACTCAAATGCAGTTCCGTGAAAACTGTTTGTCCCAGCCTTGGTAGTGACAATTACCTGGCTGCCGGAGTTGCGGCCGTATTCGGCGGGAAATACCCCGGTCAGAATTTTGAATTCTTCAATGGCATCCACGGAGGGCCGGAAGGCTGGGGCGCTCAACAGTTGGTTATTGTTGTCGAGGCCGTTTAGCGTGAAGTTGTTGTTGAGTTCGCTGGCGCCGGCTACGTTGAAGCCGCCGCGAAAACTCAAGATGGAACCTTGAGCGGGGGGCGCCACGCCTGGCACCAGCAGCGCCAAACTGTAAAATTGACGGCCATTCAACGGCAACTCAACCACTTTGCGATTGTCGATGACCGCGCCGGTGGAGGATGAATCGGTTTGGGTCAACGGGAGATCGGCCGTAACCTCCACGGTGCTGCTGGTTGCTCCCACTTTCAATGCAAAATCAACGCGCGCGTGCTCGTCAATTTGAAGCACAATACCTGTCTTAACCACCTTCTGAAAACCTTGCTTTTCGGAGGTAACTTCGTAGGCCCCGATGGGAAGCAAAGGCAACGTATAGTCCGCCGAGTCGTTGGTAGTTACTGTCCGTTGAAAGCCCGTTTGTACATTTCGCGCGGTAACAGTTGCTCCTACCACCCCAGCTCCGGATGAGTCTAGAACTTGGCCCGCGACGGTCGCGGTATTTTCCTGTGCCACGGCGGTAAGCGCGATAGCCAGCAAAGCAACAAGACGGTACTTCAATTGCCACACCCCTGTAAGGAATTTATTTATTAGGAATTGACAAACAGTGTCAGAGGTGCCAACGTGGCAGGTGCCCCCCAGTATACATTGGTTTGACCTTTGATCCAATATCTGGCATACTCCATTTTTCAACCCCATGAACAGAAGAACTCTGTTGCGCTGGTTAACCGTAAGTCTAGCCCCTTTTCGGCCTGCTTTTTTAAGCGCACGGGCTCAAATAGAGACGTTCTCAGCGCATGAACAGCCGGTACTCGAAGATTTGGCGCTAGTTGTTCTTCCGTCGTCGTTAGGAAGCGGCGGACGCAAGAAAATAGCCGGTGAGTTCGCGGTGTATGTCCGCGACTATCGCGCTGGGGCCGATACGGAGCATGGATATGGGTTTACCCGCGTAGTCCCCAAGCCGCCGTCACCGGCGCGGCGTTATGCGGAACAACTCAGCGCGTTGCCGTCGCCGCTGACGCAAGAATCTGTAAAACAGGCGCTTACACAGGCAGACATCAAAGAATTGCCGCGCGTGCCGGATGGGAAGAACGTGATTGCGGACCTGATGGCGTTTTATTTCCGCAGTAGTGACGCCAATGACCTGTGTTACCGGGCGTCGATTGAGCGGGATAAATGCCGGGGGCTTGCCGGTTCCGACCAGCCACCGGCGCAGTTACGGGGATCAGCCTAATGCCCATTTTCGAAAGCGACATTTGTGTCATCGGCGGCGGCATTAGCGCGGCTATGCTGTCCGAAAAGCTTCTGGAGTTGAGGCCCGGCGTCTCCATCAACGTAGTGGAGGCGGGCAACCGGCTGTTCGACTTGGAGCACCGCATGGAGTATCGCCGGCGCAGCTTGCTCTATGGTGAAAACGCGTGGCCGGGCGATTTTATCGAGGACCAAAAAGCGGCCGGGGTTATTTCGCGCACCATGGCCGTTGGCGGCTCGGCGCTGCATTGGGGCGGCACTTGTAACCGGTTTTCGGAAGAAGACCTGCAGCTTAAATCCATGTATGGCCTCTATGTCGATTGGCCCATGGAATGGAAAGAGCTGGAACATTTCTACTGCGAAGCGGAGCGGCGATTGGGTGTTTCCGGTGAGCCAAGTCCATTACCTGAAGATCGAAGCTCCCAGCCTTACCCCATGTCCGCCATGGGCCTGACGCACAACCTAATTGAGTTGAAAAAATGGGGTGAAAAGACCGGCATTCCGTTTTGGAGCACGCCGCAAGCAAAGAACACCAAACCGTATGGCGGCCGGGCGCAATGTATTCGTTGCAATACCTGCGCTATTTGCCCAACCGGCGCGCGCTACTCGCCTGACTTTACTTACAAGCAGCTTCTTACTCATAAAAACTTCCAGTTACATGACCGCACCTTAATCAGGCAGCTAGCGCTGGAGCCGAACAAGACCAAGGTTACCGCCGCGCGTGCCGTACATAGAGACCGGCCGGATGAAACCATTGAGTTTCGAGCCCCGCTGTTTGTAGTGGCTTCCGGTTATACGTGGAGTTCTCATCTGTTACTGCTTTCCCGGAATGCGGAGTACCCCAATGGCTTAGCCAATAGGTCAGGCTTGGTGGGACGTTATATGTGCGGACACGCATTTACCACGGCTCAAATTGAGTTGGATGCCAAAATCTATCCGGGCATGAACGAAACGCACGCGTTAATTTCGCGCCAGTTCTTTCGCTGCAAGCCGGAAGATCCATACGTCCGGCATGACTTGCGGATTTGGGAGAGCGCCGCAGGGCGTGAACCGCGCTTGCGAAGCAAAGATGGTGGGATTTTGCTGGGCGACGATCTGCTAAGCGATTGGCGCAATCGGACGCAGCGCGGCGCCGCCCGTATTCGCGGGTATTATGACGTCCATCCGGATCGTGATAGCTCATTGACGCTGGATGAAAATGATCGCAATAAATGGGGAGATCCGCTTCCGAAAATCACGCATAAGCTCGACACTGCAACAATCGGCCGTCAAGCTCATACGCGGCAGCACTTCCATGAATTATTTGATCGCTTGGCAAAGAACGACAACGGAAAGATTCTGAATATCAGTGAAGGAAACTATTTGGACCACCCTGCCGGCGGGTGCCGTATGGGCAATGACCCAGCCACCAGCGTGTGCGACAGCTTTGGCAGAACGCACGACCATGAAAATCTGTTCGTGGTGGGGTCTCCAACGCTTCCTAACGCCGGATGCACGAACGGCACGTTGACGTTTGTGGCGCTTACGCTACGCTCAGCCGAAAAAATTGCCGCCGAAGTCCGGAACGCATGAAAAACCGAAACGCCAAAGCCGGGTTGGCGGCCATAGCGCTTGCCTTTTTTGCCCGCGGCGCTGCTACCAAAACAGACTGGGCGTACTACGGCGGCGACGCGGCAGGTTCTAAATATTCGGAGCTGTCCCAAATCAATCGCGGCAATGTGAAAACCTTGCGTCTCGCCTGGGAATGGCGCACGGAAGAAAAAAACATGCCGGCGTTTGGCACGCGCCCTGGCATGTTTGAAGTGACCCCGCTCGCTATTGATAACGTGCTCTATCTCTCCACGCCTTACAACCGCGTGGCGGCGCTGGACGCAACCACCGGAAAAGAACTTTGGTCATACGATCCGAAAGCGTATGAGTTGGGCCAAGTGCCGAATGGTACCGGGTTCGTGCATCGGGGAGTGGCCTACTGGTATGACGGCCAAACGAAGCGCGGACGAATTCTGATGAATAGCCGTGGCCAACTCCTGGAATTGGATGCGGCCACCGGCAAACTAGTAAAGGAGTTTGGCGACAACGGGATCGTGAACCTCTTGGCGGGCTTCCGTTGGAGCGTGGACCCTAAACTGTACACCAATACGTCACCCGCAGTGATCTACAAGAATCTTGTCATTGTGGGGAACGGCGTGGCGGATAAATTGGCGTTTAAGAAGGACCCGCCTGGTGATGTGCGCGCCTTTGACGCACATACAGGCAAGCTTGTATGGACGTTTCACACCGTGCCGCATGCCGGTGAATTTGGCAGTGAAACCTGGGAGGACGGAGCCAATCAGTTTACCGGGCATACCAATGTCTGGGCGCCCATGACGCTAGACCAGACGCGCGGGCTCCTCTATCTGCCTGTCAGTACGCCCAGTAATGACTTTTACGGCGGCCGCCGCGCTGGAAAAGACTTATTTGCGGAATCACTGGTGTGTCTGGATGCAAATACGGGGTCGCGTAAGTGGCACTATCAAATTGTCCATCATGGTCTTTGGGATTATGACTTGCCATCGCCTCCGAACTTAGTAACCATTCACGTAAATGGGAAGCAACTGGATGCGGTGGCCCAACTAACAAAGCAAGGCTTTATATTTGTGTTTGACCGTGCCACTGGTGCGCCGGTTTGGCCCATCACCGAACAACCCGTGCCGGCGAGTGATGTTCCAGGTGAGCATGCGTGGCCCACCCAGCCCGTTCCGTCGAAGCCGCCTGCGATTTCTCCGCAGGGCGTCACGTTAGAGGTCGCATTTGACCTTAGTCCGGAATTGAAAAAAGAAGCGCAAAGCGAAATGGCCAAGTTTCGCCTGGGTCCGCTATTCACGCCACCCAGTTTTAAAGGCACGCTCATGCTTCCTGGAATTATCGGCGGAGCGAATTGGGGCGGCGGCGCATTCGACCCTGAAACCGGAACATTCTACGTGAAGACAACGAATATGGGCGCGGTGGCTAGGCTGATGAGGCCGGACCGGTCCGCCGGCAGCCCGCAGGCTTCCGAAACGGATGGCGATTATGTTCGCGAAGGCCAGACCAATGCGACTTTTCATGATGGCCTTCCCTTGTTTAAGCCCCCCTATGGGCACATGACGGCTATCGACTTAAATGAGGGCACGATCAAATGGCAAGTGCCGTTTGGCGATGACGCCCGCTTGCGCGCTCATCCCGCGTTGAAAGGTCTTACCCTGCCGGCGAAGCTTGGCGCGGCCGGAGTGCAAGGAGCAATTGTCACGAAAGGTGGAATTGTTTTCGCGGGCGGCGGCGATACCGCTTTCCATGCGGTGGATAAATCGACCGGTCAAGATCTATGGGAGTATCCGCTGAAGGAAAGAACTTCGGGAACGCCCATGACTTACAGCGCCGGCGGCCGCCAATATGTGGTGATTGCAGCCGGTACTGGTGCAGCGGCGCACCTGCTTTGTTTTACTCTTCCTTAAAATCACTTGTTTTATGTATAGAAACCGTCTATTCGGCTCATTCCTTTTACTAAGCACTTTGTCCAGTCTGGGTCTTTCTCAATCTCTTTCGCCGGAAAAGGAAAAGATTGTCGCCTCCGTTACCGCTGACGAGGCGAACTCCGTGGCATTGCTGAAGCAGTTAGTGGATATTAACAGCGGCACGCTGAATCCGGCGGGAGTTCGTAAAGTAGGCGATGTATTGCGTCCCAAGTTCGAATCCCTCGGTTTTACCTGCCGCTGGATTCCGATGGAAGAAGTGCATCGCGCCGGGCACATGCTTTGTACGCGCGAAGGGAATCGCGGCAAGCGTGTTTTGTTGATCGGGCACATGGACACGGTGTTTGAGGCGGACAGCCCGTTTCAACGCTTTGAACAAACGCCTGAGAAAACGACAGGTCCCGGAGCCGCCGACATGAAGGGCGGATTAGTGATTATGCTGACTGCGCTGAAGGCTCTGAATGATAACCACGCACTGGCGGGCAGCAAAATTACGGTGTTCTTGACTGGGGACGAAGAGCGGCCGGGTGAGCCGCTATCTATCGCGCGCCGTGATTTGATTGAAGCCGGGAAGGCCAGCGATGCAGCGCTCGAATTTGAAGGCGGCGTGCAGAACGGCGGACATGACGCCGCCAGTATTTCCCGGCGCAGCGCTTACCAATGGGTATTGACGACAACCGGCAAAACGGCGCATTCCAGCGGAGTCTTTAACAAGGGAGTGGGGGATGGCGCCATTTACGAAATATCCCGGATTCTCTATCGCTTTGACCAGGAACTGCGCGAACCCAGTTTGACTTACAACGTGGGCTTGGTAGTAGGTGGAACGCAAGCCGCCTATGACATAGGAACAGCAAGTGGGACGGCCGCGGGCAAAGTGAACGTAGTGCCCGCCAAAGCACAAGCCGTGGGAGATATGCGGACCGTTACCGATGAGCAATACAAGCGCGTTCAGGAAAAGATGCGGCAGATTGTCAGCCAGCATTTGCCGGGTACTTCCGCCGAGATCGAGTTTAAAGACGGTTATCCTTCCATGCCTGAAACGGACGGCAATAAAGACTTATTGAAATCTTTGAATAATGTGAACCGCGAGTTAGGGATGGATGTAATGGAGCCGCTCGATCCCAGCAGGCGCGGCGCGGGCGACCTGTCGTTCGTCGCTCCTTACGTGGCAAGCATTTCCGGTCTAGGCTCGTATGGCGGCGGCGCCCATGCGCCGGGCGAGACTATTAAATTGGAACGGCAGCCGCAGCAGGCACGGCGTGTTGCCCTCTATTTATATGAGCTGACGCATCCTTAACTGGATGTATCCGGCCGGAATCCGGCCTGCTCAAGACCTTTCTGGGCTTCGCGATTTCGCATGAAAGTCTGCCAAACAAAGCCGGTGCGCAGGTTTTCAGCCATGACCATGGTGATGCCCGTGTCGATTCCCACTACGTCGGTGTCAAACCAGTTCTTCAGGGGATTAAACGCGTTTACAAAACCGTAGCGGGACCAGCAGTGGTCTCCGTAGCTTTTTTTCATGTTCTTCAACACGCGTAGGGTGGCCTGGGGCATAAACGGCAGGGATCCGGCTGGAGCGCTCGGCACAACCGAGCCGTCAATGGGCCCGGTTCGCGGCGGACCACCCCACACCACATAACCATGTTGGGAATCCGAGGCCGTAATGCCCCAAAGATCGTCGCTGTAATCAGGAAACTCAGGCGCCAATTCCAGGCAGAAACGCCGGTGGACCTCAGTGGCGATCATGGAATTTTGGAAATAGTCGGCGTATTTATCGCGCTTGCCGCGCATATCGAACCATGCATGCGAGTATTGGTGGATAAACAAAGGCGCGAAGGCGCCGATGTAGCGAAGCCCGTCGTATTCAAAGGTGACGCGCTTCCAGGCGTTCCACGCGTCCACTGGAAGGGGATGCGAAGACGAGCCCATGCCCAGTAAATACATCATCATCAATTCGCTGTAGTAATCCCAACGATAAGGGAGGAATCCGGTTTCGGGCGCCCAGCCATGTTGCAGCAACGACGTATCTTCGGAAAGCCAGGTCCATTCCACGCGATTGAAGATTTCGTAAGCCAGGCGCGTGATCTCGGCGTGCCGGAAATGCTGGCGGCAGGTGAGCACGCCGCATAGCAACATGGCAGTGTCAATGGACGAAATCTCCGAGTCCCAGATCCGCTCGCCGGTTTTAATATTGGCGAAGTGGTAAAAAAAGCCGCGATGATTCGGCATGGATTTCCAAAGAAAACGCAGCGTCGCCAGCACGCGGTTCCGGGCGTCTTGGAATGAAATATAGCCGCGCTTTTGGCCGATGCAGAGCGCCGTCAACCCAAAACCCGTGGACGCGATACTCGCCACAATGGAATTGTCCGTCTCGCGCACGTGGCAGCGATCCTTCACCAGGCCGCTTTGCGGATCGGCCTGCTCCCAGAAGAACTGAAAGTTTGCCTTCTCCATCTCTTCGAGGAACGCATCGTCCTCGGGCGAGAGCGTGAATGCAGGGGGTGCGGCTCCCGTTTGGGCCAGCCCGGGCGTGGAAAAAGCGGCGGCAGCCGCCATAAGCCGCAGTAAGTCGCGGCGTGAAAATGGATTTAGTTTACTGTTTTCACTGGCCACCGCTGTCAGTCTAACAATCGCGGATCGTAGAATCTCAGATAGAGCAGCGAATGACCCGAAAACGAAAGACGTTCTTATGGATACTGGCCGTTGTGATTCTTGCCGCCGCGGCGGTGACGCTGCAAGTGGTCCGTACGCGGGTGCGGCGCTTTGACATTGCGCAGGTTGCTTTAACTGGAGCTGTTCTAAGACGGGACAGCGACGCTCAAAAACAATCGCCGATAGCCAACGCCCGGATCGCCGCGACAGGCGGCCTATCCAGCGCCAACGGGCATTCTGACGCCTCCGGGCTTTTCAATCTAACGTTAAGTCCCGGCATTCTTCCGGGCCAACCCGTTACGCTTAAATTCGAGCATCCTGGATACGAGCCGCTCGAAATGACTGCCACGCCACACGGTCAGTTGTACATTGTCCGGATGAAGCCGGTGGCGGAAAAGCCCATCGCGAAACCGGATCATGTGGTGGGTCCCGTGAAGGCGCCGGAGATCAAAGTAACAGAAATTAAAAGTATTCGAGTGCGGTATACGTCCAAGAATCAAACGACGATCACAGTCGGCAGCGTGGCTAAGCAGTTTGCGGTATTCAATACGGGCAACATCCTTTGCGACGGCCGGCGTCCCTGTTCACCGGATGGCAAGTGGAAGGCCACAATCGGGGGCCTGTCGATTGATGCGCAGGAGGGAAATGAATTGCGTAATGTCCGCGTTTCCTGCGTCGCCGGCCCTTGTCCGTTCACGAAAATTGAACCAGAAGATCTATCTAATCCCGGCCAGAAGCTAAAAATATCGGCGCTCGATTGGTCGGACACGGCTACTTTTCTAGTTGAATATGAGGTAGCGCGCACCATGGTGACAAACCAGGTCCGCCGGTCGTATCCGTTCACTCTCGGTCAAACGATGACATTTGCATTGCCAATGGATGCGGGCGAAACCAGCATTGAGGCGGACTTAAATGGAGAAGAAATCATTTTTCCGCTAGGGCCCAAATTGTCTCTATCGTGGGCCACGTGCAGTGTTGAAGTCGCTCCCGCGGGCAGTAAGATTTACCGGTGTGAGGTGAAGCCCGGATACCAGATTCAACAACCGCAACCGTAGTTAAATTTTTTAAATTTCCCGGCGGAAACAGCATTCTCTCACCGGCATCAAACAGGCAGGAGAGAGAAAAAATCATGGGAATATTTACCAACACAGAGTTCAATTCACTTGAAGATCTCTTAGTCGACCAGTTGAAAGATCTGTACGATGCTGAAAACAGACTAGTCGACGCGTTGCCAAAGATGGCTGATGCGGCAACCACGCCTAGTTTGCGCGAGGCGTTTTCGTCTCATCTTCTGCAAACCAGAAATCACGTTACGCGCCTGGAGCAAGGCTTCAACCTTTTAGGGATCCAACCCGCGCGTGAAACTTGCCAGGCGATGAAAGGACTGATTGCGGAAGGTTCTCAAGTCATTGACGCCAAGGGCAACTTGACCGTAAGGGACGCAGCCTTAATCGCCGCTGCCCAACGGGTGGAGCACTACGAAATGGCCGGCTACGGCTCGGCCCGCACGTTTGCCGAGCAGCTTGACCTTTCAGATTTAGCGGAACTGTTGCAAAGCACGCTGGACGAGGAAGGCGATACGGACGAAAAGCTAACGGAACTTGCGGTGAATGAGATCAATGTGGAGGCAATCAGAACTTATTCGCCAACGGTGTAGATGTAACAACTGACTTGGCCTGGCTGATCGTTCATCAGTCAGGCCCTTCGGCCTTTTACACCCCGACGGTCTGAGTGGAACCTTCTAATACCTCATCGCTCACGACGGTAAACTGCAACAAATCGGCTCTACCGAACGAAGTCGTGAGGGCCACATCCGCGGCATCCCGTCCGGTGGCCATCAATACCCGGCCGACTCGCGGTTTGTTATGGCGTGCATCGAACGTCCACCACCGGTCCTCCAAATAAACCTCAAACCATGCGCTGAAATCCATCGGAGCGGGTGGGCATACAAAGTCGATGTCGCCTAAATATCCGGTGGCGTAACGGGCCGGAATATTAAGGCAGCGGCAAAGGGCGATGGCAAGATGCTGAAAATCGCGGCATACGCCCTGGCCCTCATTCATCACCTCAAGTGCCGTCTTGGTAGGCCGGGCGTAGTTGTATCCAAATGTCACTTTGTTGTGCACCCATTCAACAACCGCCTGCACGCGCTCCCACCCCGGCTTAATATGACCGAAAAGCTGGGCCGCCGTATTAGAAAGCAGATCCGATTCGCAATAGCGGCTGGCCAGCAGAAAACGGAGCGTCTCTACTGGCAACTCCTCGACTGGAACTTCGCGGGCGTTAGGGTTTATAGGGTCCGGGACGCGGGGGTCTTCAATCAGGCTGGAGTTGAAAAGCCGCAATTCGCCCGGCGGCGCCGCAAAACGCGTGCAATGATTTCCAAAGCTGTCAGTATAGTGCTCGATCGGCACGCTCGGCTCGATTACCAGCTTGTCTGGTGCCCGTAGATCCTTTTCGCGCGACGGATGTACATGCAAAAGGGTGACTACCGGCGTGCGCACCGGAAAATAAAATCGAATGTCATAGCCCAGGCGTATCATCATAACGGCAAACCTTTCCCTGCAAATGAGTCGTGGATTTTTGCGTTGGCATGGGCAATCCGCACCGGTCCCCGGGCTGTGGCGCGCCTAATATTAACGCAAAATCTAATGGTTAGAGCGGATAAAGACTGTAAATGTTCCACACAATCTTGGTGATGCCATGCTCGGGTGCTGAAGTATTCTTAAAATGGTGTTACTTACCCATAACGATGCCGTCGCTGAATGATCACTAAAAGCCCAATCATCTCCCGGCGCGGCGAGCGGTTCTTCTTGTTTTCCGCACTTCTTCTAGTTTTACTAATTGGCATTTCTTCCTATCGCGCTTGGATAGCGTACCACCAGCAAAGCGAACAGGCCGCTGTTACCCGGCAGATCGTTCAAGACGCCGATGACGTTATTGCGGCGCTCCGGGACGCGGAAACGGGACAGGGCGGGTTTTTACTCACCGGGCGCGATGCTTATCTTGAACCATATAGGAAGTCCCTGGCGGAAATCACGGTGAGCCTGGACATGCTGGCTAGTTCCGCGCGGGTGCATCCCGATCAGGTTAAGCGCGTGGAGCGGTTGAGGCCTTTGATCAAGAGCAAGCTCGATGAACTTCAGCAAACGATTGAGCTAAAACGTCAACAGGGATCCGAAGCTGCTCTCACGGTCGCCCTCACCGGCCGTGGGTATGCTTTGATGGGCCAAGTACGCCAGCTTTGCGCTGAAATTCAGAACGCCGCGTATGCACGATTGCAGCAGCAAACTGAGGATACCCGCTCCAGCGTCAATCAGATTGGACTTGTCAGCACCCTCGGGAGCCTGATTCTCTTCGCCTGCCTTGTTATTGCCTGGTCAATCATTCAAAAAGGCACGCGGCAGCGGGAGAAGCTGATTCAGGATCTTCAGAAGAGTGATGGCGAGATCAGGGAAGCGCGGAACTGGCTGCAAACTACTATCAGCAGCATTGGCGATGCCGTGATCACAACGGACGCCTCGGGTAAAGTGACTTTCCTAAATGGCGTGGCTCAAGCCTTGACTGGATGGACACAGGAGCAGGCGCTAGGCCGGCCTCTCCAGGAAGTTTTTATCATTACCAATGAGGAGACCGGCGCTACCGTGGAGAGCCCGGTAACCAAGGCGCTCCGCGAAGGGTGCGTTGTTCGCTTGGCGAACCACACGCACTTGACGGCCAAAGACGGCCGGCAAATTCCCATTGACGATAGTGCTGCTCCCATTCGCGGCGCCTTGGGTAACATCGCCGGCGTGGTGCTCGTGTTCCGCGATGTCTCCCACCGGCGCGGAACCGAACGCACGGAAAAAGACGCGGCTATAGCATTTGCCCGTTTGGCGGCGATCGTGGAGTATTCTGACGACGCGGTGATTGGCAAAGACCTAAACGGGATAGTCACCAGTTGGAACCGAGGAGCTGAGCGGATCTTCGGCTATACAAGCGATGAAATGATAGGCCGGCCCATTTCAATCATCGCCGCGGAGCATACTCGTGATGAGATGCCGAGGATTTTGCAGCGCATTAGGAATGGCGAGCACATTGAACACTTCGAAACCGTCCGCCGCACCAAGGATGGCCGGGATATCCACATTTCGCTGACGGTTTCGCCGATTCGCGATGACCAAGGTGTGATAGTTGGAGCGTCGAAGATCGCGCGCAACATCACGGAGCGGGTTGAAGCCGAGAAAGAACGGGTCCGGCAAGCGGAATTAATCGAGCGGACAAACGCCGAGTTGCAGCAGTTTACCTATGCCGCCTCGCACGATCTTCGCGAGCCTTTACGTACCATCACCGCCCACAGTCAGCTTCTCCAGCTTCGTGCTGGGCCGCAACTGGACGAACGCAGTAAGGAATCGCTGGCCTTCATGATAGCTGCTACCGGACGCATGGGCCAACTGATTGACGCCCTGCTGGAATACTCCCAAGCTGGCGAAACGGGCAACGTTCCCGCTAGCGAAGTGCGAATGGAAGAGGTGCTCGCCGCTGCGGTCGAAAATTTGCAGAGGGCCATTCAAGATTCAAACGCCGTGATTACGCATGATGCTTTGCCGCCAGTTCTGGGGAATGAGCCGCATCTTGTTCAGTTACTACAAAATTTAATCGGTAATGCCCTGAAGTACCACGGCGACGAGCCTCCCGCCGTTCATCTATCGGCACAGCGGCGAGGAGACCAATGGGTATTTTCGGTTACTGACAACGGGCAGGGAATTCCTTCTGAATATCACTCGCAAGTCTTCCAAATCTTCAAGCGCCTCCATGGTCAAAATTATCCCGGAGCGGGCATTGGGCTTGCCACCTGCAAAAAAATCGTCGAACTACACGGCGGCTGTATCTGGGTGGAGTCTGAACCCGGCAATGGATCAACATTCTTCTTTACGTTGCCGCCGGCGGGCGTGTTATCTTTTAGCGCCTGACAATAGCACACGCGCGATTAGGCCAACGCCCGCGGCACCGCTTCTTCCCAGCGCCCTTGCGCCTTCAAGATCAGCTCTATCACCTCTCGCGCGGCTCCGCGCCCTGCAAGCTGGCGCGTTGTGTAGTGGCAGATCGCTTTTAACTCATCCGCTCCATCGGCCACCGAAACCGCCAGGCCAGCGCGCCGCGCCAGCGGTATGTCCGGCAAATCGTCGCCCATGTATGCTACTTCTTCTTCCGTGACGCCGGCCTTCGCGACGCATTCCTCGAACGCTTTCGTCTTCTTCGCTTGCCCTAGATAGACGAACGTGACTTTCAGCTCTTCAGCACGCCTGGCCACCGCGGGCGAGCTGCGGCCTGTAATGAAACCCGTTTGAATGCCCATCGTATGTGCGAGCGAAAGGCCCTGGCCATCGCGTGCACTGAAGACTTTCATTTCCGAGACACTCGCGGGGCTCGAATCATCGCCAGCCGTCGTGGAGATCAGGCACACGCCGCCGTCCGTGAGCGTGCCGTCCACATCCATCAGGAAGAGCTTGATTTTACGGGCGCGCGCAAGAACATCAGGCGAAGCGATAGAGGCGAGTGAGACATCAGACATGAGTCAATGTTAGCCCGGCGCCCCACGCTGGTTACTGAAGCAGGCCGTTCAGCGCGGGCGCTTCCGTCTTAGGCAGCTTGATGCTGAGCAGATGAGCTAACGTGGGAGCCACGCTCAAATTCGTGATCTTATCCAGCACCACATGCGGGCGAATTCCAAAGCCCGAAGCAACGAAGATGGCATCAAGCTCATCGTCGGTGTTGAGGTAGCCATGGCTACCGATTATGGGGCTGACGGAAGAAATGATCGGGTCGCCCGCCTTCCCGCCGCTGAACGAATAATTGGGCTTCGCGAATGCAACTAGGTCCGGCGCTTGCGAATCTTTCGCGGGGGAGGGAAGGCCCAGCGACTGGTACTGCGCTTCATCGGCCACAGTCTCCACGCCTTCAGTTTCAGAGAGCAGTTTGTGGAGCGCCGGCAGCAACTCACTTTGCCGGGCTTTCTCCACATAGAGCATGGCGCTTCCACCTTCCGGAACGGCTTGCACGCCGGCCGCAAAATGGTTTCCGGCGAGCAGGCTGTTCAAATGTATGTCCTTGCTGACCGCTTTGAAGCCATGATCGGAGACGACAACAAAGGTTGTGCGGTCCAATAATCCAGCGTCTCGCGTTGCATCGATCAGTTGCTTGACACAGCTATCGAGGAACGCGATTGCGTCATAGCTCGCGAGCGTTCTCGGGCCGTAAGCGTGATGAGTGGAATCGAGCGAAAGCAGATGAAACAACAATAGGTTCGGTTTGTGTTCGCGAATGATGTAAGCTCCTGCTTTTGTCCAGATCTGATCGCGCCAAAGGATGGAAGGCTTGCCGCCGGCGCCTACATCTTCGGCATCGATAACGCCTTTGGAGATCATCTCCGCCACTAGGGGATCGGACGGCTTTGCCTTTTCGGGGAAGGCCCAATTGATCGTGGAGGCATCGTTGATGGCGACCCAATCCACTTGCGCGGTAGTGAGTCCCTGATTGTGCGCGATGTCATAAAGCGTTTCCACGTGGACCATACGGTCTTTCGCGATGTCTGGATCGACTTTGACCGATAGCGGGTTATCGGCACGAACCAGTGTTCCGTTGAAAAGCAGTCCGTGATCGCGAGGGAAAAGACCCGTGACCATCGTCGTGTGATTCGGCCAGGTAACAGTAGGATTAACCGGCTGCATCCGCTTCGCCCATGAGCCGCTCTTGATGAGTTCGCGGAGCGTAGGCACGGGCAGTTTCGGATTCTCCAGGTCATACGCGGGAAAACCATCCAGGCTGATGACCACAACCATGCGCTGGCTGGCGGAGTGTGTTTGGGTTTGACAGGAGGAAACGGCGATACAAAGAAACACGCTGGTGATGCCAACGAACCGGGCAAAGCACGTCATCCTACAGGCCTCGCGATGCTGCCAGCACAACTTGTTTCCCCGCGGCACTATCCAGAATGGTCAGCTTTCCGCCTTCTAGTTTTATATCGTCAACGCGTGTGAAGCTTTCGGGGACAGCGGTATAGAAGAGCAGGAAATGCGATTGGATCTTTGCTTTCGCGGGCAGCCACTTAAACGTTGGTGTTCCGAATAGCGGATTCATCGCCACTGTATCCCGGTGTGAGATGTCGAAAGGTTGAGTGGAGAACTCCATCCCGCGCGCGGCGCGCTGGTCGCCCGTAAAATTCATCCAACTCATGACCCAGGGGTAGTCTTCGCGCGGGAATACGTAACCGAACAGCAGATGCCTGTCTGTATTCAGAGCTGTGACGAATGCCAGTTTTCTGCTGGGATCGATCTGGCAGCTGGCCAAGTCGAGGAATTTTTTATCGACTGGAACAGCTCGAATGTCAGCCGTGCCGGTATCCTTGGCGGGCGCCATGGGCCAGGTAAAACTGCGATCGTAAATCAGATGGCCGGGAATCGGCCCGGGCTTATAAGGACGCACCTGGCAATTCTTAGCCGGCATGTCCACGAATGTTTTTCCCGGCTCCAGAAAAGGCGCGCCGATGGTGGCATGTTCCGCCCAGGAAATGGGCCGGTCCACCGTCAAGGCGCTCTCCAATTCGCTGCTCACGTAAATGATGTTCTCGCCGTCGGGCAATTCAATGGTGCGTGTCAGTTTTTCTTGCGCCAGAGGAAGCGAGCTTTGCATGACGATGGAATGCACCGGCCCTGAGTCGTGCCTGGCCAGGATTTCTTCGGGTTGCTTGGAAGCCTCGCCGTGGAAAGGCATGCCCGTTGCCTGCTCCTCTGGCGAAGGCGCACCGAATCCATCCAGTGCGAGAAAATGACCGATCGCGTGAAAAGGACTCAGCTGCTCGTCGCCGCGTAATTGCAGCTTGAGGAACTTGCCGCCTATGGCTGAAATTGTAAATTCGAGCTTGTCGTTCGAAAGCACGAAAGGCGGCTTTGCATTTGCTCGCTTTGTAGCGCCGCTTTGCCGCCCGGAAGCTGATGAAGATAGCAGAGCCGACAGAAAGACGGTTGCGGAAATGAAAGAACGGATATAGCGCATTCAGTGATAAGTTCCCTAGCTGGCGGACCTGCGCCTCCGTCCGCCAGCCGTAGGTATGAGGGCAGTTATGGACGTGCTAGGCGAGCGCCTGATTCAGGTTCTCAATAGCTTCGTCGATCTCTGCCGTATTCTTGTATCCAACAGTCACGCAGTTGACGCCCGCGTTTCTGAACGCGTACTTCATGGCTGCCTGGCGATCGGCGCGCTCCGTGAACCTGCCTTCGCCCACCAGCTTCATGCTGATCACGCCCATACCGTCGGCGCGGGCTTGTTTCACATGCGAGACTACTTCGGTCACGTTTCCCAGGCCGGCGGTGTTGTAGTCTTCCGCGTCCATGGCGGTGCCTCGATGATTCATCCGGATCATGGCAACTTCCAGCCATTTGTTTTCCGGAACCTGGCGCAATGCCGGAAGCCCATGCACCGAAGCGCCGCGCCCGACCACGATTTTTTTCGACTGCGCCTGCTGAATCGCATCCTCCCACCGCGCGCTGTCGGTGGGCCATGATGCAACGTGCTGCCAGTGCAGCAGCATCACATCGAAGTACTCGGTATTTGCGAGTTTCCGCAACTCGTCAATCTTCTGCTGTGGATCCACGCCTGCGTGCGTAGTTGTCACCTTCGTCATGAGCCGGTAGCTGTCGCGCGGCACGCCTTTCAGCGCGATACCCAGCATCTTGTGCATTTCTCCGTAAGACTCGGCGGTTTCAAAGAAACGAATGCCACGTTCATGGGCGTAGCGCACTAACTTCGTAAACTGGTCCTGTCCCAGTTCGCGTTGTACTCGCCCACTCATGGTCCCGGTGCCAAAAGCGAGACGCGTTACTTTGACGTCGGATTTTCCGAGCGTTACCCAATCGGTCGCAGTTCCGCCGGCAGCTAAGAGAGGTAATCTTCCGCCAGCGGCTAGCGTGCCTGCGGCAAGTCCGGTCTTCAGGAAATTACGTCTGGAGCAGTGAGCCATTCTTTTTCCTCCAACGAGGGGATCTTATCACGATCCGTTGGCCCGCGGTGCTTGCCGCTAACTCCAGAGCAGACTCGCAGGTGTCATACTGCGAAGCAAGACTTTCGTATCGCGGAGCATTGCCGGCAATGACAGGCTCTCTACTCTTCCTATTTCTTGCGGTTCCGCTGGTGGCCCAGGAGTATAGCCATAGGGTCTGGCGCACGGAAGACGGCCTTCCTCAAAACAGAATCCAGGCGATCAGTCAGACCAAAGACGGCTATTTGTGGATTGGCACATCGGAGGGGCTGGCGCGATTCGACGGTGTTCGCTTTGTCGTTTTTGACCAGTCGAACACCGCGGCGTTCACGGACAACAGCATTCTTTCGCTCCAACCTGCCCCCGATGGATCGCTTTGGATCGGCGCTGAAGGGGGTGGTTTGCTGCATTATGTGAACGGCGTCTTTCGTTCTTTCGGCCCAAGCGACGGACTTACCAACAGCTTCGTGCGCGCGATCTGTCTGAGCCGCGCAGGAACATTATGGGTGGGAACGGATCGCGGATTTTTCCAGTTCACGGCAAAAGGCTTTGTACGGTTTGACAATACTCCGGATATTCCGTTGGCTTCCGTGGTTTCGATCGCGGAGGACCGTTCGGGAAAGATTTGGGTGGCCAGTTCCAGCGGATTGCTCTCAGTGGATCATGGGAGCCTGGTACGAGCGACGTGCCGGGAGCGCGTTGCAGCCAGCCCGGCGATAGTTGTTTCTCTGCTGCGCGAAAAATTGATTCAGGACGGCTGCGAGGTTCCGGGAATCGCCTTGCCTGACGTGGCAATCAGCTCGCTTCATAAGGATTCGTCCGGCAAGCTATGGATTGGGACGGCGGGTCATGGCCTAATTCGATTGGCCGGCGGTGTCAGCACAACTTACACGGCTCCCCTCACTCTGCCTGACAATACTGTTTTTGTCGTCTTCGAAGATCGGCAGCACAATATTTGGGCAGGCGCGCAAGATGGATTGTTGCGCCTCAGCCGGACCGCTGTAACCACTATCAGCGCGCGCGACGGACTGACGGACGACAACGTGTCCACAACTTATGAGGACAGCAGAGGGATGCTCTGGATTGCTACTTTCACTGGGCAGGTTTACCGCTTCAACGGTGGCGCTCCCGAGCGCTTTTATCTTCCTCCACCCGACAGTAGTTTTAGAATCCGCACGATTTTTGAGGACAGCGCGGGCGCTTACTGGTTTGGCACGAGCGGTGATGGGCTTGTCCGATGGTTCCGGGGCAAGACCGTTTCATACACCAGAAACGAAGGACTACGCAGCAATAGCATCAGGCAAGTTTACGAAGGAACGCACGGCATTATTTGGATTGCGACAGCCAGCGGACTCAGCCGGTGGGATGGACGCGCGCTCACCACTTACTATTTGGAACAAGGGCTATCCTATCCCAGCGTGCGCTGTCTGGCATCGGATTCAAATGGCGATATCCTTGCTGGCACCGACGCTGGTTTGAACCGGATACATAATGGCCGCATCGTTCCCGATCAGCACTTCGCGCAGTTGAAGCAGGAGAAAATCTGGTCGATCCATGTAGCGGGAGATAGCTTGTGGTTGGGAACCCGGGGCAGCGGCCTGCTGCGCTACAAAGACGGAAAGATCACGCGATTTACGACGCGCAATGGGCTGGTCAGTAACTCGGTTTACCAGATCGTTGATGACCGTAGAGGCAATTTCTGGATGAGCAGCCCGGTGGGAGTATTTTCGGTGAGCCGCGAAGAATTGGACGGCGTCACGAGTGGAACGCTGCCGGGAATTCATGCGGTTGCTTATGGAACCTCTGATGGCATGGAAACCAGCCAGATGTATGGAGGGATGCAGCCCGCCGGATGCATTAGATCATCAGGCGAGTTGTGGTTCCCCAGCGTGCGCGGAGCGGTGCGAATTGATCCGGCGCATCTCCCGGAACGGCGGCCGGTTCCGGTAGTCATCGAAAGAGTGTTGGCGGGAGAAACCACGGTCCCGCTCTCTCAGACGATTGTGATTCCGCCCGGACGCGGCAAGCTTGAGATCGATTTCACGGCGCCTGATTTGATTGGACCTCAGCGCGTCGATTTCACGTACAAGCTCGAAGGTTTCGACGAATCCTGGACTTCGGCATCCAAGCTGCGTGCCGCCTACTATTCAAATCTGCCGCCCGGGCGTTATCGCTTCCGGGTGATTGCAACAAACGCAGGTACTCCCGGAGCTTCGTCGGAGGCGTCTCTATCCATTGACTGGAGACCGGCGTTTCATCAAACCGGCTGGTTTTATGCGTTGTGGACAGCCATTCTCGCCGGTGCGGCATGGGTTGGATTTTGGTTCTACGCGCGGCAGACCAAGACCCGCTTCGCTCTGCTGTTGGCCGAGCGCACGCGTGTGGCCCGCGAAATGCACGATACCGTGATCCAGAGTTGCGTGGGCATTTCCACTTTGATGGACGCCGCCGCGCGTACACGCCGGGGTGATCCCGAGGAAGCGGGACGGCTGCTTGACCATGCGCGCGCCCAGGTGAAAGCTACGCTTGAGGAAGCGCGTCAAGCAGTGTGGGATCTGCGCCACTATGAAGATGGCGTCTCGGCTGTTGATCGGCTCATTGATCTCGCTCAAAAACTTGGCGTCGAAAATGAATTCCACGCCGAAACAGCGGTCACGGGTAAACGGCAATTCGTCGATTCAGCCACGGACCGGGCACTTTTACTCGCCGGCCGCGAAGCGCTGCGCAATGCGGTGCGCCACGGACATCCCTCGCGTATCGGCGTGACCGCCCGGTATGAAGCCGATACGCTCAGCGTTGAGATCGACGATAACGGTGTTGGCTTCGACTCGCAAGCCGCACTGGAGGAAGAAGGTCACTTTGGCATTTTAGGCATGCGGGAAAGAATTGAGCAGACCGGCGGGTCGTTCACGCTTCGCAGCAATCCTGGAAACGGCGCAACCATCCGGCTGACCGTTCCATTGGACGCTAAATCCGATTCGGCTAACGCGCTAAATGCCCGCGCTACATCTCCACAATTCCACGATTCAGCGCGGCAATCGCCGCCTGAGTCCGGTCGGTAACGTTCAAGCGGCTGAGGATCAGGTTGATGTGCCACTTTACCGTCGCTTCCGCGATGCCAAGCGTCTCGCCGATCTGGCGGTTGCTCATGCCCTTCACGATCAGGCGGAGAATCTCCAGTTCGCGATTGCTGAGCTCGAACAGCGGCGGCCGGCTGGCCAATGCCTGAACGATCGGCCTGGGAAGATAGCGCAATCCCACATTTGCCTTCCGGATCGCGTCGATCAGTTCTTGATCGGCGGTTCCTTTCAGTAAATACGCGAGAGCTCCGGCTTCGAGTGCGCGATGGATATCTTCATCGCCCTGATAGGTGGTTAGAACCACAAAA
>DASXGT010000253.1:0-2478 GCA_036488895.1 Bryobacteraceae bacterium | reverse complement strand
TATGGTATTCGCGGCTAATGCTCGGTGGAGTGTGGCTGATGTTAGCTTTGACGCTCCTTATCGTGCTTTGGGGGTTGATGAGGTCAAAACGGACGGCAATGGCCATTAGTATCTTGGTTTCTTTTGCAGTTGCCGCTACGTTAGATCGGAGGGTGTAAAACAAATTGTGTAAATGATGTTCTCCGAAGCAAAATAGGGGGAACACAAGATGACGATCAACCCGAAGGTATTGGACGAGCTGCTGGCGGATTATAAGAAGCCGGAGGACATGATCGGCGAGAACGGTTTGCTGAAGCAGTTGACTAAGGCGCTGCTGGAGCGGGCGTTGCAGGCAGAACTGACGGGGCACCTGGGTTACGAGAAACACGATCCTGCGGGGCACAACAGCGGGAACTCTCGAAATGGAAGCAGCCGGAAGAAACTGAAGGGCGATTTCGGCGAAATGGAACTGGAGACGCCGCGGGACCGGAAGGGCACGTTCGAGCCGAAGATTGTGGAACGTCACCAGACCCGGTGGACCGGGTTTGACGACAAGATAGTGTCCATGTATTCGCGGGGCATGTCAACGCGCGAAATCCAGAGTCACCTGGAAGAGATCTATGGAGTGGAAGTAAGTCCGGCACTGATCTCAGATGTAACCAGTGCAGTGCAGGAAGAAGTACAGGCCTGGCAGCACCGGCCGCTGGAATCGCGCTACGCCATCGTATATATGGATGCGCTTTACGTAAAGATGCGCGATAACGGGCACGTCCGAAATCGCGCGGTTTATGTTGCCATTGGGGTAAACCTGGAGGGATCGAAAGAGGTCCTGGGGTTGTGGAGTTCGGACCACGAAGGGTCGAAGTTCTGGCTGCAGGTTGTGACGGAACTGCGGAACCGGGGCGTGGAAGACATATTCATCGCCTGCGTGGATGGGTTAAAAGGATTTCCCAATGCTATTGAGACGGTGTATCCGCGCGCGCAGGTGCAATTATGCATCGTGCATATGGTGCGGCACAGTCTGGATTTCGTGTCCTGGAAGCAGCGGCGAACAGTGGCGGCGGATCTGCGAACCGTCTATACGGCGGCGACGGCGGAAGGGGCGGAGCTTGCGTTAAACCAATTTGCGGATAAATGGGATGCCACCCATCCGACGATCAGTCAGGTATGGCGACGGAACTGGGAGCAAATCACGCCCTTTTTTGCCTACCCCGTCGAGATTCGCAAAGTAATCTATACGACCAACGCAGTGGAGTCGCTGAACATGAGCCTGCGCAAAATCATCAAGACACGCGGCTCGTTCCCGAACGAGGAAGCGGCGCTGCGGCTGCTCTGGCTGGCGCTGCGGAATCACTCGAAGAAGTGGAGCTTTGTGCAGGGCTGGCGCGAGGCGCTGAATCGCTTTCAGATTCTATGGCCGGAGCGCATGCCAGCGTTGGAAAGGAACTGAATCGACCAAAGCGACCGAAACCCAAACCGCTCAAAGCTCACCAGCGGGAGCAAGGGTCCTCGAACCCACCAGAGCCGCCCGTGTGCTTTTGAGATCGCAAAACGGTGCTCGCCGGCAAATGTTCGCTGACGCCGCGCCGCAAAGCGTCGCGCCCTTGCCCGCTCCGCGCCGTTTTGCCGCTTGGATACCAATGCGACGGGCGGCTCCGGCGGGAACGAGGACAGGATAGATATTTCAGAGAACGAATTTACACAAAACGCTTGACACTACCACAGCAACTTGGACTACGTGGCCCAGCAACTTCTCCTTTACACACCAATTGGACACTACTTGGAAATTTTTGGCATAGCGAGCAATTTGCTGGTTGCCAAGAATCACAATTCCCGGCGAGCGGCTACTCGCGGGAGTTGGCGCGTTCGATCAATGGATTGTCGCGGACCGCCATTGCCCGATAAACGCTCTCGATAGCATCATTGTCAAAGAATGAATTCTCTACTTGGTTCTCGCAGGCAAACGATTCTGGCCGAAGGAGCCCGTCCTGGGCGCCGAAGATCTATGATTGCAGCCGCACTGATCGTGTCAGCGCATACGGTTCTCATGCCCGTTCACGGCGCGGCGCACGCGGCGTTGAACGTCGAACTGTCTGCATGGGCCAGCCTTTATGTTCTCTGTGTCGTCGGAATTGGGCCGATCGCCGGACTCTTTTTGTTAAGGTCATGTCGGCAACGCCTTGGCGCAGCCATTTTGTTCGCGGCAACGAGTGGCGCGCTACTGTTCGGTCTCTGGAACCATTTCATCGCGCATGGTCCGGATCAAGTCATGCACCTGCAAGCCGGCGTCTGGAGACTTCCATTCCAGGCTACCGCCATGCTGCTTGCAGCTTCGGAAGCGGCCGGTGCGGTAGTCGCGTTCAGGCTGCTATACGTAACGCCTCGCATTGCCGCTGCGAGCGGTGCATGGGGCGTTCTATCCCACCCGATTCGCAAGCGGTGAATTGCACCTTTGCTTGCGAAAAGCGTCTGGCGTGGTGTTGTGCCAACGCTTAAAGG
>DASXGT010000250.1:0-4934 GCA_036488895.1 Bryobacteraceae bacterium | reverse complement strand
TCTCCCGTTGCCAGTTCGCGAACGCGAAGCTGCGTTTGCTGTTCATACCGCGTGGCGTAGACCAGGTATTTGCCATCCCGTGAAACGGCTGGACGGAAGGCGCTTCCCGCCAGATTTGTGATGCTGTCTTCGTCTCCGGTCACCAGGTTGCGCCTGACCAATTGCCAGAGCGGAAATGTGACGTTATAGCTAAAGTTGCGCTTGCGCCTGGCGAAATAGACAAACTTTCCATCCGACGAAAACGTCGCGCCCAAATCGTTGTTCCAGTCATCGCGCGGCGCGTCGGGTTTTAATTTTGATTTCGTCACCTGGATACCGGCGCCCCCACCCAGCCGGTGATACATCCAAAGCTCATTCGCGCCCAGATGCGAGCCCGACTTCGAAACGAACACATACTGGCCATCGGGTGACCAAGCCGGCGAGACAAACTCAGCACGCTTTTCGTCGCTCAGTTTGCGCGGGTTGGAGCCATCCGCCTGCACGGTCCATACATTTTCGGCGCCATCGCGGTCACTGAGGAATGCAATTTCTTTTCCGTCCGGCGAAAAGCGCGGCTGTGTTTCCATCGCCATGCCGGTCAGCAGCGGCTTTGCCTCTCCACCGCTGATCGGTAGCGTATAAAGGTCGCCGAGCAACTCAAAGACGATGGTCTTTCCATCCGGCGAAAGATCCAGCGATAGCCAGGTTCCTTCATCCGTTTCAAACGCCACGCTCCGCTCCGCCTTGAGCGGGAGCTTGGTGGGCCCTTTTTCCTTCTCGGGCTCAGCCGCAATCAGCGAAGCCGCCAGACCGACTGAAAATAAAAGTGCCGTGAATCTTATACTCATTAGAAAGTAAACCTGAGTGATAGCTGCATTTGGCGCGAGGTGCCATTTCCGAGCGTCCGGCCGAACGTATTCAGGATTTGACCAAAGGTACTTGTGCCGACGATGTTGTAAGGCGTATCGAAATTCGGGTGATTAAAGACGTTAAAGATCTCAGCCCGGAATGTAAGCTTCGTCCGTTCGGAAAAAGGTATATCTTTGAACAGCGAAGTGTCGAAATTCCAGAAGTCGGGACCAGTAAGCGTGCCCCGTCCGGCATTGCCAAACGTCCCCTTTACGGGGATCGAGAAGGCGGCTGGATTCCAAAAATCAGTGATGCTCTGGTTGGACGGAACACTACTAACACCCGCGACCACGTTTGGCCGTTGATTTGTAGTATTACTATCCCCCGATGTATTGACTCCAATCATGGGCGTATACGCGATACCGCTATGCGCCAACGCCAGCAGGTTGAACTGCCAACCGCCCAGCACTCGCTGCGTGAAGCCATTCGCATTGCCCAGGAAACGCTGGCCTTTACCGAAAGGCAGAGTGTAGATAAAATTGGCCGAAGCATTATTACGAATATCATTCGTCCCTAATCCGCGATCGCAGCTCAGGCAATTCATGTTTTGCGGCGAAGCCGTATACAAACCATAATCCTGCACATCATCAATCGCCTTGGAGTAGGTGTAGTTGAAAGAGAATAATAGGCCGTGCGAGAGGCGCTTGTTCAAGCTCACTTGCAGGCCATTGTAACTGCTTTGCGCATCGTCATATTCGATGTTGACGTTGCCGTATTGCGGCATGTAGCGCGCGCCGGTGGCTGGGTTGATCAAGTTGATATTGCGTGAATTACGCAAGTTCACGCCGTGGTTGCCGACATAGGCTACTTGCAATACGGTGTCAGCCGCTATCTGTTGGTTAATGGTGAAGTTCCACTGCTGGGCATAAGTATCAGGATGATTCCAATTGAACCCACCCAAGGTGGTGGTGCTGTTACCGCCGGTCACTGTAACCGGATAGCTGAGGCTAGGATATTGAGATTGAAGCAACTGATAATTGCCGCTTACCAAGTTGGTTACAACTCCGCTGCCGAAGCCGGGAGGCATTTGCTGGTAAAAGATCCCGTAACCGGCGCGGATGACGGTCTTCTCCAGAGGCTGCCAAGCGATGCCGAGACGAGGCGCAAAGTCGGTTTTGTTCATTTTGTACCACTGGCCTCCCGCTGCGCCTAGGGCCATAGTCCTCACGTCGAAAGCCTCATCTTTGCCTTGTACTTCATGGTTGGGAGTGCCGATGTCATAATGCAAACCGTAGTCGATCGTCAGCCCCGGACGTACTCGCCAGGTATCCTGCACGAAAGCCCCCACCCACGATTGCCGAAGCCCGCTGCCCGGATTGCCGCCGCTGTATGTGGCTGAAAAAAGGCTGTCATTAATGAAATTCTGAATGGAAGTATAGCTGAGCTTTAGCGTAGGATGGCTGAGCGCATTCACTTCCGATTTCCAAAGATTAGCCCCGAACTTGATCGTGTGCGCGCCCTTGGTCCAACTGATGGTATCGCCATATTGATACAAGGTGCTGTTCGTGCGCGAGAAACCGTTATTACCGGGAACCACCGTGAGGCCTGTGATCGATACTTGCGGCACCGATTCTTCCGAATTGAGCTGGCTGCCCCACCGCTGTTCGCCCGCCAGAAAATCGTTGACCACGTTCGGATTAAAAATGTGCTGATAGCTGACGGCGGAATTCGTGGTGGTAATTGGCACAATCTGGTGGTCGTTGACGCCCAATGCCGATGCGGTAACGCCGAACAACGGACCTGTCACAAATGAGTCGTTCAGGTTAAAGCGCACAAAGATATGATCTTTCGGACTGAAATAGTGATCGACCTTGATACTGCCGGTATCCTCTCTGACCTGCGAGACAGCCGAAGTTGTATAGCTGCTAATCATGGAGCCGGGGGCTGTGGTTTGGCCCGACGGAAATTGCGCCAACAGAATGGCCAACTGCGGCGATGTGGCTAAAACCTGCGAACGTAATGCGTCGCTCGGCACAGTGCCGCTCCCAGTAATGCCGATGCGCTGCCGCGAACCTTCATAGTTCGCGAAAAAGAAGGTCTTGTCTTTTACAATCGGGCCTGAAAAATTACCGCCGAAATCGTTATAGCGAATTTCCGGCATTGCGCGTGGCTTGGTGTTAAAAAAATTTCGCGCGTCGAAAATGTCGTTTCGAAAAAAGTCATAGACCGACCCGTGGAAGAGATTGGTGCCGCTCTTGGTGACGACGCGAACGTCGCTTCCGGCCGCCCGGCCGTACTCCGCGGCATAGTTGCTCGTTTGCACGCGAAACTCTTCGACGGTGTCCAGGCTGCCCGTCAGCAATCGTGCGCCGCGTTCAAAACCGTTCGCCATGTAGGGTTGATCTACGCGCGAAGCGTCAATGCCATCGATAGAGAACTGGTTATGAACAGAGTGCATTCCATTGAAGGTGAGATCGGCTATGTAGTTATTCACCGCGACCGCACCAGGCGTGAACAGGCTAAAGCGGGCATAGTCGCGCCCGTTTATGGGCAAGTCCATTACTTTCCTGTTGTTCATCAGTGTGCCGTTTGCCGCGTCAATGTTAATTGCCTCGGCTTCGCTCGTCACTTGCACTGTTTCCGAAACAGCGCCCGGCGCGAGCGGAAAATTCACCGTTACTGTGCTGGCTACCGTCAGCGTGACATCCGTATGAGCTTGTGTTTGGAAGCCTTTAGCTTCCGCCGAAACACGATAGACGCCGATCGGCAAATCCGAAAACACGTACCGGCCCTGCGAATCAGACAGCGTTGCCCGCTTGACTCCCGTCGCCACGCTCTCGGCGGTTACCCGGGAATCTGGAATCACTGCCTGGCTGGGATCGGTAACCTGTCCCAAAATCCGGCCTGACGTCTGAGCCTGCAGATAAGCGCAAGCAAACACTAAAAAGAGAGAAGCAACCCGCAACGGACGAAGCATATAAACCTTTCAAGAGAGAGCAGGCAGAGCGGGGCCTATGGTGAAACCGAACGTGGGGTGACTTTCATACTACGTGAACTTTCGATGAACCGCTAGTATAAAAATTGTAAAGAAATTCTTCGGCTCAATGGGCCCGCGAATCGCGATGCGATAAACTAAAAGTTCCCGCCTGCTTTTCTCCCATGATTTCAGTCAGCAATGTCAGCATGCGTTACGGCGCTAAAATCCTGTTCGAGGATGTCACTACAGCCTTTCTAGCCGGCCGCCGCTATGGTCTCACCGGACCTAACGGAGCAGGCAAATCCACCTTCATGAAACTGCTCTCGGGCGAATTGGAGGCGCAGAAAGGTACTGTCGTCCGCCCGAAAAAGCTTGGTATCTTGCGTCAAGACCAGTTCGCTTTTGACCAATACCGTGTGATCGATACGGTCATTATGGGCAATCTTCCGTTATGGAACGCCCTGGAAGAACGCGAGACGCTTTACTCGAAAACCGACCTCACAGACGACGACGGCATGCGCCTGGGCGAGCTCGAAGGCGTGGTCGCCGAGGAAGACGGCTACACGGCCGAGAGCGATGCCGCGGTATTGCTCGACGGCCTGGGCATTCCCGAGCCGATGCATGACCGCCGCATGGGCGAATTACAAGGCGGCCAGAAGGTGCGCGTCCTGTTGGCGCAGGCTTTGTTCGGCCATCCGGCCGCGCTGCTGCTGGACGAACCGACAAACTATCTCGATCTTGAATCCATCCACTGGCTGCAGAATTTTCTAACGCATTACGAAGGGACGCTGATCGCAATTTCGCACGATCGCCACTTCCTGAATAGCGTTTGCACGCATACCGCCGATATCGATTACCAGACGATCATCACCTACACGGGCGGCTACGACGATATGGTCCTGCAAAAAACGCAGGTTCGCGCGCGGATTGAATCCGAAAACGCCCAGCGCGAGAAGAAGATTTCGCAATTAAACGAATTTATCGCCCGGTTCTCGGCCGGTACCCGCGCCAGCCAGGTGACTTCGCGCAAGAGAGAAGTGGAACGGCTCCAAACCAGCGACTTGGCTCGCTCCAACATCCAACGCCCTTTTATCCGTTTTGAGATGAAGCGGCCCTCCGGACGGCACGT
>DASXGT010000217.1:0-54996 GCA_036488895.1 Bryobacteraceae bacterium | reverse complement strand
TGCGCCGCGAAACGCTGATCTTCCGTCATGTAGTCATAACGCATTCCCATCAACACGTGGCCGATGTAGGGAATCGGCTTCGCCGGATCCGAAATATACTCGTCAAAGCCTTTGTCCGCGCCCTGCGCCCAAGAAATTTTGCTCTTCTCATCCAGATACAAGGTGGTCTTCTTTGCTTCCTTGGGAGGCCAAGCGTCGTACTTATGCCATTCGTTCACGCCTGTCTCAAAAACCCACGCCTTCGGCAGCGTGCCCACGTCCTTGCCCTTCAGGTAATGCATGAAAAACGGGAATTCAATCTTCTCGCGGAAGTAAAGCGCCGTCTTTGAACCGAAGCTGATATTGCCTACCTTATCTCCATCGCCGCGCGCAAAGCCGCCGTGTGTCCACGGTCCCACCACAATCATGTCCTTGGTATCCGGCGAGTTCTTTTTCATAAAATCAAACTGCCGGAACAACCCCACTGGATCCTCCGCGTCATACCAGCCGCCCACCAGCATCACCGCGGGCTTGATGTTGTACAAGTGCTTCCACACTGAGCGTGCCTGCCAAAATTCGTTGTAAGTGGGATTCTTGACGTTCATCGACCAATAAGGCTGCGCGTTTTTAAAATAGCGTTCATCCGCATTCGCCAGCGTACCTAGATTGAGATAGAAGTCGTATCCGTCGGGTGTGCCGTAATCAAAGGGCAGCGCCGCCGGTGGCGTCGTCACCGTCTCACCACGCGGGCGAAAACCTTGGTACATGTTAAACCTCGCCGCCAGCATGAATGCGCCATTGTGGTAACTATCGTCGCCCAGGTAGTAATCCGTTACCGGCGCCTGCGGAGAAACCGCCACCAACGCCGGATGCGCGTCAATCATGGCGGCGGTCGCGAAAAAGCCCGGCTGCGAAATGCCCCAAACTCCCACTTTCCCGGTATTGCCTTGAACGTTCTTCACCAGCCAGTCAATCGTGTCGTAGGCGTCCGTGCTTTCGTCCGTATCTTTAGGGCCCTTGTTGGCCTTAATCGGACGCACGATTGTAAAATCACCCTCGCTCATGTAGCGCCCGCGCGCATCCTGATAAGCGAATATGAACTTCTCGTGCGAAAACATCGGTGAAGGCCCTACGTTCGCGGGAAACTCATCTTCACCGTATGGCGCAACCGTGTAAGGCGTGCGCTCCAGCAGGATCGGATACGTACGCCCTTCCCCCGCAACATCTTTCGGAACATACACCGTGGTAAATAGCTTGATCCCGTCGCGCATCGCAACGCGGTACTCATATTTGGAGTAATTCTCGCGAATGAATGCCATGTTCGATTCCGCTGGAGGAGTTGCCGCAGGCGGCGGAGGGGGAGCCGCGCTCCTTTGTGCATGTATGAGCGGACAAGCGAAAAGGAGGAAAACAAAAGTGCGGAGCTTATTCATAAATTCAGATTTTAATAACGCCAGGAAGTAGTGTCCGCTCCCGGCGGCGCAGTCTGCAGAAAATGCTCCACCATCAACGGAAGCAGGCGTTGCGTCTGCGTTCCTGAGGCCTCCGTTGCCGATTCACCGGGCGCTCCCGTGTATTCGTGTCCGCGCCGGAAACCATAATCGAAGGTCGCATCCGAGTGCGGATTCGTCGTGGTCTTCAGGAAATTTTCCATCAGGTGCACGTCATTGTTCTGGAAATAACGGTCGCTCTCGCCCGCGATGAAATGCAGCTTGCCTTCCAGCTTCGGGCCCAATGTTTTCCAATCCCGCTGCAGAATGACGTTCAAGTCGTAGTGGTCATGCCAGTACGCCGCCACTTGCTTGTCAATTGTTCCGGTCAGCTTGTCGTAAATCGGCTGCGGATAGCCATCCGCGCCGGCCGGCGAAAAGACCGCCTGCAAAATATCCCACTGCTGCCCGGCGCGCCCATGCGTGCCTTGAACATACTCATAGCGGTTGTCCAACTCCATCTCGCCGATGATCGTCCCATCGGGTAGGCGCTGGGAAGCAATCGGCACTTTCTCGCCCCAATAGCCAATGCGGTAATACGCGTTCGTGTCGTTATAAAGATCCACGTTCTGCAGCGCGTGGAAATCGGTTGCATCCGGACCGTTCGTCCAGACGCCGTTATAAAAATCCGGATAGAGAATCTGGTGAGCGATGCATTCCCAGCCGCCCGTGGAACCGCCGTAAGTGGCACGCGCCCAACCCTGCCCAATACCCCGGAAACGCTTCTCCACTTCCGGAATCAGTTCCTCAATGATGGCGTCTCCATAGGGTCCAAGGTTCGCGGAATTCACCGCATAGGAATCGTCAAAGTATGGGTTCGCATGTTGAATGCTGATTAAAATAACGTGCGGTAAACGTCCCGAAGTCCAATCCTGATAGAGCTTGTACCCGTATTCGGCGCTGGAGCGCTCGCGCCCCGTCATTCCCGCGGTCGGCGGCGTACTGCGGAAATCCACGTTAGCCGCATGATTTCCCGGAAAGTGGCTCTGATAGACGATCAACGGATAACGTGCATTCGGATGTTCCTCCCAGCCCTCCGGCAGCAGCACGTTAGCGCCTAAGAATACATCCCGTCCCCAAAACTGCGACAGCTTCTCGCTCTTGATCTGAATATGTTTCAGATACTTGGTGTCACTCGCGCGCGGTATCGGAGGAATGATTTTGTCGAGAGTAAGCTTTAACGTTCCGCCAGCTGTGGGGTCCACGTGAAGCTTCACGGGAGTCGAATAAAAATTACCCGGCTTGGTCGCCCAATGCTGCCCCTCGCCCCGGTCCGGCGCAAGCTTCACCGTTTTTCCACTGGCCAAATGATATGTTTCGTAAACATTAAACACGCCCTGGACATAGTAATCGCCGGGCGGGATATCGGCTAAATGCTTCGCCGGAAAACCGATGGTTCCTTCGTCCACTGTGATCGGCTTCCCAGGCGCGAGCGAATCTGCATCCACACCAAAGGCCTGTTGCGAAGCCCGGAAATGTAAATCCTGAAATTGATCTTGAAACTGAGAGCTGATGGCATACGGCGTAAACTGCGTCCGCGGCTCGGCGGAAGCATCGCGGGACAAAATCACAACTAAGTGACCATCCAGAGGCTTGCCGTCCGCGCCGCGAACCGTCGCTTCAATTTTCAGTTTTGTGTGAGGCGCTTCCGCCGGTAACGCGCATACCGGCAGAAGCAGAAACAGGAAACTAAGCCGCGCGAGAGCTGTGCACTTCATGACTAGAAACTAAACTTAGCGCCGAATTCACCGGAGAATGACTTCGGAATAATGACGCCGGTGCCTCCAATGAAACCGGTAGGCTGTTCAAAGTTACTGGCGCGAATGTTGGTTCCATACGCCGAGCCGAAATTCGCGTGATTGGTCAAGTCGAAGGCTTGGAACATCAATTCCAGCTTCATTTTTTCGCCCAAGTTGAAGATACGGCTGAGGCGTGCATCCAATTGGAAGAAAGGCGCGCCGCGCAGCGAATCATAGGACACTTGATGGCAGGTGTTTGCCGCGATGCAGGATTGCAGTTGCGTAGCGGTGTAGCCAACGGTCGCCTTCAAGTTGGTGGGGTCGCTATTCAGCACAATGGCGTGCGTGCTGCCCGCGCCTCCGCCGTAGGCGAATGTGTCATTGATGCCTTCGAGCGGCACATAAGGACGTCCGCTCGCTGCTTGCAGAATAGGTGCGAACTGAATATGCCAGGGGAAGTTCACTACGCCGCTGATGATAAAGTGATGCAATTCGTCGGAAGGCGTAGGCCCAAAGTCCGCCGCCGAGAACCAATTCAGCAAATTCGTCGGCTGATTTCCGAACGCCGCTGAGTTGCCGTTGTATGCCAGGCTGCGCGACAACGTGTAAGTGGCGTTGACCGAAAAGCGCTTGCTGAACCGGCGCCGGTAAGAAAGGTTCATGCCGTCGTAGCGGCTGCGCCCGATGGGCATATACACGCTGAACCGCCCAATCACCGGCAAGCCAGCGGCTTGCAGCAGAGCAGTTGTATAACGAACGCCATTAATCTGCGGATTAATCGCAATCGTCTTGCTCTCGTGCAGGCCTAGTTCGTGAATATATTCCGCTTCGATGACCGAATCGGACGTGACATTCCAGCTATAGCCAACGTTTGCCTGTTCGCTGTAAGGATTCCGGTAGTTCGGATCGATAACTTGCGCCGTCGTGCTAGACCCCGTCAGCTGCGTAGACGCCGGAGCCGGCTTAGGAAACGGATCGACGCCATACCGGTAAGCGGAAAGCAACTGGCCGCTCGGCAGCACACTCGCCGTGGTGCTACCCGGCCCAGTGCTCGTATAACTGGTTGTGGCAAAAATCGTCGCGTTGGCCTGCTGCTCCATGAACAGCGGGACGTTCTGGAACGTCTGGCCAAAGTAGATACCGTAGCCTGCCCGAAGGATATGTTTCCCATTCCCCAGAAGGTCATACGCGATTCCCACGCGTGGGCTGAAGTCCTTGTTGTCGTTTTGCGGAATGCCGCCCGCATAGGGACTGCCAATCGCCTTAAGGTCAAGATAACCACGTGAAAGGGGCTGAATGTAGCCGCCGTTCAGGTTAAAATCTTTGTCCCAGCGGAGACCCAGGTCGACGGTTAACCTGCGCGTGACTTTCCAGTCATCCTGGAAATACACGCCAAACATTTGGGCATGCTCCTTGAAGGAAGGGTCGCCAGTGTTGGCCTCGACGATGGATTGCACCAGGCCCGCTGTGGCGAAGCCCTGCGGATACAGAGCAGGATTTCCGAGGATTACGCTGGGGTCTTGGAGGAAGGTAACCTGTGGACTTGCATCCGTGGCGAATGACCCGCCTATCTTCGGCACGTAGACATAATCCACGCCCATTTTCAGCGAGTGCTTTCCTTTTTCAAAGGCAATATCATCCTTGAACTGCCATTTGCGCTGCACGTTTTCCTGCGGCACGTTGCCCGAAGTGCCGATGCTGGCGGAGGGAAAGATGAGCGAAGTTGTGGGCGTATTAGAGCCAATTAAGTTATGCCAGTATTGATATCCGGCCGTAAAGGCGTTGACAACCGTCGGGCTCAATACGGAATTGAGCGTGACGTTGGCGATGATCAGCTGATTCGTAGTGAAGTTGGTGGCCGTCAGGTCGTTCGTTGAAACAGCCTGATCGTTCAAGCCGGTATTGTTTTGGTTGGAATAGCTGAATGACAAATTGTTTTTGTCATTGATGCGGTGGTCCAGGCGTCCGTTATAACGCCAATCAAAATAGGGCGTCGGAATACTAGAGCCTGGCTTCGCCCCCAGGCTGGTAATCAGGTTCAATTGCGTCAGCGCAGTGCCTGAGACGTTGATGCTGGTCTGCTCGCGCGCGCGTTCCAAGGTGAAAAAGATAAATGTCTTGTCTTTTTTAATCGGGCCGCCGATGGAGCCGCCGAATTGCTGCCGGCTGAAATCCGCCTTTTGCCCGCTGCCGCCGTGTGCTGTCTGTTCGAAATAGTTCAGCGTGTCAAAAGCGGATTCACGATCGTAGAAATAAAGTGTTCCATGGAAGTCGTTGGTGCCGGATTTGGTGATCACGTTCACCGCCGCGCCTTCGCTGCGGCCATTCGCAGCCGAGAAACGCTGCGTGCTGATATTGAATTCGTCAATCGCTTCAAGTGGAAGCTGCATCACGGGTCCACCGACGGTATTGTCTTTGTTGTCTACGCCGTTGATGGTCACGTTCACGTTACGTCCGCTGGAGCCGTTGGTAGCAAAGACGCCGATGCGTGACTTTGTCGGATCGTAGGAAGGAACTTGGCGCGCGCCCGGCGCCAAAATTGCCAAATTGACGAAATCCCGCCCATTCAGTGGCAAGGTCTGCACCTCAGCCGGTGAAATCGCGCGGCTTACATCGGTCCGCTGCGTGTCTATGAGTGCCGCGCCGGAAGATTCGACCGTGATCGTCTCGTTTTGTTGGCTCGGAGCCAGCGACGCATCAATCGTCGTCGTGCGGCCGACGGCTAACTCGACATTTTGAAATACTCCGATTGCAAAACCGGTCATCGTGACGCGAACTTCATAGTGGCCCGCCGGCAATAAATCGAACTGATATCCCCCGCTAGTGGTGGTTGCTGTCTGGCGCTCCAGCCCCGTTTCTTTACCGGCGATATGTATTTGAGCACCCGGAATGACGGCGCCGGTTTTATCGGTTACCGTGCCTGAAAGCGTGGCGCTGGCATTAATTTGCCCAAAAAAATTATTGGAGACAGCAAGAAACAGCAGAGCCGCAAGCGCGCTCTGCCGCCAAAACTTATACATAATTCTTCCTTTGTCCCTGAATGTGCCCACGACGAGGGGGCGAGATGCTCTGCTGAGAGTGATCTCACAGTGTAGGGTCGGGAAGCTTGCTTTGTCAATGTTAAATGGGCCGGGTTAACGGCCGCTAACAAGTCCTCGTCATGCGGCTTACGTTTAAAAACTAAAACGAGCCCCGAATTCGCCCGAGAACGATTTTGGAATAATGACGCCAGTGCCTCCTATGAAATTAATGGGTTGCCCAAAATTCGAGGCGCGAATGCTGGTTTGATACTGCGAGCCAAAGTTAGCGTGGTTCGTTAAGTTAAAGGCCTGGAAAATTAACTCCAGCTTGGCACGTTCGCCGAAGTTAAAAATCCGGCTAACGCGTGCATCAAGTTGAAAGAATGGTGCGCCGCGCAGCGAATCATAAGGCACCTCGTGGCACGTACCCGCCGCGATGCACGATTGTAACTGCGTGGCGGTGTATTTAGCGGTAGCCGATAAGTTGTTGGGATCACTGTTAAGGACAATGGCGTGTGTGTTGCCCGCCCCGCCGCCATAGCCGAACGTATCGTTGATGCCTTCCAAAGCGGTGTACGGCCGCCCGCTTCCCACCTGCATGATGGGCGCAAACTGGATATGCCAGGGCAGCGCTACCAACCCGCTGGCGGTTACGTGATGCCGCTCATCGGAAGGAGTAGGCCCGAAGTCCGCCGCCGAAAACCAGTTCGTCAGGCTAGTCGGTGCATTTCCGAACGCCGCGGAGTTACCGTTGTACGCCACGCTTTTTGACAAAGTGTAGGTAGCGTTCACTGAGAAGCGCTTGCTGAACCGGCGCCGGTAGGAAAGATTCATGCCGTCATAGCGGCTGCGGCCGATGGGCATATATACGCGGAACTGGCCGACGACCGGCAATCCGGCCGCTTGCAGCAGCGCGGTTGTATAGCGAACGCCGTTAATCTGCGGATTAATCACAATCGTCTTGCTCTCATGTAAACCGAGTTCGTGAACATACTCCGCTTCAATCACCGAATTCGAAGTGACGCTCCACGTGTAACCGCCGTTGACCTGTTCGCTATAAGGGTTCCGGTAGTTCGGATCCATAATCTGCGCTACCGTGCTGGCGCCTGTTAGCTGAGTCGATCCTGGAAGCTGCGGAGGAATCGGGTCCACTCCAAAGCGCCACGCCGATAGCAACTGTCCGCTCGGCAGGACGCTAGCCGTGGGGCTGCCCGGCGCGCTGCTTGTATAGCTGGCCGATGAGTAAATGGTGGCGTTAGCCTGCTGTTCCATGAAGAGCGGAATATTGATAAAGGTTTGGCCGTAATACAGGCCGTAACCAAGGCGGAAGACATGCTTCCCGTTTCCCTTCAAGTCATAGGCAAGCCCGATGCGCGGGCTGAAATCCTTGTTATCGTTTTGTGGAAGACCGCCGGCGTAGGGGCTGCCGATCGCTTTCAAATCCAGGTAACCACGGGCATTGACTTGTTGATCGCCGCCGTTCAGGCCATAATCCTTGTCCCAACGAAGACCCAGGTTAACGGTCAAGTTAGACTTAATCTTCCAATCATCCTGAAAGTAAAGGCCGAACATTTTGGCATGCTCGCCGAAAGTACGGTCGCCCAGATTCGATTGGCTAATGGATTGGACCGCGCCCGGAGTCGCGAAACCTTGCGGATACAGTGCCGGATTTCCCAGGATCACGCTTGGATTGTCGAAGAAAGTCACGGTGGGCGTCACCGCTCCTAGAGATCCCGCAATTTGTGGCGCCCAGACATAATCCACACCGAACTTCAACGAATGTTTCCCTTTCTCTACCGCCATGTCGTCTTTCCACTGCCACTTTCTCTGCACATTTTCCTGCGGCACGGAACTGGAAGTGCCGATAACAGCGGAGGGGAATGTCAGGTTAGTTGTCGGCGTGTTGGTCGCAATCAGGTTGTGCCAGTATTGATAGCCGGCCGTAAAGACGTTGACCACCGAGGGCGCCACCACCGTGCTGAGCGTCGCATTGGCGATAATGAGTTGGTTCGTAGTGAAGTTTCCGGTCGATACATCGCCGCTCGAAGACGCTTGGTCGTTCAAGCCGGTATTGTTCTGGTTGGAGTAACTCACCGATAGGTTGTTCTTGTCATTAATACGGTGATCCAGCCTTCCGTTATAACGCCAGTCGAAATAGGGTGTTGGAATACTGCCGACCGGTTTTGCTCCCAAATTCGTGATCAGCGCCAATTGTGTCAGAGCGCTTCCGTTCACGTTGAGGCTGGTCTGCTCGCGCGCCCGTTCCAGGGCAAAAAAGATGAATGTTTTGTCCTTCTTGATAGGGCCGCCGATGGCCCCGCCGAATTGCTGCCGGCTAAAGGCCGCCTTCTGTCCGCTGCCGCCGTTTTCCGTCTTTTCGAAATAGTTCAGCGCGTTGAAAGCCGACTCGCGATCAAAGAAAAATAAGGCGCCGTGGAAGTCATTCGTGCCGGATTTAGTAATTACGTTCACGGCCGCGCCCTCGCTGCGGCCATTCACGGCTGAGAAGCGTTGGGTGCTGATGTTGAACTCTTGAATGGCTTCCAAGGGCAGCTGCATCACCGGGCCGCCCACCGTATTATCTTTGTTGTCAATGCCGTTGATGGTGACGTTTACATTACGTCCGCTCGATCCATTCGTTGCGAAAACGCCGATGCGCGCCTTTGTCGGGTCGTAAGAGGGAACTTGTTTCGCGCCCGGAGCAAGAATCGCGAGATTCACAAAATCGCGCCCGTTTAGCGGCAAAGTCTCCACTTCCGCCGGCGTGATGGGGCGGCTCACGTCCGTTCTTTGTAAGTCGACCAGCCCGGCGCCGGAAGATTCAACCGTAATCGTCTCGTTTTGCTGGCTGGGGGAGAGCGCGCCGTCGATGGTAGTCGTGCGGCCGACCGCTAGCTCAACATTTTCAAAGGCCGCCGTGGCAAAACCGGGCATCGTGATGCGAACTTGATAATGGCCGGCCGGTAACAAATCGAACTGATAAATGCCGCTATTACTAGTGAGCGCGGTACGTTCCAGGCCGGTTTCTTTGCTGGAAACATGTACCTGCGCGCCTGGAACCACGGCGTGCGAGTTATCCGTTACAGTGCCTGAAAGCGTGGCGCTGGAATTAACCTGGCCAAAAAAATTGCTGCTAACAGCGAAGAACAATAAAAGCTCAAACGCGCTCCGCCCCAAAACTTTGTGCATGGCCCCGTCCTTTGTCCCTGAATGCGCCCGGGACGAGGGGGCCGATGCTCGCCGTGGAGTGTTTTAATAGCTTAGGGTTAGGCAGCTCGTTTTGTCAATCTTTAATTAAAAGTAATCGTCCAAAGCCGAGCTGCCGGTTATTTAAGGCTGCACGTTTGTCACCGCTTCAGCGCCGGGTTTCGGAAAATGACTCTCGTACCAGGCAATCGAACGGTCAATCCAGTCCACGGTATGCTTTACTTCCCGCACACCGTGCCCTTCGCGCGGATAACGCACAAAAATCGTATCTACGCCCACATCTTTCAACGCCACAAAGTACTGCTCTGCTTCGGCGATCGGCACATCCGGATCATTCTCGCCATGCACCAGCATGGTGGGAGTATGCGCGCTGGAGACATGCTTTAACGCGGACCGTTCCCAGGCGTCATCCATCAACCTACCTTGGTGGAAGAACTGGCCGAACTCCATTTCCTCGTACTGGTTGTAGTAAGTCATGTAGTTATAGCTGATCAGGTTAGAAATACCCGCCGTGGGAATAGCCGCCTTGAATTCATTGGTCTGTGTAATCAGCCAATCGCTCAACTGGCCGCCATAACTAACTCCTTCAATTCCCATGCGTTCGCGGTCAATCCACAAATTCCGCCGTACCGCCGCGCTTACGGCGTACAACACATCTTGGCCTTCGTTACCGTCCTGATCGCCAAACACCGCATCCGCGAATTTCTGGCCGTAACCCGTGGATCCGCGATAGTTCACCTGTAAAACCGCCCAACCTCTGGCCGCGTACACCTGGTTCTTAAAATTAAACGCGGCGCCGTTCTGGCCGTGCGGGCCGCCGTGGATGTTGACAATCATCGGGTGTTTGCTGCTAGCGGTTATGTTCAACGGTTTAGTGAGAAAGGCTTCCACTTCGAATTTATTGTCATTGCTGACAAACGTGAAAGGCTCCGTGGGAGCAATGGCTTTTCCCGCCAATACCTCTGAATTTAAAGACGTAAGCTGCCGTCCGGCTGCCGTGCTGGTTTTTAAGTACAACTCCGGCAAGTCCGACGCAGTCGCGAAGTCATAGGCAATCGCGTCCTGTTTGCTCACTGAAAATGCGCCCACCATGCCGATATCATTTACCAGGATTTCAGGCTTTCCCCCGCCAATCGGCATCCGCGCCAGATGGGTGTTTCCGCGTTCCTGGTAAGTAAAATAAATCGATTTTCCATCAGGCGACCAGGTGACCCCGTGTTGCCGCGCGTCAATGGTCCCGACCTCCCGGCGGTGCGAACCCTCGGGATCCATCACCCAGGCGTGGGTGTCTTCCATGGTAGTCTCGCGGTCCGTGATCCCGCGCGTGGTCGAGAGTAGCGCGATGGTCTTGCCGTCCGGCGACCAGATGGGCGCGTATTCGCAGTTTTCCGTCGCGGTGATTCTTCGAATGCTATCGTCAGCAACTTTCAGAGCAAATACGTCGTAGTTGAAAAACTCATCCGAGTTCGGCTCGCGGTTCGAAACAAACAAAATCTCCTGCCCATCCGGCGACCAGTCGATGGAATGTTCATCGTAAATTCCGCTGGTCAATTGCTTTGACTGCTTTGAGGCGATGTCGATGGAATAGAGATGCAGACGCTTATTGTCGTTGAAGTGCGTCAAACCCTCTGACGCGGTGGGCTTGTAAAGATAGCGCGTAATCACGATGGGGTCGCCTTGCCCATTGGCTGTCTGCGGGCCGGGCGTCGAGGAAACATAAGCGAGGGTTTTGCTATCCGGCGACCAGGTGAAATCTTCGCCTTGGCCCGGCAGCGGAGAGTTCGTGCCGCTCATTGCGGTCAGGAACGTCTCTCCGGAGCCGTCTGCCCGCACGTAGCTAAGCCCGTGCTGCGCGCCGCCCACGAAAGCAATCATTTTTCCGTCGGGCGACCAGCGCGGATGCGAGCTTGCATCCTTCTCTCCGCCCACGCGAATCGACTTTTGCGTGGCTACATCCATAATCCAGATCTGTGTGTACGGCCGGCCGGGTCGGTCATTCATGCTGACGGAGTAAGCAATTTGCTTGCCGTCCGGCGAAAATTGAACGTCGCTCACGGAGCGAAAGCGATAAAGATCTTGGCTCTGCAAGCCTTGCGCCGCGAGAGTTAAACCTTGCAACGCGATGGCGGCAAGTACAGTGGAGCGAAAAAATGAGTACAACATTGAGTATTGAACAGATTACCGTATCGAACAGTTACCGCTTGGCGGACTCGTCTAACAACTCCGCTAAATACTTGCCCCAGATGGCCGGGATGGAGTGCGTGCCGTGTCCGCGTGTCTCATCAGTAATCGGCAGCAGTATGAAGCGGCCATGCGCCACTTTCTTGATCTCCCGCTCGGCGATACCTAACTCCGGAGGATTCACCTGGTCGTCGGCAGAGTTGATGGCCAGCAGCGGCGCTTTGATCTTGCCAAGATTCGGATCGGGGTTATACAAGCGTGACGCTTCTAATTGGTAAATCATGTCGTTCGCGTCCTGATGAGCGGCGCGCTCCGGAAATGCGTCCACCGCCTTCACCACCTGCGCGTGGGTGGGCATGGTCTTCTGCATCTGAAGCGGGCTGCTGGTCATCACCGACAGCAAGTATTCCGCGCAAGTAAGTCCATGGATCGGTGGCTTGGTATATTCGCCCTTCTTCCACTCGGGGTCCATCTCAATGGCATTGATCATCATCTGCCGCAGCATCCAATTGCGTCCGGCAATCTCCACCGCATTGCTCGCAAGCGGCATCAGCGCATCCATGAAATCCGGATACATCCAGCCCCAATCCCAGCTATTCATGGCGCCCATGGATGTGCCCATCACCAGCCGTAGATGGTTCACGTTCAACTTCTCCGTAATCATCCGGTAATCGGCATGGATCATGTCGGTGTACGTGTACTTGGGAAAGCGCATGTGCATTCCATCGCTGGGCTTGCTCGATTTGCCATGGCCAATCGCGTCCGGAAGAATAATGAAGTATTTCGACGCGTCCAGCAACTGTCCCGGTCCAAAAAGCACGCCGCCGAATCGAGCGCCCAGAAACGCGCGCCCGCTGCCCCCGGTGCCATGCATGATCAACACCGCGTTATTCACCACGCCTTTGGCGTCGCGCCTGGGTGTGCCCAGCGTGATGTAATGCAGCCGGAACTCGGGTAATGTCTCACCGGTTGAAAATTGAAAGTCTTTGCTAGTCCAATCTCCCTCGGTTTGGGCCGGATAATCAGCCGCCGGCAGCAGCTTGCAGCTAATTAATAGCAGCAATGCAAATATCGGTTTCATCGGTTCTCCTTCGCCATGCAAAGCCGCCAATCTTTGTTATCAAGACTGCTGCCGCGTGGCCAAGCACTCATCAATAATGCGTCGCTGCTCTTCCAACTCCGTGCGACTCAGCACCAAACGCGGCGGACGAACCACTTGGCTGCCCATGCCTACTTGCTCTTGCACCAGTTTGATCAATTGCACGAACTTCGGAACCGTGTCCATCCGCAGCAGCGGGAGAAACCATTTGTATAATTCAAACGCTTCCTGTGTTTTGCCCGCGGCGGCCAAGTCGAACAACCTTACCGATTCCTTCGGAAACGCGTTCACCAATCCAGCGATCCAACCCACGGCGCCTGCGCCCACCGCCTCCACCACCAAATCGTCCACGCCCACCAAAATCTGCAACCGGTCGCCGGCAATTCCGCGCAGCGCAGTCACTCTCCGCACATCGGTGCTGGATTCCTTGATCGCATGCAGCGTCGGATACTCCCGCAGCAATTCCTGTACTTGCTCCGGCAGAAAATCAATCGTATAAGCCACCGGATTGTTGTAAAGCATCGCTGAAAGCCCGGTGGCCGCCAGTATCGCCCCCACATGCGCTTTCGTCTCGCGCCAATCGCCCAGGTAAACATACGGCGGCAGCACCATCACGCCATGGCAGCCTGCACGCTCCGCGGCTTGCGCAATCGCCACCGCCTCCGCCGTGCTCAATGACGAAATGCCCGCTACAACGAATGCACGGTCCCCAATGGCCTTGATACACGTCTCTAGTACTTGCTGTTTCTCGGCGAAGGTTAACGTCGCGCCTTCGCCCAATGAGCCCAGCGCCACCACGCCCTTGCAGCCGTTCTCCACCAGCCATTGGCAGTGCTTGGCCAGAAAGGCGTGGTCCACGGAAAGATCGTCGTGAAACGGAGTAGTGATTGCGGGAAGAACACCCCGCCATTCCATATTTTTCATTCTTTTATTGACTCCTGGGTTGTTGCACGTGTTGTTACCTGTGTTGCCCCATGCAACAACGTGCCGATTCTGGCAGGCAAAACCGGCGGACGAAAGGATGCATCCTCCCATCCAAATAAAAAACGCGCGGCGGGTCCGCAAATGCGGCCCTGACACGCACCCATGCCGCAGCGCGTATGCAGCTTGGCCGCTTGAAACGAAGGGTATTCCTGCAAGTGGGCGAAGCTCACGTCCTCGCAACGGCAGACCAGCGTTTCCGGCTTCGGCAATTCCTTCAACTCCCGGCGCAGCCCGAAGGTAGCGTTCAACGCGTTGGCAAAACCTTTGCCTTCGCTTCTTTGCATGAACAAGGCGCTCGCTCGATCAAAGATCCCGCACGCGGCATAGCCCGCAATTTCACCCTCAATCAGCGAAAGTTCCACGCCGCCGATGCCGGTGCATTCTCCCGCGCAAAAAATATCCGGGATGGACGATTGTTGAAACTCATCCACATCGATAGACGGCGCGGCGATGTGGTTGTTCACGCGGCATCCCAGCAACGATGCCAGCTCAATATTGGGACACAATCCATAAGCGATGGCGGCGAAATCGCATCGTTCCAGCCGGATCCTGCCGCGCTGCCGGATGCGTAGCAGTTCCAGCTTGCCGTCGCCCTGCGCTGATTCCACCCAACATCCATAGCGTTTTCGAATGCCGGTGAGTGCGAGTTGCAGGCCAGCCGCTTGCGTCAGTTTTTCGCGGCGGCGAAGCAGCCCGAACGCAAAGTTCATCACCGCGCTCCGGTCTGCCTGCTCGGCCAGCAACGTAACCTTTGCGCCATGCCTACGAAGGTAAACGGCAACGGCCAGCAGCAGCGGTCCTGTCCCCGCCACCACAACGCGTTTTCCGCGAATAGGCCAACCCGATTTCGCCAGCGCCTGCAAGCCGCCGACGCCAAAAATGCCCGGCAGTGTCCAGCCGGGAAAGGGCAGGAAAAGTTCTCTCGCGCCGGTCGCCAAAATCAGCTTGTCGAACGGTACTTCCACCGGGCGATGCGCGTGCTCCAGCAGCAGCGTGTGTGCCCCCAAATTTCCGGACACGACTTGCGCCCCGGTCAGCATTTCAACCTTGGCGTCACGGAGTTGTTCGAACCAAATAGAATGGCTGCCGCCGCGCCAGATCTGGCCGCCCGCACCCGCATTATCATCGATCAACGTGACCCGCGCGCCGCTTTCCTGTGCGCGGACCGCTGCCGCCATACCAGCCGGTCCTGCCCCAACAATCACCACTCGTATGCCGCTTGCGCTGTGGCTCATGTGGTTTGAATCACCATGCCGTCGCGCACGTTGACCTGACAGCTGCGCCGGTTCGGAGCGCCGTTAATCGTCACGCGGCATTCAAAGCAAATGCCCATGCCGCACAGCGCCGACCGTGGCTCGCCCGCGACCGATTCCCGCAGGGCCGTTTTGCCGGATAGAAAGATACAAGCCGCCACGCTGATGCCCGCTGGAACTGAAATGGATTTTCCGTCAAGCCGCACGCGCACCAACTCAGGCATGCGGCGCAAAGCTCCTGCCAGGCTCATACGGAGCTCGGGAAATTTCGGAAGGGCGGTTTAAAATCTGGTCCGCCAGCAGCCGCGCCGTCGCCAGTGAAGTCGAAATGCCTAGCCCTTCGTGTCCCGTCGCCAAATATACTTTCTGATAGCCGGGCCACAGGCCGATCAACGGCAGCTTGTCCGGCGTGGCGGCGCGAAAACCCGTCCAAGTGCGAATCGCCGAAAGATACTTGAGCTCCGGCATATATTCCACCGCGCGTTGCAGCATGTTGCTCAACATCTTTTGTTCCACCGCCGGATCTTCTACCTTATATTGCCGTGAAGAACCGATCAGAATCTGCCCGGTAATCCGCGGCTGCGCGTTGAAGGCAACCGAATCCGTCGTTGACGAATGTGCGCTCTTCAAATAGCCGAGTTCAATTAATTGATGCCGTAGAAAGCCGGGATAGCGGTCAGTGATCAGCAAATGCCCTTTGCGCGGATACACCGCCGCGCCCGGCATTAATTGGTTGATGGAGGCGCCGGTGGCCACAACCGTCACGCCCGCCGTGACCGTGCTGCCGTCCGCCATGGTCACGCCCTCATCCGATACCTCTGCTACGCGCTGGTGAAAACGCACCTCCGCCCGGCTGGCAAAATAGGCCGCCGCGCCGGGTGCATAGCAAACACTATCCGCGGGCATCCGCAGCGCGCCAGCCAAGCCCGGCCGTAATTGCGGCTCGGCTTCGGCCGTCTGTCTTGCGTCGAGTATCTCCACCTCTATTCCGCGTTCCACATAAAAGTTGTATTTGCGGTGGACTTCCTGAAGTTCCTCCTCATCCGCCGCTATCCATAATGATCCGCTGGCCAGATACTCCGCGCTAGGCGGAAGATCACGGGAAAGTTGACGCCAAAGCGTTTGTGAATAGCTGGTTAACGCAAACTGTGCCTCGGAATCGTCCATCACGGCGATGTGGCCCATGCCTGCCGCCGTAGCGCCGCCGCCGACATGGTCGCTCGCTTCACAAATGCCCACGCGCAAGCCGGCTTCAGCCAGTTCTCGGGCACACGCCGAGCCTACGATTCCACCTCCGACGATCACGGCATCGTATGTTTTTGGCAGCATTGATTGTATACAATAGCGTATACCAGACCTTGAAACTATCTAGCAAAATCCGCGTGATCGATTCGCACACGGGTGGTGAACCGACTCGCATCATTATAGAAGGTGGACCCTCCCTGGGGACCGGGTCCGTTGCAGAGCGCCTAAAAGTCTTCCGATCCGAATACGATCACATTCGCGCCGCTGTGGTGAATGAGCCGCGTGGTTCTGACGCCGTAGTGGGGGCGCTGCTTTGTGAACCGTCCGATCCCTCGTGTTCGGCCGGCGTCATTTTCTTTAACAACGTCGGTTATCTCGGCATGTGCGGCCACGGCACCATCGGCTTGGCCGTGACGCTTGCCTTTCTTGAAAAGATAGAACCCGGCGTTCATCGTATTGAGACGCCGGTCGGTATCGTATCGGCACATTTGCATGACAATGGTTACGTAACCGTGGACAATGTGGCCAGTTATCGGTGGGCGTCTGATATTTCGGTGGACGTGCCCGGTTTCGGCAGCGTCACCGGCGACGTGGCTTGGGGCGGCAACTGGTTCTTCATTACACACGCCTGCCCCATGGGCTTATCCATTAGTAACCTGGATTCTCTGACTAACTATGCAAAGCTGATCCGAAGCGTGCTGACTCACACAGGAATTACAGGCAAGGATGGTGGTGAGATAGATCACATTGAATTATGTGGTCCTCCCGTGTTGTCAGGCGCGCATGCTAAGAACTTTGTTCTGTGTCCGGGCGGAAGTTATGACCGTTCTCCGTGCGGCACGGGAACCAGCGCCAAAATGGCCTGTCTCTATGCCGATGGCAAGCTGAAAGAGGGCGAAGTGTGGCGGCAGGAAAGTCTGATCGGAAGCGTATTTGAAGGGTCGGTCTCCCTACGCGATGGTGCCCTCTATCCACATGTGAAGGGCTCGGCTTTCGTTACCGCTGAGACTCAGTTGATCCTGGGCGAGCAAGATCCTTTCCGCTGGGGCATACCCGCATGTCCTTAGGTACCTCGGCTTATCAGCAACTGAGAGACATGATTGTCAACGGCAAGCTTGCGCCGGGGACTTGGGTGATTGAGGCGGACTTGGCGGCGCGGCTCGGCTATAGCCGCACGCCCATTCGCGGGGCTCTTCAGTTGCTACAGCAGGAAGGCTACGTCGTTGGATCTTCCAATGGCAGCAGCAAGAGCCGCATGCTGGTGGCGCCTCTCACCAAGGAAGACGCACGGGAGCTCTACTCCATCATTGGACATCTGGAAGGGCTATCCGCGCGCTTGACGGCTCAGCTTCCGCTGGCGCAGCGGCAAGAAACCATCCAGCGGCTCAAAGGCTTCAATGCTGGTTTGGCCGAACTGGCCAAGGCCCATCACTCCGACGCCCAACGCATCTTCGAGCTCGATCTGGATTTTCATCGCACGGTGGTAGAAGCCAGCGCCGGCCCGCGGCTTCGGGAGATTCACAGAACCGTTCAGCCGCAGGCCGAGCGTTATTGGCGTTTGTACGCAGGCGCCATTCTCGAAGATCTCTCCAAGTCCGTTGCCGAGCACGCCGAAATCATCGCGGCCATTTTGGCCGGCGACGCCGACAAAGCCGAGCTGGGAATCCAGCGAAACTGGCAGAACGGCGCGGACCGCCTCGCCCAAGTCATCGACATGCTGGGCGAGCGCGGAAGTTGGTAAGCGTGAATAGTAAAAAACGAAACCAAGTGCCAGTTCATTTCGTACTGGGGCGTCCTGATCGACTAGAACTAGTGCAGCAAAGTGAGGCGGTCCCCTGGACCGCGGCCGACGCCCTCGTCGGCCATTTTGTCTACTATACTGAAAGCGAAGTAATACTAAGCACGACTTATGAGAACTACCAAAACCATTTCTGTCTCCCTGCCTCCCAAGCAACTGAGGGAAATGGAGCGAACGGCAAAAAAGGAAAATCGCACGATGAGCGAACTGGTCCGTGAACTCTATCGACGCTATGCCGCTGATGAAGCCCGGCGCGAATTCGGGCGAACACTGGAAACTCTCCGGGCTGAAGCAACGCGGACGCCAGCCGGCAAACTCACCATGAGTCAGATTGATCGTGAAATCACTGCCGCCCGCCAAGCTCGCAAACAAAAAACGACGCGATGATTCGCGTCGTTTTTGACACCAATGTCCTTTTTTCCGCAGCGTTGAAGCGAACCGGTGTTCCGGCTCAAACGCTTGATTTGGTCGCCGATCGCATCCTCTCTCCGTGTGTTTCGAATGCTGTCATGGCCGAATATTTTGAGGTACTCACCCGGCCGGTTCTCCATCTGCATGCCGCCCGTGTCCGGGAGTTATTGGAGGTGATGGCCAAATTCGCCGAGCACGTCTCTCCCGCCCAGAAGCTTTCCCTGTGCTCTGATTCTGACGATGACTGCTTTCTGGAATGCGCCTTAAGCGCAAAAGCCCGGTACCTTGTCACCGGCAATGTTCGCCACTTTCCGAAGAACTATGAACCAGTTGCTATCGTGACTCCCCGGCAACTCCTTAACGATCTCATTGCCCAGTCGCATCTCTGAGTGATTGCAGATCATGCCAAGCTCGGCATGCTCACGAATCGCTGCCCTGCGTGTTTCGGCCCCGTTTCTATTTCAATCTATTACCACAACATAAAGGACGTTGAACATAAAGGACGTATGATGGGGAGCGGCTGTTTACATCTGTCGCACCGAGTCAGTGATATCCTCGTTCATCATGGCCCGTCGTTACAGTCGCGTAAGTAACTATATTGTGGGGCAAACGGTGCGTATGCTCGTGTTCGGCGCGGTCGGCTTCATAGCTGCCCTCGTCCTTTTGCCTCGCGCACCATTCATTCACACGCAGCAGGAATTAGCGATAGGGTGCTTAGTCGTCGCGTTCCTTGCGGCGATGATGGGGAAGCGATACACTTAAACGCCCGAGAAGGTTTAATCCAGAGTCAGACAAGGGCTAACCTTTGGGATTTTTAGAGGCATGGCCATCATGTAAGCGGAACGTTTTTCTTGTCGATGCTTTCCCAAAAATCATTCGCTGCTTGCTGTAATAACTCATAGGATTCTCGGTTTTCGCTGACTTCTGCATCTTTTATTCGTAATCGGGCAAGAGATTTTATCGGTGAAAGTTGCAAACTCGCCTTAGCCTCATCCTTCAACCACTTGGCATCACGCGCCTTTCTTGAGAAAGAAGCATAGCTGCCCGTTGTTGACATCGCTCCATGCATTGCACTTTTGGACGGCAAAGCGAGAACATAATCAACCCATTGCGGTTCATATTTAGAAATACTGGCCTTAACTTTCTGTGATGCCATTTCCGCCGCATCGCGCATACGACGGTGCTGGTCCGCGTCCCTTCTTTGCACAATGCACGTGCCCAAAAATGAGGGCGAATAGAACTCATACGTATTTGCACATTCTGGGCACTCAAATGACCAAGAGTATGCATGGTAGGGGCTCGGCCACGTGTCATGTTCTTCCCACTCAGCAATCATCGTGCTTTTTCCGCAAACGCACGGAAAGTCTCGACTCATTTTTTCGGTGCCCATGATATTTCTAAAACACCCTCGCTATGTGGGTCGTAAGTTGAGTTCTGACCGTGCTGGCATACCGCTGTTTTCCCTGTGGAGTGCGAATATTCAGCCGGTTCAGCTCGCGGGTAATGTCGCGCAAGCCCCTGCCCTGCCTCTTCCAATCGGTCATGAGCTTCATCACCTCCGGCGCTGGCGCTTGTATGTTTCTTGCCGCCCTGGCGATCGCGGCGGCCTCGGCTCTGCGAGGATTGCCTAGCTTGGCGCCTCTCGTCTTCGCTGCTGCGAGGGCGGCTTTCGTCCGCTGGGAAATCATCTCCCGTTCATGCTCGGCCACTGCGGCCAGAATGTGAATGGTCAGCCGGTTGGTGCTCGGCATATCCACGGCGACGAATTCAACGTCACTATTCATCAGGCCGGAAATGAAATGCACGTTGCGCGCCAGGCGGTCGAGCTTGGCGATTACCAGGACGGCACGGCGCTTGCGGCATTCCGCGAGCGCGGCGAGGAGCTGAGGCCGGTCATCCTTGCGCCCGCTTTCCACTTCGATGAACTCACCGGCGAGTTGGCCCTTGCCCGCCATGAAGCGGGAAACGGCCTCACGCTGCGCGTCCATCCCCAAGCCCTTGATGCCCTGCTTGTCGGTGGACACCTGGTAGTAAGCCACGTATTGCGTCATAACCTGCCCCTGTACTTTTCTTAAACGACCATTTTAATGAGTACACCACTGCTGTACAAAATACAAAAACAAAGCCAAGGTCAGTTCAGCAAGGGTCATTCATCAAATATCAACCGGCTTCGGTTACCAACACTACGTGACCATCCGAAATTTGTCGCACTGAAAGACCACTCCTGGTCGCTTTCATCCACGGGGCGCCGACCACGGCATGTGCACCTCGTTTCGCAAAATGCGCCGTTTCTTCGCCCTTTTAGCATAAATTGGCTTCAACCGCTCAAAGCCAAACTGAGCCTACTCACGCATTTTCTAAAACTTTTCATCCCTAGAATCAGCACACTAGCGCATTTCCCTATCTCCACTCCACCCACCCGCATGGGAAACTCAAGCAAACCAATCCCATGAGTAAACCACACGAAAAAACCGGCCAAATCACTGAGCAAGGCAAACAAATCAATAGCCGCAACCCCGCCAAATTGCGGCAAATCTTCATCGACGAAGCGGCCCGAGCACTCCGGGAACTGGCGCGCGCCAACTGCGAATTCGATAAAAGCGAACAGGAACTCTACTCGCAACAGCCGGACAAGCTTGAATGGGACACCGCGCAGCAAGCGGAATTCGAACGCAAACTTCGCAACCGCAGCACGGCGCAACGCGCCTACAGCCGCCGGCTCCGAGCCGTCGAATATTTGGATAAGCTGCAATTGCAAGCGCAACAGCGCGTATTTAGGGAGAAGCTGCAGGACGAAAAGATAGCGCTCTCCAGGCAACACCTCAAGTTGGCCGCCACGCGCATGGAGAAAGTATCCAAGCCATCGCCTTCACCGCTGCCGCCGCCTTCACATCGGCAGCCAAATCCACTCGCCGCCTCGCGACCGGGCAGGGCATTGCGCCATGGATGGCCAGCGTCACATTCGGCGGTCCCGATCTGCAAATTGTGTACATCGGATCTCTCAAAGGAAAGCGCATCCCCAGCTTCCGCGCTCCTATTCCTGGTCTTCCCATGGTCCACTGGCCTGGTCCACTGGTCGGTGATATGTTAGTTCGGTCGTGAAACTAATTCTGCTCGCATCAGTATTGTGCTCTCTGCTGGCTGCCGCTGATCCCAGTGCTCCGGTACAACTCACTGCCGAAGAAGACCGCAAGCGATTAATGGGGCTTCTGCATATTACGGAACTGCGAGGCGGGGCGGATGGCCGCAATCCTCAAGCTCCCAATGCCGCCAATTACGACGAATCGAAAGCCAATCCCTATCCCCAACTTCCTGATCCATTGGTTCTAAATAACGGCCACAAAGTGACCAAGCCCGCGCAATGGTGGAAGCAGCGCCGCCCCGAAATTGTGGAAGCGTTTGACCGCGAAATCTACGGCCGAATGCCCAAAAACACGCCCGCAGTGAAATGGGAAGTCACGAAGACCTCCAACGAGACGAACGGCGATGTTCCCGTCATCGTGAAGACGCTGGTCGGCCACGTGGATAATTCCATCGACCCGCAAATTACAGTGGATATTCAACTGACGCTCACCACCCCGGCGAATGCATCCGGTCCGGTGCCGGTGATGATGGAGTTCGGTTACACTGGCCCTCGCCCTGCTGGCCGCCCGATGCCTCCCGGTCTGGCTTTCCCCGGTCCAACTTGGCAACAACAGGTGCTGGCGAAAGGTTGGGGTTATGCCATTCTCTCGCCGAATAGCGTTCAAGCCGATAACGGCGCGGGGCTCACGCAAGGCATCATCGGCTTAGTCAACAAAGGGCAACCGCGCAAGCTGGATGATTGGGGCGCATTGCGTGCCTGGGCTTGGGGCGCCAGCCGCGCGCTTGATTATTTTGAGACCGATAAAGCCGTGGACGCCAAGCAAGTCGGCGTAGAAGGCCACTCCAGATATGGGAAAGCGACCATCGTCAGCATGGCCTATGACTCGCGTTTCGCCATCGCCTACGTCAGTTCTTCAGGCGCAGGCGGCGCTAAAATTTATCGCCGCAATTGGGGCGAGTTGGTGGAGAACGTAACTGCTACGAATGAGTATCACTGGATGGCTGGTAACTTTCTGAAGTACGCTGGCCCGCTGCATTGGAACGATATGCCGGTGGATTCCCATGAATTGGTGGCTCTTTGCGCGCCTCGTCCGGTATTCATTAGCGGCGGCTCCGTAGAAAAAGGCGACGGCTGGGTGGACGCCAAGGGGATGTTCCTGGCGGCGGCCGGCGCTGGTCCAGTGTACAAGCTTCTCGGAAAGAAAGACATGGGAACCACCGAGTTTCCTCCCATGGAGACGCCCCTGATAGACGGCGACATCGCTTTTCGCCAACACAGCTACGGCCACACTCCCGCGCCCAATTGGCCGACCTTCATCACGTTTGCCAGCCGCTATCTGAAGGCTCCCACTGAACTGCGGACCACCGCTTCGGTTGCGCACTAGAGCTACGGCACTTTCGGCACCCGCAGCATACCCGTCCGGCAATCGCGCATTCCAGTGCAGGGCGTGGGCTTTCCGTCCTTCGTCACGCAGATCTCCACCGCCACCAAATATGCTCCCCGGCAGGTAATCGCCATGCCCGCCTCGTTCAAACCGGGATTCGCCTGGACAAACGCTTGTTTCAAGTCGCTTGGCGAGATGCTGAACTGCCGCGCCGGGCGAACGAACTGTTGTGGAATCTTCAATGACGTGAACGTACGGCGGATCAGGCTGAAATAATCGTCGGCGTTCAACCCGCTGCACGTGCCATGCGCGCTCCACTCATGCTGTACCAAATGCAGATCAGGCATGATATCTAGCATCTGATTGGGTTTGGCCGGTCCCGGTTGCCGGCCGCAAAACTCCGGCCATCCTCCATTGCGGAATTGCGGCCAAAGTCCATGAACGATAAATCCATGATGTCCGGAGCATTCTGGATTATCAGGCTTGCTGTAACAGAATTCGGGGGACCACGACAGATTCAATTGGTAATAGTCAAATACGCCCGGCTGCCCGCCGGAATGCTGCTGGCTGCGTGCTTCCATCGGGAAAAGCAAGCTGATGAGCGGGATAAGGAAAATCAAGCGATAAGGCGTCATAAACGCTATCCAGAGTACGCTATGCTCGGAGCGAGGCAGCGCTCATGAATCTTCGCTCGGCTCTGTGGATACTCTCAGGCGCAGTTATTTTCTTGGGCAGCGCGTACGCCGTGGATCACACTTTGCCGCTACCTTTCCGCAACATACCGGGAATTGAGCATGCTGACGGTAACGATTCCTTGCCACCCGATTATCAGGAAAAAACGGAATGGGCTTTTGCGCGCCTGATGTATCCAGGCGGTTGGAATGACGGTTACGCCGGCCGCGAAGACGACTGGCATCGAGGCAGCGCGCTTTGGACGCAAGACGGGCCGCCCGCTGACCGCCATTTTTCGCTCGCCGTCCGCCGCTTAACTCGTATTCATGTCCGTTCCGTTGAACAGCCGGTGAATCTGGATGACGGCCCCGAAGTGTACAACTGGCCGTGGCTTTATGCGGTCCAGGTGGGCGAGTGGGGCATCACTGACGAACAGGCCCGGAAAATGCGCGATTACCTGCTGCGCGGCGGCTTTTTTATGGCTGACGATTTTCACGGTACCGTGGAATGGCAGGTGTTTGAAGAGGCGATGAAGCGCGTCTTCCCGGATCGGCCCATTGTCGACATCCCTGATAACGATCCGATTTTTCATACTGTCTACGATCTGGATCAGCGCTATCAAATTGTGGGAATGGAGCATTTACGCGACGGCCACAAGGCTGATGGCTATGTGGCCCGCTGGCGTGGAATTTATGACGATAAGCACCGCATCATGGTGGCTGCGTCATTCAATTCCGACATTGGCGATTCGTGGGAATGGGCCGATTCGCCCTATTATCCGGAACAATACTCGGCCCTAGGTGTTCGAATCGGCGTAAACTACATTGTTTACGCCATGACTCACTAACGAAATTACTGTAGATTAGATGATTGCGCGCTGCCGTAGTACAGGCTGTTGAACAGCAGCTTGAACGTGCCATGCGGCTGAGCACGGAACGTAACCTCGGGCCCCAGTAAAAACACTTTACCTTCGCCCACGGATGCTTCCGCGATGGCCGTTCCTCCGTCCAAATACTGCTGGCCCCATGCCCAGCCGCTGTGCAACGGTTTCGGTCCGGAGAACCAGGCGACTGACGAAGTCTTCTTCAAAGCTGCGTCAGGCTGCATTTTGAAGACGGGGCTGTTGTCGAAAAAGACGTCTGCTGTTTCCGGCATGCCATAAGCTAACGGATCATTAGGATTGAAATGCGCCGTCAGCAGTGAGCCCGGAATGTAGTACTTGGAGCGCGGCAGCGGTTGCAGTTTGCCATCATTGCCCATTTGCGTAAGATAGTTATCCACCGGCACGCCCAGTAACTCGGCCATGCCTGTCGAAGAACCGATGGTTACCACTGAGCCGCCGGCAGCGACAAATTTCTCAAGCTGCGGAATTGTTTTCTCTTGCGTAATGTGGCCGAGCATGGCGCGGTATTGTTCCGGAATATCTTCCGGCTTTACTTCTTGTCTGCCTCTGCCGCCGCCCCCCAGGCCGCGTCCGCCGGTGAAGTTTGCTTGGCGGAAAGCCCCGTCAGTAAACACAATGACGTCGAAGCGCTTCTTCAAATCGCCGGCATCCAGCGCCTGCGGATAAACCAATTCGAATGGAAATTCGTAGCGCTCAAACAGCCAGCGGTCCCAGCCGGAAGGCATCAGGCCGCCGTACTGGTCATAGAGTCCAATCCGGATCGGCTTCAGCTTAAGCGCGGCGCTGGCCGGAGCCTTGGCCAAACCGTAAGCGCTAACTCCCAATTCGGTAGACGCCTTTTCCAAAATAGGACGAACCGCCGCCGTTGCCGGAACCCAGATCGTGCCTGTTCCTAAATCCTGGCCGTCTATGTTTTGCGGCTTCTGCAGCCAGTACACCGAAGAACCGGCCTTCAGCAAACGGTTAATCACTACGAACGAATCGTTGACGCGATGGCTAATCAAATAACCGGCAGGTTTAGCCGGACCCTCTATGGTTCCCGCCGCTGGAGCCTGCAAACCATGCACGGTGGTGAACGGCCCGTCAAATCCATCTAAGATGCGATCGAACTTCACGCCCATCTGGAACGCGAGCGTCCAACCGGCATTGTCGTAAGGCGGATTGGGCGGACCACCCGGATACGCGAAATCATTGGGGTGGTTTTGCGGCTCAAACATATCCATCACGTGCGGACGAAATGCTTGCGCGGTCTTGACCACATAGGAACCGGCGGGGTATTTCTTGCCGGCTACTTCAAACGCCGCGTTGGCTTTGTCGATCGTGATGCCTGTTTTGAGCAGGGCATTGATGAACTTAGTTGCGGTGGCAAAATCGGGCTGATCGGAAGAAATGATGTAGCCGCGCGCATCGCGGAACTGCGGGTCATGCAATACGGTCTTATATAGTTCAGCCGGTACAGTCGCCGCGCCTAAGCCGCCTGGCAGCGGTGGCGCGGGCTCTGCTTCGGAACCGCCGCCGCCGCGTCCCTGCCTACCGCCGGCAGGCTTGTTGCCGCCGCCCGCGGCTTTCAAAGCCTCAATGCGATCCGGCGTGATAGTCCAGTGGTCTTCACTGCCGTTCTTGATGGAGTTCGCGCCCATCCGGTAGAAATCGTAAAGCAGCGTTTCGCGATTACGCGAAGCATAATCCATGATGGCGCGGTTGTTGCTCATCTCATATTCGATCGACTGCCGGTTATGCCAGGTTTGCGGCACAATGGGCAGCGGCCAGTCGCCGGTCGGTAGCTGTTTTTCCGGTACAACTGCGATCTGAATGGGCGTAGGATTGCCGATGATCTCCGTTAAAATGCCAATCATGTTATGGAAGTAAGTGATCGTGCGTAGGCCGCCGTTCCACCAGGTGGAATAATTTGCTCCGGACCTTTGCGCCGATCCGCCCATTCCTTGTGCCACCAGCCGTTGGTGCATCGCCGTGCCCACCGCTTCCACGTCCAGCGGAATCAACGCGTCGAAATTATAGTTGAACGGATCGCGGAAGGGCGGCATGAAAATCACCGCGCCGGCGGGACCGGTCTGGTGATGGTTGTACACAATCTGCGGATACCATTCCAGGAACATCTGATGGTTCATGTTAGTGCTTTCCGGCATGTTCGACATATAAAAGTCACGGTTATTGTCGTGCCCGATGTAATGCTGGAAAAGCACCGGCAAGCCTTCCTGGCTGCGCTTCAGCGGATCTGCTTGCCGCATGTACCAATTGGCCACCAATTCTTGGCCGTCCGGGTTTGCCAGCACGCAGAGCATAATGTTGTCTTGCAGGAAGCGCATGGTCTCCGGGTCGGTCTTGCTCGCCAATTCGTACACCGTTTCGATTTCCTGCTGCGACCCTACGGTTTCGGTGGCGTGCAGTCCGCCGTCAATCCAAACAATGGCTTTGCCTTCGTGCGCTAACGCTCGCGCCTGCTCGTCCGTCAAGCCTTTCGCATGTGCCAGCTTGCTCGAAATCTCTTTGTAGTGGTCGAGGTTTTTTATGTTTTCCGGCGAGCTGATGATGGCCATATACTGCCGTCTGTTTTCCGCCGTAGGGCCAATGTCCACCAGCTTCATGCGATCCGATTCCGTCGCAAGCTTGTGCCAGTAAGCATCCAGCTGGGTGTAATTAGCAAGCTGATAATCGTCGCCAATGTTGAAGCCTAAAGCTTCCTTCGGTGTTGTGATTTTCGGTGCAGTTTGGGCATTTGCCCAAACTGCCGTCAAGATGAAGAGTAGGGGTAAAAGGAATGGGGCGCGCTTTTTCATTTGATTAGTGTTGGGTATTGGCCGCGGGCGGCGTGGGCGCAGCAGCGGCCGCTGCCTCAGCGGCGGCCTCATCGGGGAATTGCTGGTGGGTCAATGGATGCGCGTGGCCCTCATGGCAAGTGAAGCAACGGACTGCTGGATGTCCTTCGAAGTGGTGTTCATCGATGGAGGCCACCATGTCAATCATTTTGCGGGCCGTGACCTTTTCTTTCTTGTCGTCTAAATCAAACTTGCGTTCCACATGACAGAACGTGCACTGCTTACCGAGCGACCACGCAAAGTAACGCATGGTGTCGATAAACTGTGACTCCGGAAGCGTTTTTAAAGAAGTTTTCAAATTCTTAAAACGTTTCTCCGCCGCTTCTTCCGGCTTGCGCAGCGGTTCTCCCGCCGCGTCCGGCTGTTTGGTCAACACCACCGTGCTCTGCTGTTCCCTGCCGCTGTTCATCGCGACGGAATGCACGGTCAACGTTTGACCATCGGCCGAAAGCTCGTAGGTGCGTTTTAAAGTTGAATCCGGATGGCCGGCCGTTTCCCCTGTCACGGTCAGCGTGTTCCCCTCGAATGACGCGGTCAGCCGCGTCGGCACCCCCTCATACGGCAATATGCTCGGCTTGCCGTTATCAAACACGGTCAGCTCGGCTCGGTTTTCTCCGCGTTGACCCCATGTGCCCGTGGTCGCCACAACCTGTGGAGCCTCTTCCTTGGTGCGCCGGTTGAAGACCGCCATCTTCTGTTCGATAATCACCAGGTAATTCGATGGCGGCGGCCCCTGGAACTTACTCTTCTCCATGTCCGCTTTCCAAACACCGCTAATGTTCGGCGACGCCGCGGGTAGGAGCGAGGCGGCAAATAGAGCAAAGGCTGCGATTTTCCACATGGGTTTGGGCGAAGTATAACATTTACGCCCGGCGGCTATTTGCTTGGCTTTTTCGGCGACCAATAGATCGTGCAATCCTGAATCGCGACTTTTTTGGCATACAAGTCAGCTAGCTTGTACTTGGCTGCCACGTCGTCTTTGCAAGTCTGCACCGTGTCAAACTGGCCCTTTTGGAATTGCTCTGTCAACGCCCGCTCGGAAACAAGGTGAAAGAGCGCCGCCTGTTCGCGCGGTAGCTCCAGCTTGTGCGAATACGAAAATTCCATCCCCTCTGGCGGCGTGCGCCGCAGATCGTAATAGACAACCTCGTCGGCATAGAGTCGCGCGCCGGGTGGCGTGACGGAAGCTATTTTTTGCGAAATCTCGTGGTAATCCTTCCACGTCGTTAACGTGCCGATATCTTCGAGTTGCCTCTGTCCGAGCGCCAGCGCCGTCAATGTGATGACGAGGATCGCCGCCGGCCAAGGACGGTCGGGTCCCGTGAATTTGGAAGCTACGCACCAAAAACCGGCGGCGGCCAAGATACCGGCGAACGGAATCATCACAACGAAATAGCGTTCAAATGTGGGATGAGCGGTGGCAATAAATAACGTCAACGCCACGGTCAGCCAGCCGGCCAGGTAAAATTCGGCGCGCCGTGACCGGTTCCACATATCCTCTCCCTCAACCCCATGCGCTTGCTTGTACACAAACCAGATAGCGGCCACCGCCAGCAAGCTCATCGTCAGCGCCTGTGTGGACGTAGACCAACTGCTGAGGGTCGTTATGTCGTGTAGCGTAGCGCCGGGCCAGTCCACGCGCCGGTACATCGCCTGATATTGCAAGACATTGAATAGAGTCTGGCGCGGAGCTATGAAAAATAGCCAGATAACTGGTGCGAGTGGAACCAGGGTGCCGCAGGCAAAAGCGATACTCTTTGTCCAGCGGTTGCCCGCGCGATTATAAATCCAGATCCAGAACAGCAAAACTGGGATCACGGGGGCTGTCAACAACGATGAACCTGCTGCCGCGCCGGCCATTAAACCGGCAATAATGGCCAGCGGTGGCGCGGCTCTGCCTACCGCTGCCACCGCGGCGCGGAACGCGGCCATTCCGAAAAATAAGCAAATACCATACGCCTGCGCCACTGGACCGTACTGCACGACTACCGTATTGAGCCCGATGAAAACCACCGCGCACGCCGCGCACGCCAGGCTCCAGCGCCGGACCGGAAAATGTGACAGCACGAATTCCGCCGCTAACGCTACCGCCGCCACAATGAACAACGCCGCAAACAAATGCGGCGTTTGCCAGTTTTGTCCAAAGATCCGAATCAGCCCCGCGTTCCAATAAGCATTCAAAGGCGTCTGCGGAAAACAAAAATCAACATAAGGAGTCTTGCCGGCCGCGATCAGGCTCGCCGCCACCAGATGAAAACCCTCATCCCAGACAAATGCTTGCGTCTGGGAATAAACAATCAACACGGCAGCCACGGGAGCCAGAAAGCCCAGGAGCAAAACTCTGTCGCGGCCGCTCAGCACAAATCACATTCGCGCAAATTGGGTTCGTTCGGCATACTCAATTTTTCATCCTAGGCTAAACTAGTAATTTCGGTTCAAATCAGGAGTTTCATGGCAGAAGAGAAGCAAACCATTACGAGCAAAGCGGCCCACGCCAGCTCAACCGCGTTCCCCGTAAAGGAAAACCTTTATCAGGCTCAATATCTGGGCAGCGGAACGTTCATTATTGTAAAGCCCAAGCGTAAGAACGCCAAGCGCAGGCAGTCGGCTCTGAGGGGCACTACGCGCGGCTCGCGCAAGTAGTACCCCATCCTGTTTCTTACAGCGTTAGCGTCACTTTGTTAAGGGTCCGGGGTTTATCCGGATCCAGGCCCTTCACTTCCGCGAGGTTTGCAGCCAGCAACTGCGCGGGAATCACATAGGGAATCGGCGTAAAGAGGTCTTCGGGCAGCTTGCTTTTTCTCTTTGCCAGATCGGCCGGAATGGTCAGGCTGGCTTTAGCGGATAGCTTCCCGGCGGCTTCTTTGTTGCTCCGGTCGGTAATCAACAGCGACTCCGCTTTGATCGATTCCAGCTTGCCCAGCAGTTCACTCATCGGCTTCCAGGTAACGCCTGGCGGGCAGAATAAGAACGCCGGGAACGAATCTTCCAGCATCGCGATGGGGCCGTGCAGCAAATCGGCTGAAGAAAAACGTTCGGCCACTACGTAGCAGGTTTCCATCAGCTTCAGTGCAAATTCGAATGAGTTCGAATAGTTCAGGCCGCGCCCGATGCAAACCGCGTGCTGCATAAAGCGGTAGCGCTGCGCCCGCTCGTGTATTTCTTCCTCAAGCTTTAGTGCCGCAGCAGTCCATTCGGGCAATCGTTGTAAATCGGCCAGTTCAATCGGAGCACCCAGTGCATACGCGAGCAAGTAGAAGCAGGTTAGCTGCCCGGTATACGTTTTGGTGGCGGCCACGCTCTTCTCTTTACCAGCGCGCACCAGAAAGGCATGGTCCGCCAGCTTTGCCAGCGAGCTGTCGCGCTCATTCGTAATGCCGATGGTAAAAGCGCCCACTTCTTTGGCGCGTTCCAGAACAATGTTGGTATCGGTGGATTCTCCCGATTGTGAAATCGCAATCACTGCCGTATCTTTCAGGTTCAGCGTGGAACCGTAAAGCGTAAACACCGAGGGCGCGGCCAACGATACTGGAATGCCGGTAGAAATCTCCAGTAGGTATCGTCCGAATTGCGCTGCATTGTCCGAGGTGCCGCGTGCGGCCAGTACGATCATTCTGACTGGGTGTTGTTGAAAATATTCCCGTAGCTTCACGGCATGCCGCCATTCCGCTTTCAGCGTGCGTTCGATCGCGACGGGTTGCTGACAGATCTCGTCGCGCATAGTTGACATATGCTGTGAAGATAACAGAGGGTGGTGCCTACAAAAGCACGCGCGCCCCGCGCACCGGTCCGAGGAAATACTCCGGGCTCACCTCGGGCGACATCGGCAGTCGCGTGATGGTCGGCTTAATCACCACCAGGGTGTCGCTCAATTGGGTGTTTTTGGTGTTTTCGGTAAAAACATGTTTGAGCCCAGGGATGCTGGAGAGCCCGGCCAAACCGTTCTGTTCGGAGTCAGTAGACTTCTCATCCATGCCCGCGATCACCGCCCATTGGCCTTCCCGCAGGGTGATTGCGCCAGTGTATTTCCGCTGATTCACTGACGGCACGGTGTTGAACACAAGCGCCCCCAATGTCTTGTATTCAGCTTCCACCTCCAGCGCAATCTCCCCTTCGCCATTGACGCGCGGGGTCATCTTCAGCACCAGGCCTAAGTCTTCCATGCTGATTTGCGCTGTCGGATTGTAAATGGAGCCGGCTACTTGCGAGGCGCCGCTAAACAAGCTCGTGGGGATCGGGTATTTCTCGCCAACATGCATCGTCACCGTAGTGGCATCGTCGGCGACCACGGTGGCGTCGTAAGTTGAGGTTGTGAGCGAGTTGGAATAACTGGCGAATAATGAGGCGTCCGTGATGCCCATGGCCAGCAAGACGCCGCCCGGCGTGCCAAAAGTCAGAAACTTTGTGGCAGCGGTGCCAAAATTAGGCGTCAGTTGCTGCAGATTGCCGATATGCCCCAAATTCACCAACTGAAACATGGTCTGCAGCGAGACACCGTAATGATAGGTTTTCATGCCGTCAAGCGTGAGGAATTGCACCTCCAACGCCACTTGTGCTTTGGGCACCAGCAAAGCTTGCAACAGATTGCGCGCCACGTGCGCGCGCGTGAAACGGTCCCGAATCAGAACGGTTCGATTGGCCGAGTCCCAACCGAACGCACGCAGGTTGAGTACCGCCCGCACGGCATTGGCTGCCTCAATCAGATCTTTATCCTGCACCGCCTCCGGCAAGGTGACCGTTTGCAGGATGACCGGCTCAAATTCATTGCGCTTTACCTCCGAATCGTGGACAAAGAAAATCGCGTGCGCGGAGGTGGGGAATACAAAAGTATCGGTTGCCGCAGTCAGTGCGTCCAGCGCGGTTTGCCAATCCGCATCGTCCAGATGGAAGTTCAGGTTAGGTTGGCGGGCCAGTTGCGGGTCCCAGGCGACACGCACACCATAGGCTGCGGCTACCTGCTGGAAGAGCGTCATCTCATCGCCGTGCAAGTCGAAGTTATGTCTGCCAGCGTCGGCTTCCACATGCGGAAGGGTTCTCAGTACTTCCGGGCCGGGCGTCTCCATCGGGACAATCGGCGGCGTGGGATTCGCCACTTCTTCTTCCACCGCTTGAATATCTTTGGCTATGTCGGCGGTTTCCAGATGCGCCGTAATCAGGATTTTCGCTGTCGCCTCTAACGAGTTCCGGTTGTCACGATAAGTTGCGTTGCTCGGGTCCCGCTTACTGGCTTCCACCAAAAGCAGGTAAGCGCGCACCGTCTGGCTGGAGCGGAAGGCCTGTTTAGCCAGTTCAGCCAACCGTTTCGCTACTGCAATGTCGGTTTTACTGACTGGCTCAGCGGGGACAGCGCCCAAACAGGCCAGTGAAATCAGCAAACTACACAACAATAGGCGGAGGGTCAAAAGAGCATGACGCTGCCGAGACCGCCGGCGTGGTAGCCGAACGCGCATGGTTATGCCGGTCAGTGTCCTGGAGCGACGTAACCCGGCGGATGGGCCGCGCCCTCGCCGAAGAAATACTCTTCCATTTGCTTCAGAAGAAATTCCTGTGCCTCAGGCGTGCCCAGATTCAGGCGGTATTCGTTCATGATCATCTTCATCTGTTCCACCCACATTCCCCATGCCTCTTTAGAAACATGGTCATAGATGCGCTGGCCCAGAGGATGACCGTCGAACGGAACCTCTGCTAAAGCCGGTAATTCTTTCTTGAGCTTCACGCAGAAGACCGTACGTTCACTCTGCGGGACTGGCCCGGAACTGCTAGCCATGGGGGCTGTTTCTCCTTTTTATCGCTACCTAAGAGGATAGCCCAGCCGCCCGCTTATCCGCTATTAGCGGCTTTCGCCGCTCGGCGGAGCGTTTCCGTTTCCGTGAATGCGGAAAACCGCGTGGGCTGCGGGGCGTGGAGGCTTTCGGCTTGAACAAATCGAAGGTAGCGCCGCAGCACCTCCGGCCGCGACGACTTGCGCAGGCGTGAAACCTCCAGATCCAACAGCAAATCCAGCTCCCATGCTGTGAACGTGTGACGCCGTGCAGCGCCATCGATCAGTTCTTGGATGAGCTGAAAGTAAGATAACCAACCGGTGCGTAGCTCGTTCAAATAGGGAAGTGCGATTAAATTCACAAAAGTCTACTTTTTTCTGCGATTCCACCGCCGGAAATCGCACTTAGTCGTTAGAAGGCCATGGAGTCTGTCCTAATCCAGGCATCGCCGCCCAATTTGGCGCATATAGTATTCGTCTTTTCTTCGGTATGGGAGTGGGTCTTCGGCTGGCTGGCAGTCATCCTCCTCATCAGTGGAATCGACGATTTCATTCCGCTGTCTATCTGTGTGGTCCAGCGCTTCTCGAAAAAGCCTTTGCCTCGGTCTACTCTGGGGGAAATTGTCCAGCCGCCGCGCCGCATCGCCATTTTCGTCCCTTGCTGGAAAGAGTCGAAAGTGATCGGCAACATGGTGCGTCACAACATATCCGCCATTCGCTATTCGAGCTTCGATTTTTTCCTCGGCGTCTATCCCAATGACCAGGCCACCGTCGATGCCGCGACCCAGCTTTCCGAGGGGTTCACCAATGTGCACGTGGCCGCTTGCCCCCACCCCGGCCCTACCTCCAAAGCCGATTGCCTGAACTGGATCTACCGGCGCATGCAGCAATTTGAAGAGCGGCACGCAGCTTACTTTGACACCGTGGTTCTGCATGACGCGGAAGACATCATCCATCCGGAAGCGCTGGCGCTGATTGACCGCGAGCGCGCCGAATATGCCATGGTGCAGGTGCCCGTGCTGCCGCTTCCCACGCCGTTCAACGAAGTGACCCACGGCGTCTATTGCGATGAATTTGCCGAATTTCAGTTCATCGACATGCACGCGCGCCTCTATAGCAAGTCGTTCCTGCCGTCCAACGGCGTGGGAACGGGATTTGCCCGCGAAATTTTGCAGCGCCTCGAAACGGAGCGGGAGCAGATTTTCGACGCTGCCAGCCTCACGGAAGATTATGAGATCGGCCTATACATCCACTCGGCGGGTTACAAGCAGCTTTTCGCGCCCCTTAAGCGGTCGGCCGGTGGTTTTATCGCTACCCGTGAATACTTTCCCCGCACGGTCCACTCGGCCATACGCCAGCGCACGCGCTGGATCACGGGCATCGCTTTACAATGTTGGGAACGCCGGGGCTGGCAGGGTAGTTGGCGCACGCGCTATTGGTTCTGGCGTGACCGCAAAGGCCTGATTGCGAATCCGCTCAGCCTGTTGACGAATATTCTTTTTGTCGCCGGCTTGCTGGATGGGACATTTTGCCTGTTCACGCATCGCCCATGGGATTTCGCGGTGAACAACCCTCGCATCACGCTGCTGTGCTGGCTTACATTGTGCCTGCAAGCCGTGCGCATGACTGTTCGCGTGATGTGCGCGTCCCGAATCTTCGGGCTGCATTTCGCTTTGGGCGTGCCATTGCGTTCGTTTCTGGCCAATCTGATTAACTGTTGCGCCTCGTTGAGTGCAATCTGGCGTTATGTGCATGCCCGCTTTGAAGGCCGGACGTTGATTTGGCTGAAAACAGACCACGCCTATCCCGTGCGCGAACTGCTGGCTGTGCCGCGCCGTGACTTCGCGGAAGTCTTGCTGTCCGGCGGTTTCATGTCCAACGAGAAACTGGCTTTCATTGTTGCCGGCATGCCGGAAGGCGCTGATCTCGCTGAGCACCTATTCGCAAACGGCATGCTTACTGATGAAGATCTCTGCCGCGCCCTCAGCATGCACGCCGGCATTCCTTACGCGCCCATAGAGGTAAACAAAGTCAAGCGGCAGGTGGCCCGCAGCCTTCCCGTGCACCTCGAAAGACGACTCGGGGTGGTGGCTGTTGCTATTTTGTCGGGCCGCCTGATCGTGGCGGGACAGCGTGTTCCGACAGCGGAAGCGCTGGAAGAGTTGAAAGGCTTTACCTCGTTGTCAGTGGAGTTTCAACTGGTTACTCCGAGTACGTACGCGGAGTTGCGCAAACTTCTGTAGGGACCTGTCGCTAGAGTATGAATCCAAAGGCATCTTTGCTTGAACGTGAGCTTGCGACGTGTGTCACTTGTAAGTGATGTCCGCGCGCTCATGCCCGTTCGTCGAGTTGCTTTAGAGATTCCCCATCTTCCGTTTTCCACGCGATGAGTCCGTTTGCGCTCCCGCCATGTATAACGGCAGCGGCTGCCGATGGGCTAGAAAATTCTGAATCTCTGGTGAATACGAAGAAGCCATCCTTTTCGACGAGCGTGCCATCGGCAACTAATTGTTTGCGCTGGATCACGACGTAAGGGTAACTCTCAGCAGATGGACGCTGCTCCAAAACGGCGGTTGAACCCTTGAATACCACGAAGCCATTCGCCGTTCGCTGCCCTCGCGCCTCGGCGCCTTTGATGCGATTGAAAAGCACGCCGCCAGGCGGAGCCTTCGCTGTAGGTTGAGCAACCGGCGCGAGTATGTCGGAGCCGAGTACGGGAAGAAGTTGCCGAACGCGAGACAGAAACACCTCCATGTCCTCCCGGTCGGATTCAGGAAGCCGCGAGCCGCCTGCTTGATTTTGTTCTAGCGCGAACCTGGCCACCTTCCTTGCTTCATCAAGTAGACGGCTCTCAAGGTATCTCACATGAGCCTTGGTAAGGTTTTCATCCTTACTGACGAAAACGATGGCCGAAACCCAAAATTCCTTTGTCTTATGTTGCTTTAGCCGTTCGCGAATGATCTCAGCCTCGCCGATATATGCGCGGGCTTGATCGGTATGAGGATCGCGACCAATCAGGATATAGACGCCTGCTTTGTCAAGTTCCTCGCGCGCTAGAAGCTCGTCTAATTCTGTCCGTGGTGCAGCGACAGCCTTACCGGTCCAGTTTGAAATTTCGGCGGTACGTAGGCTCTTCGCGTCTCCGCGCGGAAGGAACAGTTTGATAGTTGCCGATCTCAGGTGTTCCATATGTCTAGACGTTTTTCTTGTATCAAGAATTTAAGCAGATTTACGCGCGTCGCAACTATCCTATAAGACGGCTCTTAATGTTAGCCGCCGGCGCCGGTTACTTATGCTGCTGCGGATCGAAAAGTTCCAGCGGCGCAAGATCGGTAATCTTCCACTTGCCTTTCTTTCTCACCCATTGCAGTGTAAGATCGGCGCTGCGGTTCTCCGTATTCTTCCCCGCATCGGTTAAATGCAAAGTCCAACGCACGCTCAATTTGATTCCGTCCGGCGTGTCCTGTTCATCAGTTACTTCCACTTCAGCTGCTACCTGATACGCATTTGTAAGAGCGGTGAAATAGTTGCTGAGCTTCTGATAATCCTTGAAAGACTGATCGAAGGGCTCCATGGCGTTCGATGGGTTGCCGGCACTCAATGCCGTCACGATGTCGCTCAAGCGGTTGCGAAGCTCCTGATTTCCTTGCGCCTGACAGGTCAAGGCAAAAATCGCCAGTAGAACCGCTGCCTTCGCGCGCCTAGCTCCGATAACTACCATTGATTTGGATGTACCCCTCCGTGAGGTCGCAGGTGAAAAAACGTGCTTCGCCTTTGCCTCCGCGTTTGTTGATGATACGGATGCGCACTTCGGGTTCATTCAATTTCTGCTTCAGCTCGTCTTCGTTGTATTCGGCCGCAAAGCCGTTGACGCACACCGGCACGCGCTGTAACTCTATGTCGATATCCGACGGATTGAAGGCCACGCCCGAATAACCGGCCGCCGACAGAATGCGTCCCCAGTTAGCGTCGCTGCCCGCGATGGCGGTTTTCACCAGCGGCGAGTTCGAAACGGCCCGCGCCACTGTGCGCGCGTCTTCCTTTGTCTTGAAGCCGACCGTGCGCACAATAATTAGCTTCCGCGCGCCTTCGCCGTCGGCCGCGATCTGCTCGGCCAGGCTTTCCATTACCCAACTGATGACTTCTTGCAGAACCTTTCGTTCTTTGTGGCTGAGCTTTACATTGGATGCGCCGTTGGCCAGCAGCAGCACCATGTCATTCGTCGACATGTCGCCGTCCACAGTCAGCGAATTGTAAGAACGTTCCGTGGCCGCCAGTAGGATATCGTGCAAATCGTCTGGTTCCAATGCAGCGTCAGTCGTCACAAAGCCGAGCGTGGTGGCCATGTTCGGATGAATCATGCCGGAGCCCTTAGTCATGCCCGCCACGCGCACCACTCCGTCCTGAAATTGCACTTCTTCCGAAGCCGTTTTCCGGCGCAGGTCAGTGGTCAGAATCGAATCCGCTACCAGATCAAACGAATCGGCTGAAAGCGTTTCCACTAATTTCGGCACGGGCGCAGTCAGCAGGGCCGGGTCCAGTTCCACGCCGATCACACCGGTGGAGGCCGGTATGATGTATTCCACGCGCGTCTTCAGCGCCTTCGCCACGGCTTTGCACGAAGCTAGGGCTACGCGTTCGCCGGTCCTGGTGGCGCAGTTGGCATTACCGGCATTGATCAGCGCGGCCGCCACTTTGCCCTTCGATGATTTTAGATGTTTGCGCGCCAGTTGCACGGGGGCGGCCTGCACCACATTACGCGTAAATACCGCAGCGGCATTGGCCGGCTGATCCGGCACGATTAACGCCAGATCGTCTTTTTCCTGCTTGCGAATACCCGCATACAGAGCCGCGTATCGATACCCAAGGGGAAGCTTCACGCCTGTTCACCCAATTGCTCGTTCTGGTTCAATTTGTAGCCGTTTAACAATGCTTCCGCCGTCATTCGTTTTTTCCCTGCCAATTGAATCTCCACAAGCTCCAGCGCTGTATTCCCGCCGCACCCCACTAACACCTGGCGTTTTTCAGCGCGTAAATGGCCTGGCTGCAAATTGCCTCCCACCGGCTTGGCCTGAAAAATTGTCAGTTGCTGCCCGCGAAACGTGGTGTATGCGCCGGGCCATGGGGTGAAGCCGCGCAAGCGGTTATAGATTTCCCCGGCCGGCCGCGACCAATCCACCTGACCATCTTCCTTGTTTAAAATCCGCGCCAAACTCGCCTGGGCATCATCCTGTTTCTCGCGTCGGATTTCGCCTGCGGCAATCTGATCCATCGCCTCCAGCAGCAAGTCCGCGCCCAACGGCGCCAGCCGCGCACTCAATTCGGGGGCCGTCTCGTCCGGCCCAATGACCAAGGCCGCTTTCAGCAGCATGTCGCCGGTATCCAGCCCCGCATCAATCTGCATGATGGTGACGCCTGTCTTGGTTTCAGCATTCGCGATGGCCCATTGAATCGGAGCTGCGCCCCGGTATTTCGGCAGGAGCGAGGCATGCACGTTTAAAATTCCATAACGCGGCAAATCGATAATCGTTTGCGAAATGATTTGGCCGTAGCCCACCACAACCATCATTTCCGCGCCCAGCGCCCGGAGCAATTCTACGTTCTCAGGCCGTTTGATCCGCTCCGGCTGGTGCAGCGCAAGACCCAACTCCTTCGCGGCTATTTTTACAGGCGCTTCGGTCAACAGGTTCCCGCGCCCCTTGGGACGGTCGGGCTGAGTAAACACGGCCAGCACTTCGTGTCTCCGCGCCACGGCTTGCAAAGAGGGAACGGCGAAGGCGGGCGTGCCTAAAAACACCACGCGCATCAGAAGCTATTCCCACTCGCCGGATTTTTGCAGTTTTTTGATCTTGCGCCGGATAATATCCCGCTTCAAGGCGCTTAAATGATTGATGAAAAGCACGCCTTTCAAGTGATCGATTTCGTGCAGAAACGCCCGCGCGAGTAATTCCTCACCCTCTAATTCGATGACTTCCCCTTTTTGATTCAGCGCCTTCACCGTCACCTTGTTCGCGCGCGAGACGGGCTCGCGGAAACCGGGAATGCTTAAGCAGCCCTCTTCTCCCACCTGCTTGCCTTCGGAAGAAACAACTTCCGGATTGATGATCACCAGCTTCTTGGTTTCATCCTCCCCGACGCTAATATCAATAACCGATATGCATTTGCCCAAACCGATCTGCGGAGCCGCCAATCCGACGCCCTTCGCAGCGTACATCGTCTCGAACATATCCGCGATCGTCTGGTCCAACTCCGGCGTATTGAACTCGGTGACGGGCTCGGCACGCCGCTCCAGAATCGGCTCGCCGTACTTAACTATTTTTCGAACCATCTCTTCTTTAACTGCGCAAAAAACGCTAATAACTCCTTACCTGGGCGGCATAACCATCAAAATTGCGCTTGGTCTCGCCTAGCGAATCGCCGCCAAATTTCTCTAAAAACGCTTGCGCCAGCACCAGCGCCACCATCGCCTCACCAATGACGCCCGCTGCTGGAATGACCGCCACATCGCTGCGCTCGTATGCTGCCTTGGCGGGTTCGCGCGTGGTCAGATCCACCGATTCAAGCGGCCGCCGCAAAGTAGATATCGGCTTCAAGAATCCACGCACCGTGACATCCTGGCCGTTGGTGATACCGCCCTCAATGCCCCCGGCGCGATTCGATCCACGCTGAAACACGCGCTCCGGCTTATCGTAATGAATCGTATCCTGCACGGCTGATCCATAAGACGCCGCGCCTTCTTCCGCCAACCCGATCTCCACGCCCTTGACAGCCTGAATTGAAACCACCGCCTGCGCCAAGCGCCCGTCCAGCCGTGTATCCCAGGCAATGTGCGAGCCCAGCCCAATCGGCAGCCCGTGGGCCACCACTTCAAAGACGCCGCCCACGGTATCGCCGGTACGGTAGGCGTGATCCACCGCTTCTTTCATGCGCGCTTCCGTTTCCGCATCCACGCAGCCCAGCAGCACTTCGTCGCGCTGCTCCAGCGCCACAATCTCTTCCCACGCCGCCGCGCGCTCCAGGCGAACCGGTCCTACAGCCACGACGTGGCTTAATACTTCGATGCCGAACTGCCGCAAAAAGGTTTTGGCCAACCCGCCAACCGCCACGCGCGCCGCTGTTTCCCGGGCGCTGGCGCGTTCCAGAATATGACGCGCATCTTCAAAGTTGTACTTAACCGCCCCCGCCAGATCGGCGTGCCCAGGCCGCGGACGCTGCACCGGACGTTCTTTCCCCGCCGCGGCGTCTTTCGCCTCCACCGGCAGAATGCCCGTCCAGTTCTTCCAGTCTTTGTTTTCAATCAGAATGGCGATGGGGGAGCCGACCGTCTGCGAATGCCGGACGCCTGAGACAATATGCACCCGGTCCGTCTCGATCTTCATGCGGCCGCCGCGCCCAAAGCCCTGCTGCCGCCGCCACAATTGGCGGTCTAAATAGTCCAGCGACACCGGTACGCCCGCGGGAAGACCCGTCAACGTCGCTACCAAGCACTCTCCGTGCGATTCTCCAGCCGTTTCAAAACGCAACATTCAACGCTATTTATGGTAACGGACGGGTGCTTGAGTATATGTTCAGCTCGCCCCGTAGACCGGCACGGCCGCGCCATGGATCACTTTGGCGTCCGCGCTGCACAAGAATAGAATCACGCGGGCGATGTCCCCCGGCTTCGGCCATGTTTCAAAATTCGCAGTGGGCATCGCTTTGCGGTTCGCTTCCGTATCAATGATGCTGGGCAGAATTGAGTTCGCCCGTACACCGGTGCCTTTTAGTTCCTCAGCCAACGAATCCATCAATGCCAATGCACTTGCTTTGGAGGCCGCATAGGCCGCTAAACCGCCAGCGTGTTCAAGCGCGGCCTTCGCCGCCACATTTACGATCGCCCCGCGCTTTTGTTTGAGCATTGCTGGAATCACCGCCCGCGCCAGCATAAGGCCGGAGCGCAGATTGAGCATCAGCATTTGGTCAAAGACTTTCATATCCGATTCCCAGAGCTTCGCGCCGCCCGCGTAGCCGCCCACCGTATTCACCATTGCATCCAGCCGGCCATACTTCGCGAGAATTCCGTTTATGAACTGTGCGACAGCAGCTTCTTCGGTGACATCCACACGCTGGCCATCCAGCGATGAGCTATTCGCTCCAGCCGCGCCTTTCAAAGCTGCGAATTCATCCTCATTGCGATACGTGACGACCACCTTGGCGCCCTCCTCCAGGAACGCCAAGCTTACAGCGCGCCCTAATCCGCCGGTTCCTCCGGCAACGAGCACCACTTCTCCCGAGAACCTCATAGTCATTTCCGTCATCTACTCTTTCATGACTAGATTCGCATCACGTGCCAGCACCCATGCACCATCATTCTGTTTGCGTAATATCGAAAGCGTATAGCCGGAACGCCGCGCGGTCTCGCCACCGTCGACAGGCGTGATCGTGATGTGCAAGTAATTCCGAAGATAGGCCCAGTCTCCAAAAATCTGGATTTCCTGGATATCGCTTGTTCCTTCCAAACGGAACTTCTGTAACCCTTCAGAGGCTGCCATAAACGCTTCTTTTCCGAAGGGCTTTTGGCCGGGCGTCATGAAAATGATATCGTCGGCCATCAGCTTCGATAGCGTTTGCATATCTCCCGTTTTGCTTGCCGAAAGCCACGTTTCCACGAGTTGCCGAATGGCGCGTTCATCTTCTGACATGTCGTTGTCTCCAGCTCTTCCTTTAAGATAAGCTTGGCTCGCATCATGCCTACGTTCAACATAGACTGGCAGGAAATTGAATCCGGCTTTCTGCATCTGTTCGTTGCTTTTTTTCTGAACGCAATTATCGGTTGGAATCGCGAGCAGGAAGAGCACAATATCGGCATCCGCGCGTTTCCCATCGTGGGAATCGCCAGTTGTACTTACATGATGATCGGCGCCGGAGCACCGCAGGTTTTACAAGGGCTGATCACAGGAATCGGTTTTGTGGGCGGCGGCGCGATTCTGAAAGACGGCCTCACGATTAAAGGCACGGCCACCGCCGCTAGCGTTTGGAGCGCGGGGGCGATTGGCGCGGCGGTTGCGATGAATCGGTTTGGACTGGCCATGATACTCACCGCGCTCACATTGCTGGCGCTGCGTACGCTGCTGCCGTTGAAGACTAAATTGGACGCCGGCAAGCAAAACAAACTTTCCTAATCATTCCGTAGCGATTGTATGGGGTTTATGCGCGCGGCTCTCCAGGCAGGCAAAGCCGCCGCGCTGACGGCTATTCCCAACAGCAGCGCCGTTACGGCCGCGAAGATGACTGGGTCAGTTGTGCTCACCCCATACAATAAACTCGCCAGGAATCGCGTGCAGGCCAGCGCGCCCAAGAGGCCCACGCCAATCCCATATAAAGCCACTCGCAAACTCTGCGCAAAAACCATGGAAATAATGCGCTGCCGGGTGGCTCCAATCGCCATCCGCACTCCAATCTCATAGCTCCGTTGCGTGACCCAATACGACACCAAGCCGTAGATCCCGATGGCCGCCAGCAAAATTGCCGTTCCTGCAAAGCCGGTGAACACGCGAATCATGGACCGGAAATCTCCAACAGAAGCCGCCATCACTTCTTCGAGCGGTCTGACTTCGCCCACCGGCGCATTGGGCGCCTGATCTTCCGCCAGGCTGCGAATTTCGCCGCGAAGGCGCGGTGAGTCCATCCCGGTCTTCAGCAGCAGGTGCATCGCGGCCGGTATCAGCTCTTTCCCTTGCTCGGCCCCGATAGTGGCTTGCGCGTAGGGCATGTAAAGCGCGCCGCCCACCCAATCCGGCAGATTTGCGGCTAGACTGTATTGCCGCACATCGCCCGCCACGCCAATCACCGTTCGCCATTGAGATTCAGACGCGCTCTTAATGTGTTTCCCGATAGGGTTTTGCCCTGGCCAGAAGCGCTGCGCCGTCGCGGGCGTAATGATCAGCACCTTGGCCGCCTGCGCGCTATCTGCCTCCGTAAACTGTCTGCCTGCCAGGAGCGGAATATGCATCATGCGCAGATATCCCGGACTGACCGCTCCCGCCCATAGCATCGGAGCCGGATAATCTGCCGACTTCGGATGCCCTTCCACGTCAACAGGGATCGTTGGCAGTTCGCCATCGAGTGGAATCGTATTTACCACCGCCACTTCCCGGATGCCTGTCATCCGGCGAGCCTGCGTAATAATCCGGTCGTAGAGCGCGACGCATGCCGCACGGTCCAGGCAAGCCGTTTGATTGGGGCTAATTTGTACCGACAGTATGTGCGCGGCGTCAAAGCCTGGATTCGCGTCCGCCAAACGCAATAAACTTTTCATCAGGAGACCGGCGCTGACCACCAACACCAATGTGAGCGCGACTTCTCCCACAATGAGCCAGCTCCTGACTGCGGTCCACACGCCCGCTGTCGAACGCTGGCTGCCTGTCTTAATGGATTCCGTGAGATCCACTTGGGCCGCGCTAAGCGCCGGTGCAATTCCAAAAGCTACGCCTGTAACCAGCGCCAGAAGCGCCACGAACACCATCACCGGCCAATCGATCTCAACCGAAGAAAGGCCAGGCGTACCTGATGGGAGCATGGATTTGAACAGAGACAGTGCCGCCATTCCGAGCAATAGACCAAATCCCGCGCCCGTGAACGCCAGCAGAATGCTCTCCGTCAAAAGTTGCCGGACAATGCGAAAACGGCCCGCGCCCAGGGCCGTGCGCAAGGCAATCTCCTTGCGCCGCGCGGTGGCCCGGGATAGCAGAAGGTTGGCCACGTTTGCGCACGCGATCAAAAGAACCAGGCCGACTGAAGAAAGCAGAATGATCAATCTGCCACGCACATCTCCGGTCAAATCCTGCTGCATGGAGATCGCGGTTGCGCTCGCATTCCAATCGCGCGCCATGGGAAAGGGAAACAGCCGGCGCACTTGCGCCGCCAGCCTCGGAATTTCGGCGCGAGCTTGCGCGACCGTTGCCCCCGGCCTCAGCCTGGCGATTAAAGGCACATACTCGCCGCCCCAATACTCTTCCATCTTGGATGGATCTAAACGCGCGGGTGTCCACAACTGCACTTTAGAAGAAGGATAGGCAAAAGAGGGCGGCATGACGCCTACCACCTGCCGGCTGATGCCGTTCAGCACAATGCCGCGGCCAATAATGGCCGGGTCGCCGCCGAACTTGGTTTTCCAGAGAGAATGGCTCAGAATGACAATCTGATCGCGTCCAGGGTTATTTTCTCCAGACTCGAAAGCACGTCCTCGCGCTACAGGCGCGCCCAGCACGGAAAGAAAATTTGCAGATGTGTTGCTTCCTGTCACTCGTATTGCTTCGCCTTGGCCCGTAAGGTTGAACTCTGAGCCGGGGCTCGCGAAACCTACATCCATAAACCGGCTTTGTTGCTGAAAAACCGGCAGACCTGCTCTTGGATAAACGCCCGTGATTCGCAGGAGGCGCCCCGGGTCCAGATAGGGCAGCGGACGAACCAGCAGCGTGTTCACCAAGCTGAACATGGAGGCGTTTCCTCCAATGCCTAATGCCAGCGAAAGCACCGCCACGGTGGTGAATCCAGGCGCTCTTCCAAATAAGCGCGCCGCGTACCGCACATCCTGCCAAAAGCGTTCCCATTGCAGAAAGCTCCACATATCGCGGCTTTCCTCCTTCGCCAAAGTGATGTTGCCCATTTGCTGCCCGGCATTCCCGCTTGCCAGTTGGCTGCGGTGAAATTCCATCTCTTCCGCCAGTTCAGCCTCCAGCCGCGCCCGCCGGAACACGTAGAGAACTTTTCGCCAATGCCGCATTGTTCCCATCGTCTCTCGATGGAAGTATGCGCTTTTCCCGGCTTTGTGTCAAGTCTGTTGCACAATAGATGGGATAATCGAATCGCGTCAGGACGGAGACGGAAACAGATTGTCCACCACTGGAATCTCTCAGGCAAGCGCAGTAAAGGTATTAGTCGAGTCCGCGCGGAAACGCAGATTTTTTGTCCTGGCGGTTGAGCAGTTGGCCCTGGCGCTCACGCTCGTTTCAGCGGGCGCAATCTTACTGCTGCTGCTGGGCACGCAAATCCTTGCTTGGTATTGGTTGCTATTGCTGGCTGTCGTTGGCGTCGGCATTGCTGCTTATCGCATTCATGCCCGCTTGGCCAGTACTTACACGGTGGCCCAGGTCCTTGACCGCCGGCTCAGTTTGCACGATTCCCTTTCCACGGCATGGTTTCTGTTATCGCGGCCGGAGGGCGCGGAGCAGCCCGGTGCCCGCTACCAATTGGAGTATGCCGAACAGATCGCCCGTGGCGTGGACCCCGTTGCGGCCTTCCCGCTCACCGGACAGCGCGTATGGGCGATAGCCGGAGCCGTGGCCGCGGTGGCGTTCGGCCTCTTCGCTCTGCGCTACCTGGTTACCGACAGCTTGAATCTTCGAAACGCCCTGCTGCCCGTTCATCAGATTGCGGATGTATTTGAACGTGTCGAGAAGGCGTTGGGTGTTCAACCGCATCCGGCGCCGAATCCGGATAGCGGCGACCAACGCAGCGCGGCCGTTCCGCAAAATAATGATAAGGACAAAACCGCCCAGCAGGATCATCCCAACGCAGAAGAACTAAAGACCAGCAAGGCTGAAGGCGTCACGCCTCCTGATGTGCCCATGGTTCCTACGGAGACGCCGCAGGATAGCAAGCATCCACAGGATGCGAAATCTGAGAATCAAGAGGGCCCAGCTTCCGCCGGTGAGCGGAAATCGAGCGAGAAAGGCCAGACGCCGAACAGCCAACAAGCCAATGGTCAGAAGGGCGGCGAGTCGCCCAAGGAAGCAGGCAAAGATCAACAAAACGCAAACCAGAATGCCGATCAGCAAAATAGCGTCGGCGCCATGGACCGATTGAAAGAGGCCATTTCCAGTTTGATGGCCAAAATGCGCCCCAGCTCGGGCGCGCAAAAGCAGCAATCGCAGCAGCAACAAAATGACAAGTCTTCCGAAGCGCAGCAAGCTGCCTCGCAAGCCAAAGGCGACAAAGACCAAAACGCCGAGGCGCAAAAAAACGGAAGCGATCAGCAATCGAACGAAGAGAAATCCGCCGACGCTCAGGCGCAAGGGCAAACGACGGAGAAAGCGCAGTCCGCACAAGGTCACAGTTCTGATAAATCAGCCGACAAAAGCAACTCTGAGGCGCACTCCGGTGTAGGCCGCCAGGACGGCGACAAGAGCATTGCCGAACGGGAGCAGCTAAAAGCCATGGGCAAGCTGGCTGAGATTATCGGTAAGCGCTCGGCCGATCTGACGGGCGATGTCATGATTGAAAATCCATCCGGCAAGCAGCAACTGAAGACAGAGTATTCGCAGCGCATGGGCAATCACGCCGACCTGGGCGGAGAAATCAATCGCGACGAAATTCCCCCGGCCGATCAACAATACGTGCGCGAATATATGGAAGAAGTCCGCAAACCGGCTAAACCAAGCCCGAAGTAAGCGAGTTCGAGAAGAACCCGCGGAAGTAATGAGCTTATGAATGACGCCGAATTTATTGCGTTCGTCGAATCGCTGGACCACTGTTGGCTAGAGGGGCGCTTGCAAGATTTGAGCGCATTTTTAGCCGAGGACGTGGTCTTTGTTGCGCCTGGAGGTACACCTCGCGTTTCCGGTCTTGCGCAAGTCATCGAGAGCTATCGCCAATTCATCTCCCAAGCACAAATTCGCAGTTTTCAAGCCAGCGATCACTTCGTTACGTCGAGAGGCGATACTGCCGTTGTCGAGTATACCTGGCAAATGACTTGGGTTGCCGCTGAGGCGGAGCACAATGACATGGGCCGCGACGTGTTGGTTTTAGCACGGCGCGATGAAAACTGGCGGGTCGTTTGGCGTACTCAAATTCCAACAGACGGTGCGCCTCAGGGCTAGCCGGTGAAATTGAAAATCCTTGAATCTTGTATAAGACTCTTGATCCGGATTCGACGCTCATTCTTAGGTTTACCCGGAAGGCCGCGCTTCACCGGCTGCACCCATGCTAATCTCTTGCAATGAAATCCGCGCTGTGTCCCGCTACCAGCAAAATCGCACTCATACTCGCTCTTTCCTTCAGCGCCGCGACCGCGCAATCCACTTTTAATCCAACCTTATGGTCCGGCATGCACTACCGAATGATCGGGCCGGATCGAGGAGGCCGCGTCACAGCGGTCACCGGCGTGCCTTCGCAGCCGCAAACCTTCTATATGGGATCGACAGGCGGCGGCGTCTGGAAAACAACTGACGCCGGGCATTCCTGGGCGAACATCTCGGACGGATTTTTCGCGGCTGCTTCCATGGGCGCCATTGATGTCTCCCTGTCCGATCCGTCGGTGATATACGCGGGCACCGGATCCTCGAAGATCCGGAGCAACGTGTCCATCGGCCGCGGTATCTACCGCTCCTCCGATGCGGGCAAGACCTGGACTTTCATCGGCCTGCGTGACGTGGGCCAGATTGCGACTATCCGAGTCCATCCATCCGATCCGAATACGGTGTTTGTGGCGGCTCAAGGCAATCCCTTCGTGCCCAACAAGGAACGCGGAGTCTATCTTACGGCGGATGGTGGGAAGACCTGGAAGAACGTGCTGCACTTGTCGGACGACCTGGGCGCGGCGGATCTTGAATTGCAGCCGGGAAACCCGAAAGTGATCTTTGCTTGCATCTGGCACGGCCAACGCAAGCCGTGGACCATCATCAGCGGCTCAACCGATGGCGGCATCTATAAGAGCGTCGATGGCGGAGACAATTGGAGCAAGCTGGCCGGTGGTTTGCCAAATCAAATCTTTGGCCGCAGCAGTGTAGCTATTTCCGCCTCTAAGCCAGATCGCATTTATGCGCTCGTAGAAGCGAAGCCCGGCTCCGGCCTGTACCGTTCGGAAGATGCCGGTGCTACCTGGTCGCTGATCAATCATTCGACCGCCATCACCACGCGGCCGTTCTACTACAGCACTTTGGGCGTCGATCCAAACAACAGCGATGTCGTTTTCGTCGGCGACGAAGGCTGGTTCAAAAGCACGGACGGCGGCAAAAATTTTCGCACTGAGCGCGTCCCCCATGGTGACAACCATGACGTGTGGATCAATCCAAAAAATTCAGACTACATGATTCAGGCAAACGACGGCGGCGCGAATGTGTCGCTGGATGGCGGCCGCAGTTGGAGCAGTCAAGCAACTCAGCCGACAGCGGAAATTTACCAAGTTGCAGTCGATAATCAATATCCCTATCACGTGTATGGCGCGCAGCAGGACAACACCACGGTCATTGTGCCAAGTCTGCCGCTCTCGGACGGGCAAGCGTATCGAATCGGCCCCGGCTGCGAAACCGGCCCCATCATTCCCAGCCCAACGGAGCCTAACGTCGTCTATGGTGGCTGCAAAGGGCAGTTCACTCGCATGAATATCGAGACCACCGACGAAGAACGCTATTGGATCGGCGGCGAGTCGTTATACGGCAATGCGGGCAGCGATCTGATGTACCGCTTTCAGCGGGTATCGCCGATGGAGGTTTCTCCACATGCTCCCTATGCCGTTTACTACGGCTCGCAGCATGTTCACCAGAGCCTGGATGGAGGGGTCACTTGGAAAGCGATCAGTCCGGACCTGACGGCGCATCCGGAGGGTACGCAGGGCGCCAGCGGCGAGCCCATTACGCGCGACGCCACGGGCGAGGAAATGTATAGCACGCTGTACTCCATCCGCGAGTCTCCTGTTCAGAAAGGAGTGATCTGGGCGGGTTCGAATGATGGTCCTATTTCCGTTACTCAAGACGACGGAAAGACCTGGAAAAACGTGACTCCACCGGACCTGCCTCCTGGTGGCCGCGTGCAAAATATTGAGCCCAGCCCGCATCACGCGGGAACCGCTTACGCCGCGATTTACCGTTATCTGCTGGGTGATTTCGCGCCTTACCTATACAGGACGGACAATTTCGGCAAAACATGGACGCGCTTGACTGATGGGACGAACGGAATCGCCAAGGATGAACCGGTAAGAGTAGTGCGCGAGGACCCGGACCGCGCGGGCCTATTATATGCCGGCACTGAATTCGGTATCTATATTTCGTTCGATAACGGTACGCACTGGCAATCGTTCCAAATGAACTTGCCCGTAACACCGGTCACCGACATCAAAATAGCCCACAAAGACCTCATATTATCGACGCAAGGCCGGTCCTTTTGGATATTGGATGACCTGACGCCGCTGCATCAATTGACCGAAACTACGGCATCGGCGCAGATGTTATTCCGGCCGCGCGAGGCCGTGCGGACCCCTACGCATGCGACGGGAGAGGGCGGCGGCTCACGCGGCGGTTCCGGAGATCCTCAATATCCGCCGCCAGGCGCCGCGATCGATTATTATCTGCCAAGCGCGCAGCCGCAAGATATCACGCTTGAAATTTTGGACCAAAGCGGCAAAACGATCCGCAAGTTCTCCAGCGCGACGCCCGCCCAGGCTGGCCGTGGCGCACGACGCGAGGCAGATGCAGGCGAAGACAGCGATGAGCGGCCTCGCGGCGGTGCAACGCCCGTCCTGGAGAAAACGGCGGGTATGCATCGCTTCACATGGGACCTGCGTTATGACGGGCCGTGGCAAAGCGAAAACCGTCTGCAAGGTCCAAACGGCCCACGCGCGGTACCCGGAAAATATGCAGTGAAGCTGACATCGGAAACCGCGACGGCCACCCAGCCGTTCACCGTAATTGAAGATCCGCGCGTTACCAGGGATGGCGTCAGCACCGCTCAATTGCGCGATCAATTTGAGAGCAGCTTAAAAGTCCGCGAACTCGTAAGCGACGTGAACAAAGCGGTGGCGCGCGTGCGTCAAGCGCAAGCGAATCTACGCAACACCACCGGCGCTGATGCGGACCGTCTGGCCAAATTAAATGAGCTTGCCTCGCACCTGATTACTCCGCCCATCCGCTACAGCAAGCCCGAATTGCAAACGCACATTACGTATCTCTATACGCTGGCCACTGGCGCGGATCAGAAACTAGGGCACGATGTGATGGAGCGCTATGCCGTGTTGCGGAAAGAACTCGATAGCCGCATCAGCGAATTGAATTCGATTTTGGGTTCGCAATAACTCCGGCTAACGAAGAATCGCAAAGGCTGGCTGCTCAATCGGGAGGGTGGCCGGCATCTCGAGCTCCGGCATCGGTTTCGCCTGGAAAAGCCGGCGGCACGGAACCGCGATCAACCGTGAAATCAAGTTGGCGCGATTCTTGCGCGCGCTGTCGCTGCTGATACCGGTTTTCGCGTACATCTGCCGGTACAGCTTTGAAATAAACAGAAATGCCAGCCGCCCGCGAATGGACTCCACGCAATCGGATCGTTTCCAAACATTGCCCCAATCGTAGAAACGGTCCCAAACGCCTTGCGTGCGTTCGCGAATCTCGTCCGCGCTCATGCTCGGGTGCGGCGTGAACATTTTAGGGCGTTTGCTGGCGGGGATCAGCCAGTAGCGCGTAATCGGAACACCGTCTACCAAGGTGGGGTTCGCTTGCTGGGCTTTCTCCCAACGGTCAAAATCCACCGTGCCGGGGAAAGGCGTCATCATCACAAATTGTGCAAACGTCACGCCGGCTTTTTGCGCTAGCGCGGCGGTGGCGGCAAATGTATCAGGCTTATCCGTGGGCAGCCCGAAGATAAAAGAGCCCAGCACATGCACTCCGTGCTTGCGGAAGGTTTGCAATTGATTGACTAAGCCGTCGCCCGAAAAGTTGAAGTCCTTATAAACGGCTTTCAATCCTTCAGCGGTAACCGCTTCCACGCCGACTAACGCGCCTTTGATGCGGGCTTTGCGCATGGCATCGAGAAACTCGGTGTCTTCGGCTGCTTCCATGGTGATTTGCGTGAAGAACACCATGTCTTTCGGCAGCTCAGCCAAACGGGCCATCAGGGTGAAGCGCTCGGCACGAGTGGCTTTAAGTTGCGCAATGTGGGCGGCATTACCCTGGCGCTCCGCGAGTTTGAGGTCGGTTAGCGTGACGGGATAGAAGTTGTCATCAGCGAGGGCGATAAAGCGGAAACCCTGACGCCGCAACTGGACGATTTCAGCGATAACGGGATCGGATGCGCGTTGGCGCGGCTTCTGTCCATCGGTTCGCCAAACAGAGCAGAACGAGCAATGCTTGGCACAGCCGCGAACGGTCTGTACGGATGCCCACATATAGCGTCCCTTCGGCATCAGGTCCCAGCGAGCCGGCAGAAATTCGCCGGCGTCAATGCGGCCACCTTCGTATATGGGCTGCGGATTATGTGCGAGGCAGCTAGCGACAGCCTGCCCCCAGACCACATCGCCGTCGCCCTTGACCACCGAATGGGCGCCCCCGAGTTCCATTGCTTCTTCCGGATAAAGCGTGGCGTGAATGCCGCCGTAGATAACCCACGCGCCCCGCTCCCGAGCCATTTTTCCTACCTGATAACCGCGCAGGGCATTACCGGTATGGATGCCGATTCCCACCACATCGCCCGGCTGAATCGTCGCGGGGTCGATCTGTTCCAGCGTTTCATCGCAGATTTGCGGAGTGCCGTAGGCCGCGGACGTCGCCGAAGCCAGCACGTAGAGCCACCGGGGAGTAATGACGGCGGTTCCGAATGAAATATCGCTTGGATTAATAAGATGTACGGTCAATGGTGCGCATCCTTTCAGGTGCGGTAACTATCAAAAATTACTAACAGGAAAGAAGTCTAATCAGGCGGGAGCGGGAAATGCTGGAACTGGAATGGCACGGATTGTGTGCCGCCGGATGATAAAGATGTTGCGAGATTTGGGTCGGCGCGTTCGGCCGTGCGCATGTTGCGCGAATTCCTCAAAAAAACAGGGAGGCTAATGTAAGAGGGGCTTTGGTCGCAATAGAAATCTGCTGAGCCCTTTGATAGTACACGAACGCATCAAAGGCCCTCGATTTCAGTTCAATCGAATCCAAAAGTGAACTAGCGGAACAGGCCTGTGCCTACTTTTTATCCCTGCTATCCAGCACGGACTGCGCGTAGTAATTCACCAGCTTGGCTTCACTGCGTGCCACTTCATAAAACGCCGATTGCAATAACTGCTTCTTGGCGTTAAATAACTCTTGCCGTATTTCTTCCTGCACGCGTGGGTCTTCCAACTGCCGCTGCCCCGCCATCTCGCGCGAGATCAGCTTAATAATCCGGTAGCCCTCCGCCGTGTGAATCACTGGAGAAACCTGCCCAGGCGTCATGTTGAGGATGATTTTGCGCACTTCCGGGTTCGCCTTGTCCAGCGTGGATTCGGGAATAAATCCCACGTCGCCGCCATTCGCCGCCCATTGATCTTCGGAATAGTTCTGCGCAAGCGAAGCGAAATCCTCGCCTTGCCGCACATGCATTTCCAGCATCTGAATCTTATTCTTAGCTTCCTGGTCGTTCTGCGCCTTGCTGTTCTTCAAATTGTTGACTGTCGGCGCGGGCGTCGCCGTCACCAATATCTGCGCCAAGCGGATCTTATTTTCCGCCAGGTTGAAACTGTCCTTGTTGGCCTTATAAAAAGCCCCAACCTCGGCGTCGGTGATGGTGATGCGCGACCCGATTTCCTTGTTGAGCAGCTTCTCGACGCTGATCTGCCGCCGCAGCACCGTTTTCAGATCGGCCGCTGACATCTTCAATTGCGTTAGGTGTTTTTGAAATTCTTCTTGCGTGTACGGCGTCTTCAGTTCATTGAATTTCGCGTCCACGTCGGCGTCTGATGCCAGCAAACTATCCTTTTCCGCCCGCTGGAACAGAATTTCGCTGTCGATAAGCGCGCGCAACGCCTCCAGGCGCAGCTGCAAAGTCTGGTCGGCATTTTCCTTCAACGGCGCATTCGGAAATTGCTCCGCGATGGCGCGGTCCAACTCTGAAAAAGTGATCGCACGGCCATTGACGGTGGCCGCCACGTTTTTGGATACGGGCTTATTACAACCCGCCGCTATCGCCAAGAGCCCCAGCACGGCGCAACCCGCTACAGCGGCCGAATTCACCCTGCCGCGAGTGCGGCCCATGCATGTTTCCATCGGTTGTTTAAGCTTTTGCTTTCTTGATCTCTTCTACCAGCGCCGGAACCACCTCGAACAGATCGCCCACCACGCCATAATCGGCCGTCTCAAAGATCGGCGCATTCTCGTCCTTGTTAATGGCCACCACGATTTTTGAACCCTTCATACCCACTAGGTGTTGAATCGCTCCGGAAATGCCTATCGCGAAGTATACCTTCGGCGCCACCGTCTGCCCGGAACTGCCTACCTGCCGTTCCATCGGTAGCCAGCCATTGTCGCAAATCGGCCGCGAAGCCGCCAATTCCGCGCCCAGCGCCTGCGCCAGTGCTTCCACTACCGGCAGATTTTCTTTTTCCTTGATCCCGCGCCCCACCGCCACAATCAATTCGGCCGCGCTCAAGTCTATTGACCGCTGCGCCTCGCGAAACGGCGCTTCCGGCTTGCTGCGGATCTGGTCAGCGTTTAGCTGCACGGCGAATGGCTCTACCGGAGCGCTGCTGCCCGCCGGTTCTGCTGCCCGGAAAGCGCCTGCTTGAACGGATACAAATTGCGGCTGCCCAACGGTCTGCACTTCCGCGCTCAATTTGCCCTGAAAAAGCTGGCGCAGAAAGACCACTGGTCCACCGCTTGTTTTAATATCGATCACATCGCTTACCAATGCTTTGCCAAAACGTGTTGCTAGCTTGGGAGCATAGTCGCGCGCCTGATACGAATGCGGAAAAACCACCGCGTCGGGTTTGGCGGCATCTATCAATTGTTGCAGCGCCGCTGTGTAGCCATCCGGTGTGTAATCGGCTAGCAGCGGATGGTTGAGCGCATATACTTTCTCCACCGCGAAACCGCTGGCTTCTTTTGCCAGAGCTTCAATGTCCGCGCCCAACACTGCCGCCGCTACCGTGCCGCCTGCCGCCTGCGCGATCTTCTGGCCTGCCGCGAGCGCTTCGAACGACATCCGGTTCCACTTGCCGCCGTTATGTTCCAAAATCACTAAAACGCTCATAGGACGCGCGCCTCAAACCGTAGCTTCTCCACCAATTGATGCGCCGCATCCTGAGGAAGGCCCGAGAAAATCTGCGATTGTTTTGAGCGTTGGGGTAGGGAAACGTGTTCCATCACTGCCGTCGCGGCTTCCATTCCCGAGTTCACTGCCGGCAGCGTGCGTATTTCCTTCGATTTGGCCTTCTTAATTCCCATCAGGGTGGCGTAGCGCAGCTTCTTGATGCCCGATTGAACGGTCAAGACCGCGGGCAATGGCAAAACAACATGCTGAAACCAGCCGTCCTCCAGTTCGCGTTTCACCCGCACGTGGTCGCCTTGCGGCTCCACTTCCATGACGATAGTCGCGTGCGAATACCCCAATAATTCAGCCAACACCACGCCGGTCTGCCCATAGCCCAAATCATCGGATTGCAATCCTGTCAGGATAAAATCGGCCGCTTCCGGCTGCACCGCCTTGGCCAGCAATCGTGCGGTAACTAAAGCGTCCAGGTGTCCGTCTTCTTCCGTTGTCTCCACATGTATCGCGCGGTCCGCGCCTTTGGCCAGTGCTTCACGAATGGTTTGCGTGGCGCGTTGCGGCCCAGCGCATAAAACCACCACCTCGCCGCCCAGTTTTTCTTTTAATTGCAGCGCCTCTTCCAGCGCATAGGCATCGGGCTCATTCATCTCGTAGCTGATGTCGGTATCCTCCAGCCATCGGCCGTCGCTATTCACGCGCAATGCCGAGTCCCGCGCCGGAACTTGCTTTACGGAAACTATGATTTTCATTTAGTCCTCGCCGGCGGCCGCAAATGCCTCCGGCGTTCCCCTCTTAGTATGACGAAGCGGTGAAACGGTGAAACGCTTGTCCGCTTGCCGGCACTACCACCCGAAACTATACGGCGGTACGGCCGGAAGCGGCAATTCGCGCATAACCAACGGAACGGCCCGTGGATTCCGGTATCCGATTCATTTGATCTCAAGCCCGTGATTCACTAGAATCGCTTG
>DASXGT010000191.1:0-5834 GCA_036488895.1 Bryobacteraceae bacterium | reverse complement strand
TCGGCGCCGCCTTTCTTTTCATTCAGCCGCAGCGCTTCCTGGAACATATCAATCGCGGATTGGTATACGCCCTTCTGAAAATAAGCCCAGCCCAGCGTGTCGGCCGCGTTCGGCGAATCGGGCATGCCGCGCCGCGCCGTCTGCGCCATAGCCAGCGCCACATCGACATTCCCGCCCTGCTGCAGCATCACATAAGCGAGGTTGTTTGAGGCCAGCGGATTATCGTGCTCAATGGTCAGTGCCTGCTGATACATTGCCTTCGCCTGGTCCCAGCTACTCTGTGACTCGTACATCATTCCGGCGAGAAGGTAGAACGAGATTTCTTTGGGATGGTCCTTGATCGACTGCTGATAGGTTGCCAGCGCCTGAGCCACTGAACCACTTTCGGCCTGTGCCTGCGCGAGCTTCAGCAGCGCGTCAGAGTTGTTCTTGTCGAGTTCCACGGCCTTGTTGAAGGCTTCTTCCGCACCTTTGAAATCTTTTTTCTCAAATAGCGCGGTCCCCAGCAGGTCATAAAATCCGCTGACATTCGGCGACTTTGCGATTTGTGCCTTCCCGGCGGCCACCGCCTGATCAAGCTGCTTCTGAGCGATGTAGGTATTCATCACTCCCTGTAACGCATCGGTCGATGCCGGATCCTTATCCAGCGCCTGTTGATAAAACTTGATTGCCTCGCCGTATTGCTTCTGCAATTGGCGAAGATTGCCCAACTGCACCAAAGGAGTGGGATTATTCGGCGCCACTGTGCCCGCTTTGCGGAGGTCCTGCTCAGCCTCGGGATACTTCTTGCGATTCATTTCCGCAACCGCGCGCAGCAAATAACCGTCGGGCGATTCAGGCGCGCCGCCAATAATGAGCTGAGCGGTTTGCGTAAGCGCGTCGAGATCGCCGCGACGAAGCTCCAGATTCGCCAGGGCACGTTGCGCATCGGTAAAGTCAGGACGCAGACGAACCGATTCGCGCAACTCTGCTTCCGCCTGCCCTTCGTCATGCTGCATATCGAATGCCAGGCCCAACTGATAGTGTGCCGCGGCATTATTTGAATCGCTCTTCACCGCCTGCTGCAGCGAGTCCACTGCGCCTCGCCCATCGTTCTGCCGCAGTTGTACCTGTCCGCGATATACCAGACCCTCGGTGTCGTGCGGATTACTCTTCAGAATCTCGTCATTCAATTTGGTGGCTTCGTCCAACCGGTTCTTCAAGATGAGCAACTGCACGTAGTTCTTCTTAACTTGAAGATCCTTGGGATGGTCGTGGTACAGCGACGTATATTCGGTTGTCGCTTTGTCGAGTTCGCCGTTCGCGTAATAGAAATCCCCCAGCATCCGGTAGCCTTCGGAATTATCAGGGAAGTCCTTCTTTGTCTGGGTTAGATACGCTTCGGCGTCAGACTTCTTGCCCTGGCTCATCAACAGGCGAACGTAAGAAGCGCGCGGAGATGGATCCGTGGGGTCAACCTCGATGGCATGTTTGAATTGCTGTTCGGCTTCCGGCAGGCGGTTGCGCGACTGGTAGAAGAGTCCAAGAGCCGATTGCGCGTTTACATTTTTTGGACCAACCACGGCCGCTTTCTTGAAATTAGCTTCCGCCTGGTCCGGCAAGTTCGCGCGAACCTGCAACATGGCCAAGCTCAAATAGGAGTCTGCGCGGGATGGGTCGACGGCGATTCCTTTCTGCAATTCTTGCAAAGCCGCGCCCAGATCGCCCTGTGCGGCATCGAAGTTCGCCCAGGCCAGGTAAGTGTCTGCGCTATTCGGCTGCTTATCGCGTAGAAGATCAAGATGCGGCTTCGCCTGTTTTGCTTCGCCGGCCGCGATCAGCAGATTCGCCATATCCACGTGCGCGGGATAATTGGTAGGCGCCAGGTCCACCGTCCGCGAAAGTTCCGCGTAGGCGCGGTTGTAATCCTTAAGCTTTAGGTAGGTTTCGCCCAGTTGATAGTGCGCCTCGGCGAAGCGCGGATCCATCTGCACAGCGTTGGAGTACTGAATGGCCGCTTCCCGGAACTTGCCCTTGTCACGATAGCGGTTGCCGCTCTCCAGAAACTTCTGCTTGCGCACATTCGGATCGCGCGAACAGCCGGTAAACAGGCCAGTGATAACCAATCCAATCAGCGATAAGCGGAGCGCAACGGAACGGCTCATGTCTTCTCCAAGAGGGGCGCAAATGCGCACACGACCACGTACCCGTGGTCACCACTCACCAAGGTACTGCAAGAGGGGGTGCGAGATAAAGTTACTGGTGTCATTCCGGTGGGAAGAGTCGGGATCCCGTTTCCACACTGTGACCTCCGGCCCCCCTGTGGTAAGCCAAATTCCCGCCAGGACCCTGTACCTTGGTAATTCGGATTCGAGGGTATGGCGCGGCCTGCCCTTCTGCCGCAAAATGCAAGACATGTGAGGCGGTTCCTCACAAACTTTTTCGAAGGAGCACTAATGCCGACTTACCAGCCTTCCCTCAAAATGATGCAGGCGCTAATGAACACCGAAACACGCAGCGCCTTGTCGCTTCCCGTCGCAGCCGTGATCACGGCTGCCTTATCGCAGGTGGAAAGCACAATCGAACTCACGAACCGGGTCTGCGACCGCGTATTTCATCGCTCAATGAAGGCGGGCAACGACACAGGGACTTCTTCCCTGAACGCTTAGTGACAAGCCAGGGTTGATGCGTTAGATAGTGCGTTCAGCGATTGCTGGACTCTTCAGTCCTCTGGTGAAAACACCAGAATCGTGGCCGGTTCCTTGTCCGACGCTTGTGCGGCGACGTAGTAGCGATTGAGATCAGGCGACCAGAAAGATGTGCCGGCGCCTTCGCGCGTCGGAATTTTTCCGATCGTCTCGTAGTGATCGGGGTCCTTCTGGAGGTAAACGTATACCGAACCGGTCGCCAGGTCTCGACCTCCGGAAACGTAGATCTGCTTTCGCTTGGCGTCAAAGTAAACGCCGTCCATATTCTCAGGAGTTGGCAGGTGCACGATCTCCTTGCCTGACTTCGAATCCATGACAACCATTTCCGGAGGTGTTCGTGTTCCAATGAACAGCCGCGAAGTCTTTTCATCGAACGCCCCATCACCATTCCGTTTGCTCGTGACCGGCCAAGTGGATTGGACCTCTCGTTTCTTGGTGTCAATGACCTGGACTTCACTGGCAATAGAGACAAAAACGAAAAGTGTCTTCCCGGCTTTATCCAGCAAAAGCTCAGAGGGATGAGCCGCTACTTTGATATCACCGACGACCTTATCAGTCTGCGCATCGATGATTCCAATTTCTCCGTAGTCCTTGCCGGCATCCTTGCCGCCGTAGCCAACGTAAACCAGCTTCGACTTCGGTTCATAGACGATACGATTCGGGCCGGTATCGAGGTGAATTGAATCGAGAAGTTCGAATGTGTCCCCTCGGAATACGCGGACCATTCCGTCGTCCCCGCTCGCTAAAAACAATTTATTGAATGCCGGAACGAATAAAGCCCCTTGCGATTTCTTGAATCCGGGAATGCTGCGTAGCCATTTGCCGGCTGCGAGGTCTACCACCTCAAACGTGCCGTTTTCGAGGCCCGCAACGAACAAGCGCTTGCCTTTTACGTCCACATCCATATGGTCGAGCCGCCCTTTGACGTTCGGCAAAGGGATCGTCTGAACCAGTCGCAAGGGTTGCTTTCCACTCTCTTGGGAAAAGCTAATTCCCCTGTTAGCGACAAACAAGATGACAGCAACCAACCAGAGCTTGAAAATCCTGTTCATTTTCTCTCCTGATGCGTTTACTCCTAATCTTCTGGGGCATAGACCCATAAGGCGGCTCCTTCTTTCGAACCTGCCGGAACCGCTAAATAAAAGCGGTCTCGTTTCTCATACCACAAGCCGGTGCGCGCTCCGATTGTGGTTGGGATTTTTGCCATCGCCCGGTAATGATCTGCGTCAGTTTGCTGGATCACACTGAGGAAGCCTTCGCCTCCCGGAATATAAATACGCTTTCGCCCCGTATCGTAGTAGATATCGTCGGCATCATTCACGCACGGAACGCTGGCAACCGTCGTACCCGTCTCGGTGTCGATGACCACCAGCTGTGCAGGCCTTCGAGTGACGACGAAAATCCGGTGATCGGCTTCGTCGAGCGCCATCGGGTAGTTCGACTTCCCGCTTTTCAGCGGCCAATCGGTGACCTTATGCGTGTTCCGGTCAATCAAAACAACTTTCGCCTTGGTAGCCATGTTCGCGTAGATCACGGGCTTTGAAGTGGGGATCTGAAACGATTCCGGATGCGCATCGAGCTTAGCGGCATCCTCCAGACGCTTCCCGCTCGCGGCATCCAGCATCGCGATCCCGCCGCCTTCGTCGCCGCCGAAAGCTACATAGATTCTCTTTTCTGCCGGATCGTAGCGCACATTGTCGGCATCCTCTCCGATGTCGATGGTGTTGAGGAGCTTGAACGAGTCTCCATCGTAGATTCTGAGCTTTCCATCCGTACCGTTCGCAACGAAAAGCTTATTGAACTCGCCCACGAAAACCACGCCCTGCGGGTCGGCCGCCCCAGTAATACTGTGTATGTCGCGGCCCGCGAACGTATCCACGACTTCGACAGTATTGTTGCCGAGAGCGGCTCCGATCACGCGCTTCCGCTTGCCGTCAAATGTGAAATGATCGATACGCCCTCCCACGTTCGGTAAGGGAATTTGTTGGACCAAGAGTAAAGGAGCCCGGTCAGGCGGATTGCCCTGATCCTGCGAGATGGCAACAGATCCAAACACCAATAGCGTTACACAAACTGTTACGAAGCTCTTCATCGTTCGCGCCTCAGTGTGTCGATTTTACTTAGAAAACATTTGTTGTACCCATGCCTGGCCGATCTGTCATCCTCAGCACCGTCAAAGGATCCCTTTGCCCGTTTAGCTCAGATCGGCCACGTAAGGAATTCTACGATGGCACGTATGTGGCTTCTTCCCCATTATGGGGGAATGGCATGTCGAGACTCATTCTTCCGGTCCACTACCCCTTCCTCTTCCAATAAAGATATCCCGGCACCCCAGCCAGTACGATTCCCGCGCCCCACAATGCTTCCGTAGGACGAGTGATGATCGTGTTCAGCGTCCACGCGACGCCGACCAGCACATAGATCGCGGGCAGCCACGGATATCCCGTGCACCGATAGGGACGCGAAATTTCAGGCCGCTTCCACCGCAGCAGAAACATTCCGATCACGGTCAGCGTGTAAGAGAGCACCATGCCGAAGATCACATAGGTGTAGAGCTGATCGTAGCGTCCGCTGATAGTGAGCACCGCGGCCCAGATGCCTTGCCCAATCAGGCTGAACGCGGGCGTCCGCCACTTGGGATGGATCACCGCCATCCGCTTGAAGAACACGCCGTCCTGCGCCATCGCCAGATACACTCGCGCGCCCGAGAGTGTGCAGGTCGCGGCTGCGCTGAAGCACGAGACCGCAATCAGCAGCGACAGCCACACCGCCACTCGCGGAGAAAACATCGCCACTGCCGCGGCATGCGCGATCGTTTCATGCTGTGCGATCTCGCCGAGCGGCAGCGCGTAGAGATACGTCATGTTCATGGCCAGGTAAATCACGCCCACCACGATCACGCCCCACACCATTGCCAGCGGCACGTTTCGCCGCGGCTCTTTCACTTCGCCCGCCACCCATGTGATGTACACCCATCCGTCATAGGCAAAGAAGACCGCGATCATCGCCACGCCCATCACGGAAATCAATTGCGCCGGATGTAGCCCCATGCCGAGCGCAATTCCATGTGCGCGAAAGTGCGACCAATCCCCTTTGCCGACGGCGAATCCAAGCAGCACGAACGCCGCCATGGCCGCGAACTTCGTC
>DASXGT010000173.1:0-22202 GCA_036488895.1 Bryobacteraceae bacterium | reverse complement strand
ATCATAAACTACGGGATCCATGGCGAAAGGAACTGCATGTTCCAGTTGCTGTTTGGTTTCCAGCATAATGCTCTGCATGCGAGCCTGCGCGTGCCGCTTCTTTTCCGGGCTGAAGATGAATCCCATGCCGCCCCCGGACATGCCGCCTAGCATCCAAAATCCCCAAAAATCCGAGCCCATTTCAGCCTTGGCCCGCTCGATCAAAATCTCGGTATAGCGGTTGCTGGCCCAGGGAACAATCGCTTGAATCGGCCCAAAGAAATTTTGCTCGGTCGCCGTGCCGATGCTGCGAATATCTCCGTGCCGCAGCCCCGTGAGAATCCGGTCCAAAATTTGAATGGCTTCTTGCCGTGCGATCCATTCGGTTTCAGACCGCAGCAGATATTTCTCGGTCACCATTTCCAGAATCGGCCCCACGTCCTGCGCCATTCCACCGTGCACCAGCACCAGGCTTTCCTGCAGTAACTGTCGGGTTCGTTCCGAAATTTCTTCTGATCCAATGACACGGTGTGAGGGCAGCAAGCGGCCGCGGCTCACGCCGAACTCGGGGTCGCCCTCCCGCGTTTCGGCTCCTTCAATAACTTTCATGCCCGGCCATACGCCGCCCGAATCTTGCCAGCCTCCGCCTGACCCCCCGATCCATTCGCCTAAAATGGCCCGCGCCGCCACTAGCCGCCGGTCTTTTTCTTCCAGCATTCCCGTCAGATTTTTGATCTGTGACGTGGCGCGCATACAGACGGAGATCAAGCTGGCCAGCAAATTCGTGGAAACCGCCAGGCGCGACCCTTTCGGTATATCTCGAACGCGGCTGACCAGTTCGATGCCGTTTCCTTCCCCGGCCAATCTCCGTAGTAACGTGCCGAGCGGCTGTAACGCGCCTTCCATCGCGGGGGGAACAATGCCGGAGGCAATCACCGCCGCCTTAAGCAGGCCCAGGTTGTCGCGCGCGAAGTCAAACAACTCCGCGAAAGTCGAGATATCGGTGCTGTCGTTGAGATCCACGCTGGTCAGGCGCAAAACCGGTTCGCCAATCACCCGAAAATACGATTCGACGGGCGGGGAAGGCCGCGTACCGCCATTCCCATGAATGCTAAGGTCGATCGAGACATTTAGAACACGGGCGCCTTCAGGAAAATCCATTCCCAAAAAGAAAATGTCGCTCCAGGCGCTATGCGTTAAATCCATCCGAACCGGAGTAGCTTCGCGCAATATAGGATAAGGCTCCCCGCTCAAAAGCTCCGGCCGAATCGTGAGCGGATAATCTTCGGGATGCCCGATGCGCGACATCCATTGATTACCCCGAACCGAGCGCACGCTCAAGCGGACCTGATCGGCCAAAGTTTTGAAGCCAAGGCCCCGGTAAGCGGCCGCCAAACCACTCGCCAGTGCTGAATTCATCCCATCCACGGCCGCCCCGCGCAACAGGCATTCAATCGCCTCTTCGAAGCGCCGCTTCAGCAGGTAATTGGTGGCCTCGAATGGGATCAGGCCCGATGCTCCCATTTCCGGACGAAACGGCAGATGAAAGCGATAGATGGAGAACAGGAAAAATTGGGCGCGAACCCGTTCGTACAAGTTTTCACGCGAGCGCCAGAAACGGTCGAGCGCCGCGCATTCGTCCAGTAGCTCACCTGTCGAAAGCCCGCGGCAAATCGTGTCCAAAGCGCGATTGCGCACCTGCGGATCTTGCGAAACGATAATCGGAATCAGTTGGCTCATGCGCTCTGGCCGATCTCCCGTGTATCGGCCGTGCTCAGCGCGACCAGGTCGAGCAGTTGCGCCAGTACCTCCTCGCGTTCGCTGCCGCTGAGCGCTAGCGCCAATTGCGCGTGCAATAACCCGTATTTCGCGCCCAGATCATAGCGGCGGCTTGCCTGCTCTAATGCCAGGTACTGTTCACGGCGCGCCAGTTCCGCCAGAGCTGAGGAGAGAGTCGCTGTCTTCGGGCCGGCCTCAAGCTGTCGCCCCAGTATTTCCAGGACGCCCGGCGTCAGCACGTGCATGCCGAAAAAACAGAGATAATAACCGGCCCGCAGCCCGGAGATCACTAGTGATTGTTCCGCTTCGGTAGGCGTCGGCTTCTCAATCACGGTCTCGATCCGGTAAAGGTCCTGCTTGCCCAATATGCGCTGCCCGCCGATGGTTCCATAACGGCTCAGCAGCGTTTCACGAGTGGGTTGCACAGCGGAAACCGAGCAGGATTCGGCTTCCGCCGCACGCAGCAAATGCGGCGCGCAGGTGTGTCCGTTCTTGCCTACATAAAGGTGGTCGCCCACCAGATGGAAGAATGGATCGTCCTTGACATAATCACGCGCGCAAAAGAGCGCATGCGCATAGCCAAGAGGCCCCGGTTGTTCTATAAAACGAATGTTGCGGTCGCCCGCCGCCTCCGCGTAACTCTCCTGGTCGCCTGGCGCAACGACAATACAAACTTCGTCGATGCGCGCCGCTTGAATCTCATCCAGAATGATGCGCAGCACCGGCTTCTGCCGCCCGTCGCGGTCCACCAGCGTTTGTAGCGGTAGCGTTCGCTGATTTCGGCCAGCAGCCGTGACCACAGCTTTGCGAATCTTCATGCGTCCGGTTCACATTTTAGCTTGCGGTCCACATTCGGCTTGCTGGCCGATCTATTTACCTGTACAGTCGCATATTCCAGATGACCCACGGCCCGCGGCTGGGCCACTGCGCCTCTCCGTCAATAGTTTCAATCCGGCCGCATTGCGCTACCCTTCGCTTGAGAAGCACAACATGGCTGATATTTCTGCAAAACGTCCTATCGACTCCGGTGTGCGGATGGGACACGTCCACCTAAAGGTCGCTGATCTTGACCGCTCACTCGCTTTCTATTGCGGCGTGCTCGGCTTTGAGGTCATGCAGCGTTTCGGCTCACAGGCCGCCTTCATTTCCGCGGGCGGCTATCACCACCATATCGGGCTCAACACATGGGAAAGCGCCGGTGGTTCGCCGCCCCTTCCCGGTAGTACAGGTCTATACCACCTCGCGATTCTGTATCCAACGCGCGCGGAACTTGCAGATGCCCTTCGGCGGTTGTTAGCAGCCAAAATTCCATTGGATGGGGCCAGCGATCACGGCGTCAGTGAAGCGCTGTACCTCCGTGATCCCGATCAGAACGGCGTTGAGCTGTACTGGGACCGCCCGCGCGCGGCATGGCCCCAAACGAGTGACGGCGAATTAGCGATGTTCACGCGCCCGCTCGATTTGGGCCGCTTGCTTGCCGAACCTGTTCGTCCCAAATCACTTTAAATCCTGGTAGCTAACATAAGTGATCCGCTTGCCGTCAGGTGACCATGGGTTTGCGCTCAGCGTCCCCGGACCTCCCACTAATTTGGCCAACACCCTGGTCTTCTTGTCTGCCACTGACATCACGGAAAGGGCCACATCCTGTTTGTTTCCCTTGCCGGCCTTCTCCTTGGAAAAGGTGAGAAATGCCACTTGCCTTCCATCTGGCGATAGGCGCGAATAAGGGCCCTTCGCCGCATCGGCAGGTTCCGGTTTCATCACGTTTTCATCCGTTACCGCTTGCGGAGTTCCCCCTTTCAACGGCACACTTTGCAGCTTGCCCGCTGTGTAAAAGAGCAGCGCTATCCCATTTAGGTTCCAGCCTGCCGTTTGTAACGGCTCTTGCCCTACGTAACTCACCAACGCATCGGTCGATGCCACGGCGATGCTTTGCAGCGTGCTGTAGCGTCCCTCGGCTGCCAGCTTGCCTACGTGTAAATCCACGTTCGTGAAAGCTGCCTTCTGGAATGCATTCTTGTTGTGGGCGCAAACGCCGATACCCACATAGAACGGCGGCTCCAATTCCACTTTGGTCGAGCCGCCCGCAAACTGCCATTGCCGGCCGCCGCCGTGGGTCCACAAGTAGAACCGGTCGCCGCGCTTTTCCAGCTTCAAACCCTTCGGTGCTGAGACGCTCGATTCAATTTCATGCGTCGCCTCCCCTTGCGTCTCCCGGAATTGCAGTGACGTTAGACCGTTTCCATGCAGCGCGGCATCCGCATACGCGGAATCGGCATTCAGATTCTGGCGCACAATCAACATCGCCTTACGGTGGTTGTCTCCCCCCGAGCCAAGAATGGAGATATCCGCCGCCAAGCTTAAGTTCTTCGAGTTTTTCGCCGTGACTTTCCGCCAGACAAAGTGGAAATCGTCCTCTTTCGCCCACATATTTTCGCCGCTGCCACCTACCGTATAAGTCTTAGTGGCGGCGTCGTACTCAGCCGATCCCGGTTGTAAAAGCGTTCCAACGTCCCCGTGGCCTTCGAACAACCCGATCGCTGCCGAACCGCTCTGCCCAAGCGCGGCCGCCGCCCCGGCCCACAAACTCAAGCCGAGCATTGCCAACCGCATCACGTTTATCCTTTTCATGGAACAATTGTCGCTCCGGTGCGATCTAGAGATTCTCGCCCACGAAGGTGGCTGCGAAAGGGCCAATTAGTCATGACTACTATTTAGACCCCGTACTTTTGTTGAATTTAGGTGTTCAAGCAAAAGCCAGCTTACGTTTGCTTGTCTTTACGATTTTGCGAATTGTCCATGGTTTGCGTGCACTGCCTCGCTTGACGGGAGTTAAGTGATGTGTAACCAATTGTTTATGTCGATCCGGTGCGGTTTTGCGGATGCAAATCGTCAGAACGTCCATCCAAAGTTTCCCAGTTTTCAAGTAACGTTCTAGTATTTGCTTCGGTCAAACTCGCAATGGAAATGCAGGGGGAAAAGTGCCATGCTGAAACCAAGATGTCGGTGATGCGGGCGCAGCGGGGTTATGTTTGATTGCTTACCAAGTATCTTTGTGACGGATTCTTGCCTCTTCTAAAATTTTAAAATGTAGCCCAATTGAGGCTGGCGGTAAGGACAATTGTTTTTATCGACTGAGGCCGGAATACCCGAGTTTGGTGAAAGCTGTACCTATTTTTTAAAAAGTTTACAAAGCAGGGATAAAGATAAACTACTATGCCAAAAAATGAGTCAGTGCTGTCTCGATCTACCAGGAAAGGGAACTGGAAGAACGTAGTTGAATTGTCCGCCGAAACAGAGGACTTGCTCCATCAGGTGATGTTGATGAGTGATTTCAACGGCCCGGATGAAGCATTCCAGGACGCTTTGCGTTACTACCTCGATAGCCAAAGCGGCGTCGAGTTGAATCCTGAACTGACGGCGTCGCTAAACAAAACCCTAAAGAATTCCGAAAATGGCAAGGCTGTCTCCGCGGAAGAAGCCCGCAACCGGATTCATTACTGGATTTTGCGGTCTTCATCTCAAACGGTACAGTAATGCACTCGCGGCTGCGTATATTACGTATATTACGGCGCGGGCGGATAATGGGGGGGTCACTGTGCGAGACCATTCATGATCGGCCATTTGCGTGGCGCCGTCCTCGAAAAACATCCAAACCAAGTAGTTCTTGAAGTGGCGGGTGTCGGCTACGACGTGCAAATCCCCATTTCTACCTATAGTGCGCTCCCGAAGGCGGGTGATACGGCGGCGTTGCGTATTCACACCCACGTCCGGGAAGACGCGCTCGTGCTTTACGGCTTTGCCACCGCCGAAGAAAAGGCCGTCTTCGAACGCCTGATTTCGGTCAGCGGTATCGGTCCTAAATTAGCCATCACCGTGCTCTCGGGGCTTGCTACGGCCGAACTGATAGCGGCCATCCGGAATAGCGATATCCAAGGCTTGGTGCGCATACCCGGCGTGGGCAAGAAAACCGCCGAGCGCATGGTACTTGAGTTGAAAGATAAGCTGGCCGCGATTGACGCCGCAGGCAAATCCGTCCCCGCCGCGGGAACCGGCGCGTCGTTCAGCGCTCTCGAACAGGACGTGCTTTCCGCGTTGCAGAACTTGGGCTGCACCCGTCCGGCAGCCGAGGAAGCGCTGCGCAAGACCAAAGAACGCGGCGCGCCTAATGAATTTGAGCCCTATTTCCGCGCCGCGCTGGCCGCCATGCGCTAATGAATAGGTGGACTCAATGCGCGCCAACGGGATGATTTCTTCCGCGCCCCAAGATGACGACCGCCAGTTTGAAGCGGCTCTGCGGCCCACGTCTCTCGACGATTTTGCCGGCCAGCCGCATGTGCGCGAACAACTGGCCATTGCGATTGAAGCCGCCAAGCTGCGCGGCGAAGCCATGGATCACGTGCTGCTCTGCGGGCCACCCGGGCTTGGCAAAACCACCCTGGCCGGCATCATCGCGCAAGAGCTTTCCGTGCCCCTCGATCAAACCGCCGGACCGGTTTTACAGAAAAAGCTCGATCTCACCGGCATTTTGAGCAACGTGCGCAGCCGCCAGGTTTTCTTTATCGACGAAATTCACCGCTTGCAGCCCGATATCGAAGAGATCTTCTATGCCGCGCTGGAAGATTTCCGGCTCGATATTTTGATCGGCGCGGGTCCAGGCGCGCGCACCCATTCCATTACCTTGCCCCACTTCACCGCCGTGGGTGCCACTACGCGCCAAGGCCTTCTCAGTGCTCCCTTGCGCGGCCGCTTCGGCATCGTGCTGCGGCTGGACCCTTACGACGAAGAAACGCTCGGCTGTATTGTCGAGCGTTCCGCCGGTCTATTGAATGTCGTGATCGGCAAAGACGCCGCCCGTGAAATTGCCCGCCGGGGCCGGGGCACGCCGCGTATTGCCAATCGCTTATTACGGCGTGTAAGGGATTATGCACAGGTCCGTGCGAACGGCGAGATCGACATGGGCGTGGCCGAAACCGCCCTGAACCTGCTGAAGGTGGATCGCTACGGCTTGGACGAAGTGGATCAAAAAATTATGTTGACGGTTGCCGAAAAATACGGCGGCGGTCCCGTGGGGCTCAGCACGATTGCCGCTTCTATCGACGAACAGCCTGACACCATTGAAGAAGTCTACGAACCTTATTTAATGCAGCTCGGCTTTCTCGACCGCACGCCGCGCGGCCGCATGGCTACGGATCGCGCCTACGAATACTTCGGAATTCCCCGGCGCCCGCGCTTTACCAACGGCCAGAACCCGCTGTTTTGATGCCTGCGAAAACGGCCTATCTTTCGTTGGGTTCGAACATCGGCGAACGCCAACAAAATCTGGAGCGTGCCTTAACGTTACTGGAATTGGCCGGGATTCGCATCGTTCACAGCTCATCCATTTATGAAACCGAGCCGCAGGACGTCGCTAATCAGCCGTGGTTCTTAAACATCGTGGTGGAGTGTGAAACACGCTTTTTCCCGCTTCAATTGCTGACAGCGGTGCAGGGGGTTGAGCGGGAGATGGGACGCAAGCGTGGAGCCGCCGCGGTTCACCGCGGCCCGCGTTTGATCGATATCGATATCTTGCTCTACGGCAGCGTAACGATAGAAACGCCGCGCCTCGTCGTGCCGCATCCGCGCATGCTGGAGCGGCGCTTTGTCCTGGAGCCGTTGCTTGAAATAGCCCCAGGACTGCGTCATCCGGCCACGAAAGAGCCGTTTAGCAAATATCTAAGTGGAACAAAAACGCAAAAGTTGAAGCTTATGCTCCAACGTGCTCTTTGACTTGGCTATGTGCGTACTTCTCCAGCTTGCGCGCATCCGCATAGAACTTCCGAATGCCTTCGCTCAGCTTGTCGCTGGCCATGGCGTCTTCGTTGTGCAGCCACCGGAAGGTCTTCTCGTCCAGGTGTAGCTTCTCACCCTCGCTGGCTTTGGCTTTTTTCACCGTCAGGGCCGGTTCAATCTCGCCTTGCGCTTGCTGCATTTTTTCAATCAACTCGGGGCTGATGGTTAACAGGTCGCAGCCGGCCAGGCTGGTGATTTGTTCCACCCTGCGGAAACTCGCGCCCATCACTTGGGTCTTGTAATCGAATTTCTTGTAATAGTCGTAGATCTTGGTGACAGAAGCAACGCCGGGGTCTTGATCCACCGGAATTTCTTTGCCCCCATTCTCTTTTTTGTACCAGTCGTAAATGCGTCCCACGAACGGCGAAATCAGCGTTACCTTGGCTTCGGCGCAGGCCACTGCTTGCGCAAAACTGAACAACAAGGTGAGGTTGCAATGAATGCCCTCTTTCTCAAGCTGTTCGGCGGCCTTAATGCCTTCCCACGTGCTGGCAATTTTGATCAGGATGCGCTCGCGCGAAACCCCGTCGGCTGTGTACAAGCCAATCAGCGTGCGCGCTTTGGCCAACGTCGCTTCGGTATCGAAGCTCAGCCCGGCGTCTACTTCCGTTGAAACCCGGCCCGGAATCACTTTGAGAATTTCCTGGCCAAAGCTGACGAACAGCTTGTCCATGAACGCCTGGGTTTGTGTGTGTTCGTCACCCTTCTGCTTGCTGGCATGTTCCAGTGCAGCCTGGACGAGATGCTGATATTCGGGACGTTGCGCTGCGCTGAAGAGCAGTGATGGGTTAGTGGTTGCGTCCTGCGGCTTCACGCGCGCAATAGCCTGAATATCTCCGGTGTCCGCGACAACGACGGTATATTTTTTTAAAGACTCTAGGATTGACATGTTCCTGCAAGCTCCTTGTGTTTTGAACCGTAAGTACTAGTTTACGCTGCCGTCAGCGGGCCGATACCCCGGACGAGATAATAGGGGCAGTCCCGCATGAAAAGACTCGGCGTTATTCTCGTTTGCAGTTGCCTGACCCTCTTTGCGCAGCCGCCCCCGGCGAAAAGCGTGGAGAGTGTATTGGCCGCTTATGTAAACGCAGTGGGCGGGCAAGCCGCAGTCGATAGCATCACCACGCGCGAAGTTCGCGGCGGCGAACATCATGGACGGGCGGGTGGCGCTAAGGCAATTTATTACTGGCAAAAACCCAACAAAGTTCTGCTGCTCAGCGGCAAGAGCAAAAGCGGCTACGACGGCGGCAGCGGATGGGAATATTCCAAAAAGAAGAAGCTCAAGCATCTGCCGCTGGGCGCGCACCTGGCGCTGGAGATGAATGCCAATCCGCTGCGCTACGTTTATTTGAAATCGCTATATCCCGGCGGCATTTCATTGGGGCCTAAAGAAACAATAGACGGCAAACCGATGGACGTCCTGGTGGCGCCTAACAATTTGGGTGCCACCAAGCTCTATTTCGACGCGCAAAGCCATCTGCTAGACAAGGTGGAGGAAGCGGGCGAAGCCTCCGCCTATTTCAAGAACACCACGGAATTCATGGATTACAAGAAGGTCGACAACGTCTTATTTCCATTCCGCATCTTGCACTCAACCACGGCACCCGGCAGCCCCAAAGAAGATTTTCACGTCAGCCAAGTGATCAATAACGTTGAAATAAAGCCGGGAGCATTCGCCAAGCCTCAAGGCGGACCGGTGACGTTCGGCGGTAAACACTAATCGACTACCGTTGTTTTGGCGGGTGCGGGCTCAAGTTTTTCTATTGAAACGGAAGCGATGCGGTTGCGCTCCATTTGCACAATCGTAAAGCGCCTGCCGCCGTATTCTATGCTTTCCTGGGGATTGGGAATATGGCCGAATTGAAATAACAGAAATCCCGCCAGCGTCTCAAACCCGGCTTCGCCCGGTAGCACAATGTTGTAATGCGTTTCGAGATCGCGGATGGTGGTGCTGCCCTCTACCTCCAGCGCCTTCCCGAGCTGGGCTGGCGCGGGTCTGGCCCCCGCATGCTCATCCCCGATGTCGCCGAAGATCTGTTCCAGCACGTCTTTGAGCGTAATCAGTCCCGTCACGGTGCCGAATTCATCTACTACCAGCGCCATATGTGTCTGGTGGTTGCGGAACTCATCCACCAATTGATTCACTGGCTTGGTTTCCGGCACCACTAGCGGCTTGCGCACAAAACGCCGTAGGAAAAATGGCCGCGGCGCGCGGCGTCGGTCATACGCAAACCGGCGCTCATCCCAAACGCGCAGCAGATCCTTATAGTTGACAATGCCAACGATCTGCTCCGGCCGCTCTTCATAGACCGGTAGTCGCGCGAACTTGCTTTCCGTCATCACCGCCAGCACCTGCTCCAGATCAGCATCCATCGGTAGCGACACGATGTTATGCCGAGGGGTCATGATCTCGCGCGCCGAGTACTCTCCTAGTTCAAGCAGCCGCTCGATGGCGTCTTGCTCAAACCGCTGCAAGTGTCCTTCCCGCTGGCTCGATTGCACGATGAATTTAAGTTCTTCGGGCGAATGGCCGCCATGCATTTGCCCTTTGCCCAAGCCGAGTATATGCAGGATCAACGAGGATGTGCGCTCGATGACGATCACGAAGGGTTGTGAAATCCGGTAAAAAACCAGCAGTGCCGGCGCCGCCATAATGGCCACTCGGTCCGCTTTCTCAATCGCCAGGTTCTTGGGCACCACTTCGCCGATGATTACGTGCGCGTAGCTGATGAGCAAAAATGCGATGGCGAACGCGATGCCGTGCAGCAAGACCGGCGAGCTCTTTAAGTGAAAGGATTCAATAAATTCGCGCAGCAACGTATACAGAGTGTCTTCGCCGGCCCAACCTAAGCCCAGACTTGCCAGCGTGACGCCGACTTGCGTGACGGAAAGCAAGCGCCCCGGATTGGCTAACAGGTTCAGAGCAGTCTGCGCGCCCGCCACGCCTTGTTCCGCCATTTCACGAAGCCGCGACTGGCGAACGGAAACCAGCGCGACCTCAGCCGCGGCAAAAAACCCGTTGGTCCCCAGAATGAGAAACAGAATGATAAAGCGTAAGCCCATACCGCTAGCCGAGCCGCCTTGCACGAATTGGGCGGAACATACCGGCAGAGTAAAATCGGGTGGTGCTATCCCGCTTCGTGCGCATTATCAATGTGAGCATTGCCATTGTAGTGGTGCTCGTATTGGCCGCCGTGTATTGGTTGGCCGTGCGTCCGCTACCGAAGACGGTAGGCGAAGTCGTGGCCCCCATCAGCGCGCCCGCGGTAATCAAACGTGATGCCCGCGGCGTTCCGCACATTGAAGCGGCTTCTTGGCAAGACGCGATCTTCCTGCAAGGCTTTGTCACGGCGCAAGATCGATTGTGGCAGATGGACAGCCTGCGCAGATACGGCGCCGGTGAACTGGCCGAGGTTTTCGGCGCCAGCGCGCTGCCGCTGGATGAACGTTCGCGCCGCATGCGGATGCGCATCATTGCCGATGCGAATGTTCGCCTGCTTACACCCGAAAATCGCGCCGTGCTGATTGAATATGCGCGCGGAGTCAATTATTTCATTGACACACATCGCGGCAACTATTCGCTTGAATTTTCCCTGCCGGGTCACATGTATTCGCCGCGCCCCTGGACGTTAAGCGATTCCATGCTGATCGGGCTGGTAATGTTTCGTGATTTGAGTGACGAAGCAGCCGTTGAATTCGACAAAGGCGCGCTGCTTGACGGCGGGGCGAACCCGGCTAAAGTAAAAATATTGTTTCCGGCTGTTCAGGGGCAATACGCTGGTCCCGGATCAAACGCTTGGGCCGTTTCCGGCGCGCATGCCGTGGACGGAAAACCCATGGCGTCGAACGACCCCCATTTGGCCTATGGCATTCCGGGCACTTGGCATCTGGTGCATCTGAAGGCGCCCGGACTGAATGTTTCCGGCGCCGCGCTGCCCGGGTTGCCGTGCGTCATCACCGGCCACAATCAACAGATCGCTTGGGGTGTGACGAATCTGGGCGCCGACGTGATGGATTTATACGCCGAACAACTCGATGAGCGAACCGGGCGTTACATCTATCAAGGTAAACCTGCGCAAGCTCAGTTAGACCGCGAAATGATTGCGGTGCGTGATGCCAAACCAGTACAGGTGGATATCTGGGTGACCCGCCACGGTCCGGTCGTCCGTGCCGCGAACGGCAAGAGCTACACCATGCGCTGGAGCGCGGCTGAAGGCTTTGGCTTCCCGTTTTTCAAAATTGATCGCGCCACGAATTGGAAAGATTTTCGCGCAGCGGTTAGCACATTTTGGGGACCGGGCCAGAACTTCGTCTATGCGGATGCCGCCGGCAACATCGGGTATCAGGCATCCGGCGCCGTGCCCGTTCGCCGCAATTTCGACGGCGATATTCCGCTGGACGGCGCATCCGGTAAGTTTGAATGGGACGGCTATATTCCATTTGAGCAATTGCCCAGCGTATTCAACCCCGCTTCAGGCATTGTCGCCACCGCAAACCAGAATCCCTTTCCGGCGGATTATCCCTATCGCGTCAGCGGCAACTTTGCTGACAAATACCGTGTGCGGCAGATTCGGGCCATGTTGAGCGCGAAGAAAAAATTGACCGTCGATGACCTGCTGGCGGTGCAGAAAGACGTTTATTCCGCCTACGATTTTTTCCTGGCTCAACAGGTGATTGCCGCATACAAAAAATACGGCAGTACGGATAAGTTGGCCGGACCCGCAATCGAGATTTTGCGCCGCTGGAACGGCCAGATGGACAAAGACGAAGCCGGGCCGGTAATCGCGCAGCTGCTGAGCGCCGCCGTCGAGGCCAGTTTGGTGAAGGCCGCAAACGGACCGCAAACCAAGCTGCGCGTGCGGCCCCAGGTCATTGAGACGCTGCTGCGCGAACGGCCGGCCGGGTGGGTACCGAAAGACGATTGGGATGCTGCTTTGCTCGACAGCCTGAGCACGGCCCTCCGCCAAGGCCGGACGAGGGAAGGGACGCCTATATCGCGCTGGCATTGGGGCCGCTTCCTGCAATGGCATTTCGAACACCCGGTGGGAAAACAACTCCCGTTTGTGGAGCGCTTCTTTGATATTGGTCCGGTGGAGATGAGCGGTTCCGGCACCACGGTCAAGCAGACCACGGCGACGCTCGGACCGTCAGAGCGCATGGATGTGGATTTAGGCGATTTGGATAAATCCTTGCAGAATTTAATTGTCGGCGAATCCGGCTTTGTGGCGTCGGGACACTACAAAGACCAATGGCCCGCGTATTATTCCGGCCAAAGCTTCCCCATGGAGTTTGAACACGTGGATGCGAAAGACGTGCTGCGCGTGCGGCCGGGGCAATAGCAGCAGCTACCATAAAAAATAATAAATGATGAATGGAATTATTGCAGCGCTCAGTTTAGGCTTGCTCGGCGGGATCATATACGTGGCTACGCTAGCGCCTGATCGAGCAATCCGCGCGCTCCTATGGGTATTCGCCACCGCCTTGTTTCGCATCCGCATAGAAGGCAAGGAACACATTCCCAACACTGGCGGCGCATTGTTGGTTGCAAATCACGTCTCATTTGCTGATTCGGTGCTGGTCGGCTACTGCACGCCCCGAATTCCCCGTTTCCTCATGTGGCGGCCTTATTTCGAGGCCCCGGTCTTCCGCTATTTCTTCCAGGCGTTGCACGCGATTCCCATCAGCGTCGATTCGCCCAAAAACACGGTTCGCGCCCTGCAACAAGCGCGCGAGGCATTGCGCAGCGGGCACCTGGTGGCGATTTTCCCCGAAGGCGGAGTAACGAACACCGGCGAGATAGGGTCGTTCGAGCGCGGATTTGAGCGCGTACTATCAGGGACCGGCGCGCCAATTATCCCCATGCACATCGATGGAATGTACGGTCACCCACTCAGCACCAAAGGCGGCGGCGTACTAAAAAGCTGGGAGACTTTCTGGCGAACGCCAGTGACCGTGCGCATCGGCGAGCCCATTTACGGCCCAATTGAGAGCGATGCCTTGCGGTTGCGGGTTTCCGGACTGTTGGACCGATCGCTGGAAGAACCGGTGGAAGCACTGGCAGGTTAGAAACGGCGTCTAGGCTATTAAGAGTAAACTAATCTTGTGAGAGTTGAGATATCGGTCACGCTGCCAGAAGATTTACTCTCCCGGCTTGATCGCGTGGACAAAAATCGTTCCGCTCTGCTTGAGCGCGCCGCGCTGTCCTATTTGATGCGCATAGAAAGACAGGCGCGGGACCGGGAAGATATTTCAATCATTGACCGCAACGCCGAACGCTTGAATAATGAAGCGATGGACACGCTGGAGTACCAGGAACTCGGGTGAACCGAGGCGAGCTATACCTTGTGCAAAAGCCGGGTTCTTCTCACGACCCCAAAAAACAGCGCGTTTTCGTCATCGTAAGCCGTCAAGCTCTGATCGATTCCCGCTTCTCAACCGTTATTTGTGCTCCGGTTTACTCTCGGCATGACGGATTGAGCACACAAGTTCAGGCTGGCGAATCAGAGGGCCTAAAAAAGGAATCTAGCATTCATTGCGATGAATTGGTCAGTCTCCCGAAATCCGTGCTCACACACTACGTCGGCTCTCTCAAACCAAGTGTGTTGAAAGAACTTGACGAGGCGCTGGCCGTTTCGCTCGGGCTATTTGACCATGAGACCATGCCTGAGTAAACAGCCAGCCGCATGGAAAAATCGAAAATATCGATGGGCCGCCGCGTCCTCAATCGCGCAACATACTCACCGATGCAATTGGCCGACCCCGTTCTTCCGGTATGTGGCCGAAATCGCGCGCGTCTTGCGCCAGGGTGGCCGGGTTCTTTCCTCTTGGTTTTTGCTTGATGAAACGACAGAATCCTGCGCCGCCGAAGGGAATGCTCAATTCGATTTTAAGTTTCGTTTTGCTAATCATGCACAGGTTAGCGTGAGTGCGCCTGAGGCGGCGGTCGCATACCGCCTGGACTATCTCAAAACTATTTTTGCCCGAACCGGCTTAGAAATCACCGGCGTACATCATGGCGGCTGGTCAGGGGCGATGGACCGGATCGACTCAGGACAAGATATTCTCGTCTGCCGCGCGGCAAACTAAGCCACCCGCTTTCGCGACTTTACCTAGAATCGAAGACATGGCTTCGCCGATAGTACGAGATCCCGAAGTAATGAACGGAACGCCCGTCTTTCGAGGAATGCGAGCGCCAGTGCGAACGATGTTCGACTTTCTGGAAGTGCGTAGTTGCCGCCGCGCCCAACGTCAACCCGCCAGTTGCATAGTCCCATCGCGGTTTAACGTGTACCGCTGTCCGCGCCATTGAATCGACTTCCCAAAAAAACCCGCAATCCAAAACAGAAACGCCACCGTATCCTGCACCGGCAAAAGGAACCACGGCACTTCTACACCTAAGATTCCTTCTGAAACGGCAATGGCTGAGAACGCCCGCAGCACAACCGTGATACTCAGCAGCGGCCAGCTTTCCGGACTGGCCCAGATGGCGAGCATGCCCACCGGCAGCGAGTATGTAAAAAACTGTCCGAGGTATCCCCAAGGCCGTGAGCGCCGGGTGGAACGCGCCCAACGCAGGCGGTGCGCGAAATTTACACGCATGTGCTCGCTGCCGATGCGATGCTCCACCACGTAGGAAGAGAGCCGCACTTCGAAGCCCAGCTCCGATGCAATGCGGCCCAGCATGTAATCTTCAGCAAGATAGTCTTTCACGCGCTCAATGCCGCCCAACGCCGCCAGCACATTACGGCGCGCCACAATGGTCGGTCCAACGGCAAACTTCGCGCCTTCCATCATGACCGCTGTGAAGATACCGGCATGAAAATCCGTATTCATGCCGATAGCTTCGAGCTGAGACCAGAGGCTGTTGCCAGCCACGGCACGATAAGGGCAAGTAACCAGGCCAAGGCGTTCTTCTTCAAATTCGGCGGCCAGCCGGCGGCAAAAATCGGGGTGCACGCGTACGTCGCTGTCGGCCATGGCGATCAGGTCATACCGGGCTTCGTCAAACATGCATTTCAAGCTGAAAACCTTGGCATGCGCATAAGGCGGTTCGCCGGTTATGATCAATTTGGCATCAACCGCCGGGTATTGCTGCAAAAGCGCACGGACGATAGGAACAGCGGAATCCAACTCACTGCGTACGGCAAAGAGAATTTCGAATTCCGAATAATCCTGCTCAAAGTAACTTCGCAGGTTCTCTTCCAGGCCTTCATCAAGGCCCGCAAGAGGTTTAAGCACGCTGATCCCGGCTGCCCGTTTTTCAAACGAGCGCGGATGGCGAGTACGCGCGTAACGAAACGCTGCTGCTATGGCGAGAATGCAGTACGCCCAGCAGCCAATTAGTATCAAATTGGCAGTTATCAAACCCCGACCCCAACATTACCCCTCAGTACAGCCCCAAATGCCGCACCGGCTCAGCCCCCCGGCTGAACGGATCTGTCCCCTGTAAATAACCCTGAGGAACAACCTTACTCTACCAATACGAACTCATATAAAACTAGTACTGGTCGTTCCTTTTTTGTTACTCTTCTAGATTTTTGTTGGATACAACTTCCGATAGCCGCTTCAGAAATTCGTCAAATGCCACCGCGCCCAAATCGCCGTGCTTGCGATTGCGCACCGACACTTGTTCGTTCTGCGCTTCGCGATCCCCAATTACTAGCATGTAAGGAATCTTCTGTAACTGTGCTTCGCGAATCTTGAAGTTTATCTTTTCGTTGCGTCCATCGAGTTCCGTGCGAAAACCGGCCGCATTGAGCTGCTTTTGCACCTGTTGGGCGTAATCTAAACTACGGTCCGTGATGGGCAGCACGATCGCTTGCACCGGAGCCAGCCAAACGGGAAATGCCCCAGCATAGTGCTCCACCAGAATGCCGAAAAAGCGTTCGATCGAACCATACAACGCGCGATGTACCATCAGCGGTTGATGGGATTTACCATCTTCCGCAATATATTCAAGGCCAAAGCGCCGGGGCAGCGTGAAATCAAACTGAACAGTAGAAAGCTGCCATAGGCGCCCAATGGCATCTACTAGTTTCACGTCGATTTTCGGCCCGTAGAATGCCGCTTCGTCGGGCGAGATCTTCACCTTCATATTGAGCCGGCTGATGGCGCTTTCCAGCGCCTTTTCACCCACGGCCCATTGTTCGGGCGTCCCATCATATTTACCGCTGGCCCCGCCGTCCCAAGTGGATAGCTCAGCTTCATACTCCGTGAAGCCATAGGTATGCAGCGTGTCGATAGCAAACTGCAAGCAGTTCACCACTTCGTCTTCAATTTGTTCAGGCGTACAGAAAATGTGCGCATCGTCTTGCGTGAAGCCGCGTACCCGCAAAAGGCCGTGCATGGTGCCGGAACGCTCATAACGGTAAACGGTTCCCAACTCGCCCAGGCGCACCGGAAGCTCGCGATAACTGCGCAGCCGGTCCCGGTAGATCAGGATGTGGAATGGGCAGTTCATGGGCTTGAGCTGGTATTCGGCGTCGTCCAGCTCCATGCGCTTGAACATGTTTTCCGAATAGTAGTTGTAATGGCCGGAGGTCTTCCACAGGTCGCTGCGTGCGATATGCGGTGTATAGACCAATGAATAGCCGCGCGCGATGTACTCGTTGCGCATCCAGTCTTCGATGACTTTTCGGACCGCGCCGCCTTTCGGATGAAAGAAGATCAATCCGGGGCCCGCCAGATCCTGAATGCTGAACAGGTCTAATTCCTGGCCGAGCTTGCGGTGGTCGCGCTTCCTCGCTTCTTCCAGCCGGTTTAGATATTCGTCCAGTTCTTTTTGCGTGAAGAACGCCGTCCCGTGAATGCGCTGTAGTTGCGGATTCTTCTCATCGCCTTTCCAGTAAGCGCCCGCGATAGACAGCAGCTTAAACGCCTTCAGCTTGCCGGTGGAAGGAACGTGCGGCCCGCGGCAAAAGTCAATAAAATCCGGGCCAAGCGTGTATTCGGAAAAGACATCGCCGGCGCGTTCTTCAATCAACTCGCGCTTCATCCATTCATTGCTGTATTTGGCCAGTCCCTCTGTTTTCAGAGTCAGCTTGCGGTCGAAAGGCAGGTTCTTGGCTTGCAGTTCGTGCATGCGGGCTTCAATCTTTTCGAGATCGGCGGGAGTGAACTTAGCCTCGCGCTGCAGATCGTAGTAGAAGCCGGTGTCGGTAGCAGGACCTATGCCCAACTGCGTTTCGGGGTATAGTTCAAGTACGGCGGCAGCCAATAGATGGGCGGTCGAGTGACGGTAAACCGCCAGTGCTTCCGGGTTCTTCGGCGTCAGAATCTCCAGCTTGGCGTCGGTCTCTAAAGGCCGCGTGAGATCGAAGAGTTCTCCATTGACGCGCGCCACGATTGCAGCATCGGCAAGTCTGGGACTAATGGCTTTCGCGACATCAATAGGACGGGTTCCGGCGGCGACAGCCTGTTCGCTGCCGTCCGGCAAAGTAATGATGAAACTGCTCATGTTCGGGTCATTTCGAGCGTATCAGACCATATATATGGCGCCGCTCAGCGGAACTCGGCAAGGCTACGGACCGTAATCCTTTTTGAGCAGTCTTGATAGACTGAAGAGGACATTCTGCGTGAGTACTACCTTAGTTAGTTCCGGTTTTGACGAATCCCCGCTAGTCGTGCGTGCCAAAGCTGGAGATGTCGAAGCATTCTCCGATTTGGTCCGCCACTATGACCGCCGGGTATTCCGGATGGCCAAGCAAATTACTCAGAACGACGACGACGCCGAAGACGTTCTGCAGGAAACGTTTCTAAAAGCCTATACCCACCTTGACGATTTCCAGGGGAATTCCAAGTTCTACACCTGGCTAGTGCGTATCGCGGTGAACGAAGCCTTGATGAAGCTGCGCAAGCGGCGCTCTGACAGGACGGTCCCGTTGGATGAGCCGATTGACACCGGTGAAGACGAAATGATCCGGGAAATCGCCGTTTGGGACGAAAACCCGGAAGAAACCTACTCCCGTGAAGAACTGGCGACGGTTTTAGATCAAGCTGTGCAAAGTTTGAAGCCGGCTTACCGAACCGTTTTTGTACTACGCGACATCGAAGAGATGTCTATAGAGGAGACTGCCGAGGCACTCGGGTTGTCAATCTCCGCCGTGAAGAGCCGTTTGCTCCGGGCGAGATTGCAGCTTCGGGAAAAACTCACGCGGCAGTTCAAGAAGAAGGGGGAGGACGCGTTTGCTTACCTGTAAGCGGTTTCTGGAAGAGCTTAGCGGCTATCTGGAAAAAACTTTGGATCCGGCCGATTTGGCCGAGCTTCAAAAGCACGTTAATGAGTGCCCGAACTGCTTTGTGGTTTGCGACACGACCGAAAAGACCCTGAAGGTCTTTAAAGGCATGGAAGCTCAGCCAATGCCCAAGGGTGTTCAAGAGCGGCTAATGTCGGCGTTGGGCCGATGGAAAGTGGAAAAGGGGCCTTGCGGCAAAAAGCATCCCAACGACCCTGCGGCCACTCATCCAGCGCACTAAGCGCAACGCCTCATTACTGAGCTGTGTTCGAAGGGAGCGGTTTCCTAGCGCTTCCGGAAAATCTTGTTGAAGCGCGATTGTTGATCGGGCGTCAAGGTATCCAAAATGCGGCGGCGGCCATGCTCAGCCACATCCTCCCGCTCATCTTCAATGTTTTGGTAATACTTCCCGTAATCGTCCAACACCTGCATAATGGTCTTTTCCTGAACAGGCGTCAGGTTTAGTTCCGTTTTAAGGCGTGTCACGCCGTAATGTCGGGCCGCATCCATGGTGGCGGTCACGCCCTCGCCTGCCATACGGCTATGCAAATAGGATCGTGTAATCGCCGCGCCAGCTGCCAAACCGCACAGAAAAATCAACGCAAAGATGGTAAGGACTTTCGGGTTCGACCATCCGTCATCATCTTCACGCAACATAGGCCGACGAGATGTGACTGGGGTGGCTATTGGGTGCTTCCTTCGTACGACACGAGATTCACCAAGACCGCATCACGCTGTTCCGCTTGATCGCCGGTGACTGGCGCAACCGTCTGAATATCCTGAGCCATCAAATTCTCGCCCGTCAAATGGCCGTCCCGGCTTTCCTGCGCCACCACAAATGAAGCCAATAACAGCGCTAAAGTGGCCGAAGCAAATGCCAAACGCTTACCGTACGGTGAGTATATGAATACGGCCCAGATCGAGCCTTTTGCGTGTTCTTCGATACGCTGCAACACCCGGGCATAAAACCCGGCGGCAGGCTCTACTTCTTCCGGGGCGCGATACGAACGCAACAACTCAGAATGCGCCCGCATCACGGAAATCTCGTTCGCGCACTCCCCACAGGACGCCAAATGCTGATCTACATCATTAGACCGCTCACCGATGGCCCCTTCGGACACTCGTTTGGCCATGAGCAGGTCTTCCAGCCTTTTCCGAATGAATCCGTGCATAACTCCCTCAAAAACAACCGTTCTTTGCAGATCTTTTGTCTGCTCTCTACCTTAAAACTTTACACCTAAATCTCAATACCAAAACGCCAGGGCTTACAAAACACCCGGCTTTTCGAACCTAAGCCACATTGGGCGCCAACGGGCCCTTTTCCAGCCGTTGCGCCGCCTTCACCAATTTCTGCCGCGCGCGGAATAGCTTCACTTTAATGGTGTTCTCGTTCATCCCGGTCATCTGCGCCAATTCTTCTACTGAATGACCTTCCACTTCTTTCAGGAGGATCAAAGAGCGGTCCTCTTCCGAGATCTTGGAAAGCAGCTTGAAAATAAGGTCGTGTTGCGCAAGACGTCGGTCGACGGGCGGAGCGTGATCCGTGGCGGGCTCGGAATTTTCCATGCGCAGCGAATCTTCGCTGGAAAAGTCGCTTTCATAAACCAGCTTGCGGACGCGTTTTTTTCGCAGGTAGTCGTAGCACTCGTTGACCGTAATCTTGTAGATCCAGGTCAGCAGCGAGCTGCGAAAATCGAAATTTCTAATGGAGAAATAGATCTTGGCAAAGACCTGCTGAGCAATATCTTCCGCGTCATTCCGGTTGCGCAGAATGCCGTAAATGATTGAAAATACTTTGGTTTGATAGCGGTCAACGATTTCCCGGAAGGCCAGTTCGTCTTGCGCCTGGACCCGCCGGACCAGCGCCGCCTCTTCGGTGGATCTATGGTCCAATTTGGTCTTCGCCGGTACCGCATCGGCCGAGACGGATGGAAATGGAAGGGTAACGCTCATCCCGTTCATACATCGCAACCGACGCGCTTCGAGTTTTCGCGGTTACAAATACTTCCCTGTTTTACAAATGCTTACAAACAAACCTGCTAATCGCAGCCCGCCGGTCGATTTCAGTATCTCAAAACGGGCCGGGGCCGGTGGGAATTATTGTATTCGCAGCCTGAAGCATCGCCCATGCATCAAAACGCTGAGAATTGGTTGTACACTAAAAGGTGATTCGGCCTTTTGCTTGAGGAGATATTTGGATGATTCAACTTACCGAAAATGCTATTGGAAAAGTGAGCGAGATTCTTGGCATGCAAGAACCGAAACCCGCAGGCTTGCGGATCTCGGTGGTCGGCGGCGGATGCTCCGGTTTTAGCTACTCCATGGCTTTCGAAAACCAACCCAGCATGCTAGACAAGACGTATGCGTTTGGCGACCTGAAGGTCTTCATTGACTCGGCAAGCATGCTTTACCTGGATGGGGCGCAAGTCGATTACGTCGAGACTTTGGAAGGCTCGGGCTTCAAGTTTAGCAATCCACAGGTGAAATCCACCTGCGGCTGCGGCAGTTCCTTTAGCGTTTAAGTTCAAGCCGCGTCGAGATCTTAAAGTAGGCCGGGCGAGAGAGGCTATCTCCGCCCGGCTTTTTAGTTTTTATGATCCAGGAATTGCTGACGGAAGCTCAAAATCCGGCATCGACTTCCCTCGATGCGCTGCCGACCATCGATATGCTGCGGGTGATGAATACCGCCGATCAGGAAGTGGCGCTAGCCGTGGAGCGGGAGCTTGCTCACATTGCCCAAGCGGTGGACGCGGTAGCGCGGCGTTTGGAAGCGGGTGGCCGGCTTTTCTACACTGGCGCTGGGACTTCCGGCCGGTTAGGCGTTTTAGATGCGTCCGAGTGTCCTCCAACTTTTAATACGTCTCCCGAATTGGTGCAGGGCATTATCGCCGGGGGCGACCGGGCGCTCCGCCACTCCATAGAAAAAGCGGAAGACGACCCGGAACAGGGTAAAAGGGATCTAGCGGACCGCAATTTGGGCTCCGCTGATGCGTTAGTCGGAATCGCGGCGAGCGGGCGCACGCCGTACGTTTTGGGTGGCTTGGTTTATGCGCGGGAATTGGGGGCTTTGACCATCGGTCTGAGCTGCACCCCCGATTCGGAAGTGGCGCGAGCGGCCGAAATCGCGATTACGCCCGCGCCTGGTCCGGAAGTGGTGACCGGTTCTACCCGCTTGCGAGCGGGCACTGCCACCAAGCTCGTCTTAAACATGTTAAGTACCGGCGTGATGGTGCGGCTCGGTTACGTGTACGGGAACCTGATGGTGAACGTGCAGCCCACCAACGAAAAGCTGGTGGACCGTGCCCGGCGCATCATCGTCAAGGTCGCGGGCGTATCTTATGAAGAAGCGGCCCGGCTGCTTAATGCGGCTGGATCGGT
>DASXGT010000166.1:0-20969 GCA_036488895.1 Bryobacteraceae bacterium | reverse complement strand
GGAAATATCGGGCTGCACAATATTGAAGAGTTTCGTCACCACCGTGGCGACGCCTCTAAAATGTCCGGGACGAAAGTCGCCGCATAAGCCCTTCGACACCTTAAGAACCTCAACAAAGGCATCTTGCTCCACGGGATACATCTCTTCCGGGCTAGGGGCAAAGACAACGTCCACCTGATGAGCGGCGCAGAAATCCAAATCCGTCGGCAGGTTCCTTCCGTACTTTTCGTAATCCTCCTTGTTATTGAACTGGATCGGATTTACAAAGATGCTGACGGCAGTAAAATTACACTCGCGCCTGGCGGCATCCATAAGCGCGCCATGGCCGGCGTGCAGGGCCCCCATGGTAGGCACAAAACCGATAGTGGCGCCTGCTTTCCGCGCGGCGGCAATACGCTCGCGTAGACCGGCAATATCTCTAATTAATTCGGGTCGGGAAGCGCCCATCTTGCACCTCCGCTATGTATTGCTTGGTGGCGTCCGTGACGGTGTCGCCCAGCTTGGCGTACTGCTTTACGAACTTTGGAACAAACGTGTCGAATAGGCCAAACGCATCGTAGCTGACCAGCACTTGCCCGTCGCAATCCGGCCCCGCGCCGATCCCGATTGTCGGAATTTTCAACTCCGCCGTGATCGCCGCAGCCAGAGCGCTGGGCATTGCTTCTAACACGATGGCAAAGGCTCCGGCTCGTTCCAGGCAGCGCGCATCTTCCAGCACCTTCTCCGCTTCCGGCTGAGTTTTTCCCACTTGGCGGAACCCCCCCAACTGATGGACCGATTGCGGCGTGAGGCCGATGTGCCCCATCACGGGAATGCCAACCGATACTAAACGTTCCACGGTATCGGCGACGGCCGCGCCGCCTTCTAGCTTTACGGCAGTCGCGCCGCCTTCTTGCACAAGACGCCCGGCATTCCGCAGACCTTCAGCCATGCTCACCTGGTAAGTCAGAAATGGCATGTCGGACACTACCAACGCACGTTTCGCACCATTTGTAACGGCTTTTGTATGGTGTATGACCGCGTCCAAAGTCACTTGCAGAGTGTTGTCGCAGCCCATGATGACAGTTCCCAGCGAGTCGCCCACCAGGAGCATGTCAATGCCGGCGAGGTCGAGCAACCGCGCCATGGTGGCGTCGTACGCGGTGAGCATGGTGATTTTTTTGCCCGCCTGCTTTCTGGCTGAAAGCTGCGGAATGGTAATTTTACTTTGGTTACGGCTCATTTTGATGATTGGAGCAATGTGTACAAATCTAGAGCCCTCTCGGGCGCAAGGCCCTTGCGTTCGGCGATATCGAGGGTTCGCAATCCCGCCGCGCGATAGAGCTGTTGGATATTTCCCGGCACGGAAGAGAGTGCCTGGAGATGCGCGGCTACGGTATGCAGATCGCCGCGCGCGATCGGGCCGGTTAATGCGGCAACCGGACCGCGCGTTAGCGTGTTTTCCACCGCCTTGCGCAAGAGTGGGCTCAAAATCCGGCGGGCCGCGTCAGGTGCGACGCCTGCTTCGCCGAACAGAAATTCGCTTGTATCCACCAACGCTGTTACGTAGTTGCTAGCCATCACCGCTGCGGCATGATAAAAAGCCCGGCATTCAGGGGAAATTGCGAGCGCTTCGCCGCCGATGGCATGCACGATACTCCGTGCCCATGCCACGGCGTCTTGATCTCCGGATACCGCGAACGCCACGCCGCGTAGGGCGGCTAGATCTTCCGGGTCGCCCGTCAGCGTTTGCAGCGGATGCATGGCGCCGCAAGCGGTCCCGTGTGCGTTCAACGGATACAGAACTTCCGCGCCTAGATTGCCCGAGGTGTGAATCGCGACTTGCGGATTTGCGTGGATTAAGCGCGCCGCTACCGCTGTAATCGCATCATCCGGAACGGCGATGAGAACCCGGGAGATCTTGTCTGGAAGAGTTTCATAGGTAAGCGCTTCAACGCCGGGGATTTCGCCCGCGATGCGTTGTGCCCGAGCGATCTCTCTGCTCACGATACCGATCCGCGCGCCTGCTGCTAAAAAAAAGCGTGCAAAGGTCTTTGCCACTGCTCCGGTTCCGGCAATCGCAGTGTAGTGACTCGGGGTATCAACCAACTTACAGTTTAATGAACCGTCTATCCGAAACCGAATTTTTTCGAGTGCAAGTTAAAGGCTTGCCTGAGGGACGCCAACAAATAAGTCTAGTCCTTGCAATGTTTACAGCCAAGTGCCTGCACAACGGGAACGTCGCGCGCTAATCCTGAAGGATGCATCTGGCTCATAACCGCGAACCTTGGCTTCGTTTCGTAAAAACAGGGTGGCCGCCCAAAATCTTGGCTTCGTTTCGTAAAAAGGGCCATGCGGAGGCGACAGTGGCGTGAGTAGGGCAATTGGCACTATTCCGCGTGCCGATGTTACAGTGTTTCTTCGGCATTTCCACGTTGTAACGCCGGATAGGAGCATTCGATGTCAGACCAGCCTTGCCGGCTTGTTGTTCTATCCTTATTGGGAATCGCGGCCTTCGCCCAGCAGACGGGCCCTGCGGGTCAATACGCCGCCAACCTGCTTTCCGGCTTGCACTGGCGCGACGTCGGTCCTATGCGCGGCGGACGTTCGTTTGGAGTCGCCGGCAACGCCAGCCAGCCGAATACGTTTTATTTCGGCTCGGTCGGCGGCGGCGTCTGGAAAACGGAAAACGCCGGCCGTACTTGGTTCCCCATCTCCGATGAAGGCATTCCCATCGGCTCCATTGGCGCTATTGCAGTAGCGCCATCGAATCCGAATATTGTCTACGTCGGCACGGGCGAGACGGATATCCGGAGCCAGCATTCCTATGGCAATGGGGCGTACAAATCGACGGATGCGGGCAAGACGTGGAAACATATCGGTCTTACGGCGACCCGCCAGATTGGACGCATTGTCATCGATCCCGCAAACCCGAATCGTGTTTACGTTGCGGCGCTGGGGCACGTGTATGCTCCGAATTCGGATCGTGGCGTTTTTCGTTCACTCGACGGCGGCGTCACCTGGAAGAAAGTCTTATTCAAGACCAACGATCCGAACAACGTCGGAGCAGTGGATATCGCGCTTGATCCTAAGAATCCGCGCGTGCTTTACGCCTCGTTGTGGGCGACACGCCGGCCGCCCTGGTCTGTTTATGCGCCTTCTAATATGCCGGGCGGCGGATTGTACAAATCGACTGATGGCGGCGACACCTGGAAACAGTTGACGGGCGGCCTGCCGACTGACGAATTCGTCGGGAGAATCGGTATCGCTGTTTCGCCCAGTAATCCTAAGCGGCTGTGGGCGGTGGTGGACGATATCGGCAGCGGCGTTGCGCCAGCCCGAGGCGGCGGGGGAGCGCCGAGAGCGGCGGCGAATACTTCAGGTGGCGTGTACTTATCAGATGACGCTGGCGCGACATGGAAACTGGTGAAGGCCGAGAGCCGGCTTTGGGGCCGCGGCTGGTACTTCAATGGGGTAGCCGTGGATCCAGCCGACTCCAACCGCGCGTACATTATTAACACCGCAACCTATATGACCACGGACGGCGGCAAGACGTTTGTTCCGATTAAAGGCGCGCCCGGCGGTGACGATTATCACCAGCTCTGGATCAATCCTAATGATGGGAAGCGCATGGTGCTGAGCAGCGATCAGGGGACGGTAGTCAGCGTGGATGGCGGCGAGACCTGGAGCACCTGGTATAACCAGCCCACCGCGCAGATTTATCACGTGGCGGCTGACAACCGCTTTCCTTACTGGCTCTACGGTGCGCAGCAGGATAGCGGCGGCGTTGCGGTCAGCACGTGGGCGCGTGAGGGCGTGCTGTCGTTCCGCAATTGGGAGCCCAGCTGCCTAGCCGGCGAAAGCAACACCGTAGTGCCTGATCCGAAGGACGGGAACATTCTCTACGGCGGAGGCGCGGGCCGTTGCGATCAGGCGTTTAATACGGATGCGCCGGCGGGAGGGCAAATACCCGCGCCCGATCCGAACGATCCGAACCGCAAGACTTGGAGCCTACCTGAGGTTTTCTCGCAAGCCGACGAGGCGCTCTATTATTCGAATCAATTTGTATTCCGCTCACGCGACCGGGGCCGTACCTGGGAAAAAATTAGCCCGGATTTAGCGCGTCTGCACCCGGAGGTGCCGGCCAATTTGGACCCGGTTACAGCGAAGGATATCGATCAGCCGATGACTGACCGTTTTGGCGTGGTTTATAGCATCAGTCCTTCGCCGCTGCAGGCAAGCCTTGTTTGGGTTGGTACCGATGACGGTTTGATTCATGTTACGCGCGACGATGGAAAGAACTGGATCAATGTCACGCCTCCAACCATGACGGCGTGGAGCAAAGTCTCGCAAATCGAAGCCGGCCATTTCGATGTGGAAACTGGTTACGCATCCGTGGATCGCCATCGCCTGGCGGATGATAAGCCGTACATTTACCGCACTCATGACGGCGGCAAGAGTTGGCAGAATGTCGTCGCGGGTATTCCCGAGGGCGCGTTCGTTAATTCGGTGAAGGAAGATCCGCAAGCGAAAGGCCTGCTCTACGCCGCTACTGAGCTGCGAATGTATGTTTCGTTTAATGACGGGGAGCAATGGCAGCCGCTGCAGAACAATATGCCGGTCACTTCGGTGCGAGACATCGTGGTGCATGGCGATGATCTGGATATTGCCACGCACGGCCGCGGCTTTTGGGTCATGGATCAAATGTCCGCGCTGCGGCAAATTACAGCCGACGGGGCGCAGATTTCATCCGCTAGCGCTTATCTGTTCAAACCGGGCGAAACTTATGCGATCCGCGCGGGCGGCATGAACGGTACGCCGCTGCCGCATGAGGAGCCACAAAACATGAATCCGCCGGCAGGCGTTTTGGCTTACTACTGGCTCAAAAGCGCGCCAACTCATCCGCTGAAGATCGAGTTGCTGGATGGCGCGGGAACCGCGCGGGCTTGCGTCGCCAGCGACACGCCGGTACATCCGCCGGATACGGAAACATTGAACGTGCAGGCGATTTGGGAACAGCCCGTGCAGCCGCCTTCCGCTAACGCCGGCATGCATCGAATTGCGTTGGGTGGCGCTACCGGCCGCGGCGATTTCGGCGGTGGTGGAGGCGGCGGCGGTCGGGCGGCCGCAAGTGCGCCAGCACCGAAAGATGCCTGTACGCCTCCGGGCGGCGCTCCGGATGCGGCAGCCGCAAATACCCGGCCTGCCCGTGGGCCGGGACGCCGCGGAGGCGGTGGTTTACCACCGGGCCAATACACGGTACGGCTTACCGTAGATGGCCAGACCTATACGCAGCCAGTGACCATCAAGCCAGACCCGCGCGGCGCGCCAGAATTGCTACACTAAGCCGATTCAGATTCAGGAGAGAGAAAATCTTGCATATTCCGCGCTTTCGGACCCGATGTTTGCTGTCGAGTTGTCTTACGTTACTGGGTTTATCGATTGCCGCACCCCCGTCTGTTGCGCAAGCTCAATCAGTTGATACCAAGTTTTATTCAGAGATGCACTGGCGCGCCATCGGACCGCCGCGGGCCGGCCGCGCGCGTGCGCTGGCAGGCGTGCCCAGCCAGCCGAACGTCTTTTATATCGGCTTCGATAATGGCGGTGTTTGGCGCTCCACCGATTTCGGCTCTACCTGGGTTCCGCTTTTCGACAACCAACCAACCGGCTCGATTGGAGCCATTGCGGTAGCTCCGTCAGACCCGAACATCATCTACGTGGGTACGGGCGCGGGAATCATTCGGCCTGACCTGGCCGTGGGCGATGGCGTCTACAAATCTACCGATGCCGGTAAAACCTGGACGCACTTGGGACTGCGCGACTCCCAGATGATCGCCAATATTGAAGTGGACCCGAAGGATGCGAACCGCTTTTTTGTCGCCGCGCTTGGGCATCCCTACGGTCCGAATCCGGAGCGCGGTATTTTCCGTTCCACAGATGGCGGCGCGAACTTTGAGAAGGTTCTCTATCACGACGAATACACCAGCGGCAACGACGTTCGCATTGACCCGAGTGACCCCAACACGATCTATGCGGCCCTGTGGCAGCAGCAACAAGGCTTCTATGAGAATGGAGCGTTTGGCGGAACCGATGGCGGCATTTTCAAATCTACCGACGGCGGGAGCACTTGGAAAAAACTGGCCGGCGGTCTTCCGCCCATCATTGAGGCGAACCTTGCCATTGCGCCGAGCAATCCAAAAGTGATCTATGCAACCGTAGCGGCAGGCGGAGCGGCGGCGGAAACTCCCCCTCCTGCAGCACGTGGTGGACGCGCGGCTCGCGGTGGACGCGGCGGCAACATCTCTTTCTACAAAACAATCGACGGCGGAGAACATTGGATTCTCGCCACGGACGACACGCGTTTATACGATATGGGCTCGACCGGCCGCCATTCGGAGGACCCTCGTCCGTTAGGACGCATCGGCGGCGGCGACCTGCCTACCATTACTGTTGATCCGAAAAACGAAAAGATTGTTTATAGCTGCTCAACGGTTTTTTGGCGCACGGAAGATGGCGGACTTACCTGGTCGGCTGTGCGTGGCGCACCGGGCGGCGATGATTATCAGAAGAGCTGGGTGAGTCCGGCTAACTCGAACATCATTTTGCTGGTGAGCGATCAGGGTGGTGTCGTCTCCGCGAATCGCGGTGCTTCGTGGAGCAACTGGTATACGCAGCCTACGGCCGCGATCTATCACGTGACTGCGGACAATGCTTTCCCCTATCGGCTTTGCGGCGGGCAACAGGATTCCGGCTCGGCGTGCGTCGAAAGCCGCGGCATGGACGGCGAAATCACGGTTCACGATTGGCATCCGGTGGGCATTGAAGAATATGGCTTCGCGGCGCCAGATCCGAAAGACCCCGATCTGGTTTACGGCGGAAAAGTAACGGTCTACAATCGCCTCACCAGTCAAAAGGCTATGGTTGGGCCGCCGGTTCCGGCTACCGACGATGGCCCGCTACCGCCTCCGCGGCAGGTTCGCACGCAACCGCTGAACTGGTCGCCGAGAGATCCCAACGTTCTGTTCTACGCGACGTCGGGCGTTTGGAAAACTATCAATGGCGGACATAGCTGGACGCCCATTAGCGGCGATCTGACGCGGCAAACCTGGGATACTCCCGCCAACGCCGGTAAGTACGCGTCCACGGTGAAGCCCGCTGCTTTGGGTTCCATCACCGCGCTAGCGCCTTCGCCACTCGATGTCAACGTGCTCTGGGCCGGCACAGGTGACGGCCTTATTCAAGTCACCACAAACGGCGGCGCAAAATGGACTAACGTCACGCCGCCGCAGATTAAGACCTGGACGCGCATTTTCAATATGGATGCCGGCCATTTCGATACGAAAACAGCTTATGCCGCGGCCAACACCTTGCGCCTCGACGATATGAACCCGCACTTGTGGCGCACACACGATGGCGGCAAAACTTGGACCGAAATCAATAACGGCATTGCCGCTGGCGCTGTCACCAATTCTATCCGCGAGGACCCGCGCAAGAAAGGGTTGCTTTACGCAGCCACCGATACGCAGATCTGGTTTTCCATCGACGATGGCGACCACTGGAATTCTCTCCGGCTGGATATGCCAGCCATCTCCGTGCGCGATATCGAAGTGAAAGACGATGAGTCTTGTCACTGTTCCGATCTGGTGGCGGGCACGCATGGCCGGGGCTTTTGGATTTTAGACGACGTGACTCCGCTGCGCCAGGCGTTGGAGGCGGCTGCCGCCTCCAACGCGTATTTGTTTAAACCGGCCACGGGCATTCGCATTCGATTCGCCACCAATGACCCCACGCCTTGGCCGCCGGAGCTGCCCGCCGGAGAAAATCCGCCACCCGGCGCTATTGTCGATTACTACTTACCGGCGGCCGCTACCGGCGAAGTGAAGTTGGAATTCCTCAACGCTCAAGGGAAAGTAATTCGCACTTATAAAAGCACAGATCCGGTTCGTGATCCGGATCCCGCGACCGATCCTGTTGCTTATAACAAAGTGTGCCAGCAAACGCCAAGCGCCAAGGATTGCGCGCTACCGCTATATTGGCCTGCTCCTCCGCAGATTTTGAAAACCTCGGCGGGCATGCACCGCTTCACGTGGGACATGCACTATGATCCGACTCCCGGCGTGACTGTGGGCCGCGGCGGTGGCGGCGGAGCTAATGGCGCGGTGCCGCATCGGACGTATCCCGGCGTTGTTTCGCCGTGGGTGGCGCCTGGAGTTTATAGCGTGCGTCTTACCGCCAACGGCCAGAGTCAGTCACAGCCAATCACGATTAAGCTGGACCCGCGCGTGAAGATCACACCCGATGTGCAGCAAATCTTCACGCTCACCACGCAAATAGAGAACGATGCGCGGAATGCCTCCAGCGCTCAAAAGGAGGCTCGGACCTTGATTGAAAAGTTGAAGGCGCGGCCGCAGTCGGCCAGTAATGACGCGCTGCTTAAGAAGCTCGAAGAAATCGCGCCTGAGAAAGCTCCAGTCCGGACTGGCGGCAGTCGGGGCTTCGGCCCTGACGCTGAGGAAGGGTCCGTGCCATCTACTCTCACCACCATCAGCAGTCAATTAGTTGCTTCAGTGATGCCGGTGCAGAATTCGGAAATGCCGCCCACCGCTGCCGAACTCCAAACGTGCAAGAAACAGGAAGCCGCCTATGCCGCTTTGATGGCCAAGTGGTCGGCGCTGAAAAAGGGCACATGATCCCGATACTTTTTGCCACATACGCAGCTGTGTTTGTCGCGGAAATCGTTGGCGATAAACTGCTCTACACTACCGGCGTTCTTGCCACGCGCTACCGCACCGTGCCGATTATGATCGGGATGCTGATTGCATTCATGGCCAAGATGGCGGTTGCAGTTGCGGTAGGAAATGCCATCTCGAAATTGCCGCCGCTGGCCGTGGCCGCGCTCACCAGTGTAAGCTTTATCGGCATTGCCATCACGCTCTGGCGCAAGCCAGTGGAGCGCACGGTTGAGAAAGATAATCGTGCCTCCAGAGCCGCCATGGTTTCCTTTGCCGCCATCTTCTTCTCAGAATGGGGAGACGTAGGACAGATCACCGCCGCCACCATGGCCGCTCGTTTTGGCGCGCCGCTGCTGGTTTGGTTCGGAGCGGTAGCCGCCATGGCCACCAAGGGCGCGCTCGCTGCTTCTATCGGCGCGGGTGTCCGCCAATGGATTGTCTCGCGCATTTCCCCCAAAGTCGTTCGCTATGCCGGCGTCAGCGCTTTGCTGGTTTTAGGCATCCTGTCTGTTCTCGAAACCTTGACGGAAGGCCACGCCTAAGTTAACAATGCCGCTCCGCCGATGTGCTCGAAAGTTTTGCGGGCTTTTTCTTCGGCTTTTTCAGAATCGTCCAGCAGAGCAGGGAATTCACGCGTGGAGCGGATTGCAGAAAACCAAGGATCGACGCGCAACGCGCGCGAGCAAACAAAGCCCTCCGCCAAGGCGCGCTTTAACGCTTCTATCGCCAGCCCCGCGGCTTTCAGCTTAGAGCAGTGGCGCGCGATGAAGAACACAATTTCTGGCTCTCGCTCGACGGGCGTTTTCACCATCTCATCGATGGCTTGACTGGAGCGCCCGCGCAGAAGCGCCAGCAGCGAATTCATCAAACCGCGAAAGACCGGCAGCTGTGGATTTGAAGCGCGCTCCTCCAGCAACTGAATCGCTTGCTTTTTCTCGCCTAATGCAGCCCAGGCTGCCGCCTCCAAGTACTGACCTGTTTTGCCACAGCTTTCAATCACAGCCTTGTATTCGCCGAATAGAAAATGCGTCTGAGCCACGCTGGTGGGGAGCGTTGAATCTAGTCTGACTGCGCTCTGGTGGGCGGCGAGCGATTCGTTTAGCAAGCCGCAAAAACGGAAAACCTGGACTAGATCTGCAAAAATCCCCGGCTCTTTGCTGCCATTGGCTAGTCTCCACGCCAAGCGTGACAGCGCGTCGTGAGAATGGCCAGGTCCGCTTCAAAAGGTGCATAAAATTGATGGGCGGAGGCGAGTCCCGGATCTAACGCGAAGGCCTGCCGGAAAGCGGCCGCCGCCAACTCAAGATTGCCGGCTGAGCCTACGCCGGATTTTCCCAAATAAGAGCAACAACGGCCTAGCCAGGCCCATGAAGGCGCAAATGCAGGATCCTCCGCAATGCTGAGCCACAACAGGTCACGCGCGCGCACCATGGAACGCACCGTGGGCTTGCTGCTCAACTCCTTCGCTTGGACGAAGGCGCCGTAAGCCGCTTGCTTCAGACCGGGTTGGCTCTCGACGCGGAGCATAAATCGGTAACCGTGTTTCGATACCGTTTGAATTGCTTCCGGTCCGATGAGTTTACGAAGCTCCACGATGATGTTGGTCAAATTTGCTTCTGAAACATAAATGCCCGGCCATAGCGCATCCATCAGTTCGTCCTTGCGAACCAGATGTTCTGCTCTTAGCACCAAAAGCACGAGCGCGTCTAACGTCTTCGGCGCGATTTGCACAATACGGCCGTTATGATAAAGCTGACGTTCAGACGGCCACAACACAAATTGCGAGAAGTGATATTCCCCATTAGGCTCCGGCCTGCTTTTTCTAGCTTGAATTTCTTCGAATGTTCTCTGTAATCGCACGTTGATATACCAGGCAGCTCTGCTTTGAATTTCCTTTGATTTTTCTTTGGTGCTGCTTTGAACTTCCGGCCTCGCCGCAACATATACTTTTACTACTTTTCAGTGGGGCTCCGAACTACAACTTCGGATTGAGCTGGAAGTACGCAAAGGGAGAAAGAAATGATCAGGGATTCGATCCGGCAGCTTGCAATAGTTGCGGCGTTTAGCATTTGTTTGGCGTCCGCTGTTTTCGCGCAAAACACCAATTCCGGTGACATTCGCGGCACGGTTACCGATGCCACGGGCGCCATAATTCCGGGCGTGACAGTGATGTTACTGAACACCAATACCGGCATTACGAAGGAACTCACTACAAACTCGGCCGGCCTTTATGACGCTGTTTCGATTTTGCCCGGGCAATATACGATCACGTTTTCTAAAGAGGGCTTTCAGAAAGTTGTGCGCAGCGGTATTGCCTTGCAAGTAGGGGCGATCGGCGTAGATGCACAACTTAGCGTTGGCGCAACTCAGCAACAAATCCAAGTCACCGGCGACGCTCCTTTGCTCAAAACAGAGACCGCCGAGCAATCCACCAATTTGCAGGCGAACACCATGGAAGGCTTGCCCAACGTCGGTCAGGATTGGCAGAATTTTGTAAAACTGCTGCCTGGGGCCACGGGCACTCCCGCATCCGGCGCGGGTGTCGTGAATCCGGGTGTCGCGATGTCCATTAACGGAACATTGCCCTATTACTCCAACTTTCTAGCTGACGGAGCATCCATCCGCTTGCCGCATAGCGCCAACACGGACACGCAAATTTCAGAAGCCGTCGCCGAGGTTCAAATTGACACGTCCACTTTCTCCGCGGTTTATGGCGGCGGGGGCGCGGTTTTCAATGTAATCAGCAAATCCGGGTCGAACCAGTGGCACGGTGCGGGTTACGAATACTTTGAGAACGATGCCTTGAATGCAAGAAGCTTCTTTGACGGCAAGAACGCGGCCAGAGTGCGTTACGACAACTTTGGAGGTGCGGTTGGGGGGCCGATTCTGAAGAATAAGTTTTTCTTCTTTTACGATCTGGATAAAATTGTCAACCCGAGCTCGACGACGATGACGACGACGGTGCCGACGAACGCCATGAAGCAGGGTATTTTCGATCCGGCAGTCTTCGGAATCATTCATGATCCTACCAACGGCCAGCCGTTCCAGGGCAACCAGATTCCCACTTCGCGTTGGGATCCGGTAGCCGCTAACATTCAGCAGTTTTATCCCACGGCAAACCTATCAGGGATTGCCAACAACTACCGCTATCTGCAAGTAGGTAACAACCCCTCTCTCCGGCATTTCGGGCGCTTGGACTACAATTTGAGCGACAAGAACCGGCTCACTTTCTCGATTACGGAGCACAGTAACAACACCACCACGGCTAACACGAATTGTCCGGTGGACTGTCAAAATAGCACCAGCGAAAGTTATCAAGCGCAGGTTACCGATGTGCATACCTTCAGCGCAAGCGTGGTCAATGAATTCCGGTATGGCTATACCCGCGGCGGCAATTGGTTTACGCCGACAAGCCTTGGCTTAGGCTACCCGGGAAAAATCGGCCTCCAATATGCGAAGGCTGATGTCTTTCCGAATATCAACATCACGGGGACGGCCGCCAACAACACGCTGAATCCGCAGACATCGGCAATTTATATTCAGAACTCCTTCAACCCGTCTGACGTGGTCACCATGATCCGGGGCAAGCACATCCTGCATTTTGGCGGCGAGGTATTGATCTCGCAGGATAATTCCACTCCTTGGGGCAACTTGACTTCAGCGAACTTCACGTTCAACGGCCAGTTCACCCAAAGCAACGTCGGCTATGCGGATTTTCTGGTTGGACAAGCACAAGCATGGAGTGCTCTGAACCAAGGCGAAGCCGGCATGCGGTCGAAGAACCCATCACTATTCGTTCAAGACGATATCAAGCTACGCCCGAATCTGACTCTGAACGTTGGTTTGCGCTGGGAGGTTCATGGCGGATTTAGCGAAGTAAATAATCTGGCGGGCAGTTTCGATCCGACAATCAAAAACCCGGTGACAAATACTCTGGGAGCCATTTGGTTTGCGGGTAACAATGGGCGCAACCAGATTATGGCGACGGATTACAAAGTTGTATTGCCAAGGGTTGGTATCGCCTGGTCCCCAACGAGCGCTTGGTCCGTGCGGGCCGGTTTTGGCGAGTACGCCAGTTTGTGGAGCATTGACGTGGACGGCTCTCCGCTTGGCTTCGGCACGGCCAACGGCGGAAGCATCTCGGCGAATCCAGGCCAAGCGCCCGTGGCTATTCTCTCTGGTTCTGGCGCCGGATTGCCGTACGTTCAGGCATCTAGAGATCCGGGCGCTTACAACGGGCAAGGCGGCGGAAATATACCTTACATGCCTTATCACACGCCGGTTGGCCGTATCTATCAATGGTCGGCTAGCGTGCAGCGGCAGTTCGGCGGCGGCATGGTTGCCGAGGCAGCATATGTGGGCAGCCACGGCAACGGTTTGGAGTTCCAATCGGACATCAACCAAGTGCCCGCGAACCAACTCGGACAGGGGCAGAACGCGCGGCCGTATCCGCAGTATCTCGGCATTGGACCGAGCGTCCCAGGCGGATTAACCGGCTCGTTTAACAACATTTCCAACTACGATTCGTTGCAATTGTCGCTGAAGAAGCGGTTTAGCCACGGGCTCAATGCGGAGTTCAACTACACCTGGTCAAAGATGCTGGATGAACAAGACACGTCGGGATGGGGCAGCCATTACGGAAATGCGTATTATCAGGATGCGTTCACTCCGTCAAACAACTACGGGCTCTCGAATTTCGATGTCCCGCAAGCATTCAAGGGATTCGTCGTGTATCAGGTGCCACTGGGAAAAGGCCATAATCTGATGAGCCACGGCATAGCGGACGCGGTGCTCGGCGGCTGGCAGGTATCGTCGATGTTTATCGCCCAATCCGGCAATCCCTATTCCGTCACGATGGCGTCCAGCACCAATTCCGGCGCGCTGGATGGATTTTGGTATCCGAACCTGGTTGGTAATCCCAGCGTGACGAATCAAAATATCAATCAATGGTTCAATCAGCTTGCGTACGCGACGCCGCAAACCAACACCTTCGGCAACAATGGGCGGAATACGCTCTTTGGGCCGGATCTGACGAGCATCGATTTCAGCTTGGCTAAAACTTTCAAAATACCGAAATTCGAGCGCGGCGGTCTGCAGATTCGCATGGATGCCACCAACATCGTGAACCATCCAAGCTTCAATGCCCCGAACGCAAAATTGAATGCGGCGGCGCTTGCATCGGGTGTTCCCGACCCCAGCGTTGGACAGATCACGAGCACCACCGTTCCTGGTCGCTTTTTCCAACTCGGCGCTCGATTCTCTTTCTAGAGGACCTGCTCGCCTGGCGTTATTCTGAGGGGCATGGCCGTCAAAATAGCGATCTGCGCCGCTGCCAGTGTGTTTCTTCTTTGCAGCGCGCCGGTATTTTCGCAGCAGCTGGAAACACACTCGCGCCAGGCGCAGGAATACTTGCGGACCAACCGGCCTGATTTGGCGATCGGCGAGTTCAAAGCGATTCTGGCGCTGGACCCGAACAACATGAATGCACGGAGCGCCCTCGGAACGCTGCTGTACTTTCAGGGAGACTACACGAACGCTGTTGTCGAGCTGCGCGCGGTCGTGAAGAGCCAACCGTCACTTTGGAAGATGGTTACGCTGCTCGGCATGTGCGAAAGGCGCGTGGGTCGCGTAGCCGCGGCGCGAGCCGATCTAGAGAAGGCATTTCCGCAATTGACGGACGAGAAGCTGCGCGTTCAGGCAGGCATGGAGCTGATCGAGATTTACTACGCGTCACGCGATCTGGATAAAGCGGCGGACGTGGTGAGCGCTTTGCGGAGGCTGAAGCCGGAGGATGCGGCGATATTGTTTACGGCACATCGAATTTATTCCGAGCAAGCCGATGAGGCCAGGCTGAGTATCGCGATGCTTGCGCCGAAGTCGGCGTGGATGCACCAACTCATGGCGCAAGAGATGGTAGCGCAGGGTAACAACGAAGGGGCGATTACGCACTACCGGGAAGCGCTGAAGATAGATGACCGGCTTCCCGGCCTGCATTTTGAATTGGCTGAAGTGCTGAGCGGCTCCGCGTCTCCCGCCGAAAGAGAACAGGCGGAAAAAGAGTATCAAGCCGCACTCGCGCAAAATCCATTGGACGAAAAAGCGGAATGCAGCCTCGGCAGAATCGCATTCGGCCGCGCTGATTTGAAGGGCGCGTATGCGCATTATTCCAGAGCGTTGGAATTGCAGCCTGACGACGCCGAAGCCAACCTCGGCCTTGGGAAAATTCTGCTTTCTCAGAACCAGCCGCAAAAAGCCCAGCCGCTGATAGAGAAGGCTGTCCGGTTGGATCCGTCGGATGCCGTGGCACATTACCGTTTGGGCTCGCTATACCGGCAGATGGGACGCGCAGACGACGCACGCCGGGAGATAGACGAGTTTCAGCGGCTCAAAGAGATGAAGGAGCGGCTGCGGGATGTTTATAAAGAAATGCGCTTGCAGAGCAAGCCTGAGCCGGTTGAGACGGACATTCCACAATAGCGCCAAAAGAGCCGCCTATTTTTTATTTACGTCGGTTCCGGCGGCCTTGTCTGAATCCTTGATTGTGTCTTTCAGGTTGCCGTAAGCCTGTTTCAGCTTGCCTTTTGTTTCGTCTAAGACGCCCTCACCCTGCAAGCCTGGATCGTCGGTTGCCTTGCCGATTCCTTGCTTCACCTTTCCTTTGAGCTGGTCCAGTTTGCCGGTGACTTGTTCTTTTTCCATTCTAGATTCCTCTAGTGAATGGATTCCAGCGCCGCAAAACTGTTACCGCTTAATACTTCATGGTGCGGTTGGCAATAACGCTGATGGCATCGGGCGATCCGGCTACCGCGCTGATGCGCAGCAGAACCTCGAAATAGACCGGCTCGGCAGGTTCAGTCTCAAGCCCCAAAGCCTTTTTCAACTTTTTCCGTCCGCCTTCATCGGCCAGCAGAAGTCCGGCCGCTTCGGTGGCTTCTTGCTGCAAGCCCTGGATGATGAGAATGTTGCCGCGTCCACTGTCAGCGGGCAGCAGGGCAATCGTGGCAAAGTCTTCTCCATCTACGCCCGTGCGGGTTAAGCCCTGGTAGGCGTTGCGTTCCCCGGGCCGCGGCTTTTTGTTTAGGAAAGACTTGGCTGCGCCGCTTACCTCATTGCTGCGAATTTCGCAAAAGTTGAGGCGATTCTCAAATAACAGAACCCAGGGGTTTGAGGCTGGACTTCCGACAAAGATATAATTTCCATCGTCCAGGTCGCGAAGCTGCAAATGACGGGCCGACTGGATGGATATATTTTCCAGGTGATTGGGCATCAGCTTCAGAAACCGGGTTGAGATGGCCAAGTCCGCCCAGGAAGTCAGCAGCGCGTTAGCCGTGTACTGCGCAATATAAGTATCATTTTCGCCCTCAAGGCCGGAGTTCGCTCGTTGTTGGAAATCGCGCTTGATGTAATTTTCTACCGATGCGGGCTGCCCGCTCAATAACCGGCGAATTCCGTACGTGGCGTCCGCTAGAACGATATGGCTGCGGTGGCCGTTCGCAAATACGGCGCTGAGCGGCCACGGCGGCGGACCGCCCGCCAACACCCGGTCCCGATTCCAGCGAAAAATCAGCAGCAGCGACAGCACCGCAATCACGATCCAGGGCGCCAGCCTGCGAAGCGTGGAAAATCTTGATTTCGGCGGCGGCTCCGGCAGCGCATGAACCTCGGGGACAATCGGCGCAATCACCGGAACGGCGTGGAAAGTAAGCGCGTAGCTGCCTTTCGGTATTTCGACGATCACCGCTTCCTCGCGGCCTTCGCTATCGAAATATTCGTGCAGTTTCAGACGCAGCTGACGGATATGAACCCGCACAGAGCTGTCTTCCACAGGGCTGTAGTCCGGCGATTTCCCAAATACGGCTTGACCAATGTGCTGCTCAGTGAGGTCAGAAGTCTGGCCGCGGATGGACATGTCGGCCAGGTAGCGCAGCAGATCTTTGAGCCGGCCAGCCCTGCGAAACGAAACACTAGCGATGATTCGTTCTACTAAAAGCGAGTGTTCCTCGTTTTCGATACTGTCCTGTGTCCCTGCGTTTCGTGGCATGGTTGCGTGAACTAACCGGATCTCCCCTGAATGGTGCGAATTATATCACCGAAGCGGGGATGCCGATTGAGATAAAGAACCCATAAAAAAAGGGCAGGTCACCTACTATCGGTGGCCTGCCCGCCGTTACTGCATTAGGCGCTAGAAATTAGCCCGCAGCGAGAACTGCACTAGGCGCGGATTACCCAATGTCGAAGTGATGACACCGAACTGCGCGGTTCCCAACGTCTCTCCCGGAGGCCCGAACTGCGACCGGTTGAAGATATTGAAGAATTCCGTGCGGAACTGAACGTTGATCCGCTCGGTAACTGCGATTCCTTTGAATACAGAGAAATCGTAGTTCGCGATTCCAGCCGTGCGGACAGCCGTCAAAGTGCGTCCCAGATTGCCGAGCGTTGCGCCGGGGGGCTGCGTAAAGCAAGAGGTATTGAACCAGCCGGTTAACTTTTGCTGGGAAGACCCGGATTCGGCAATGTTGCAGCCACCCGTGTAATTTGGCCGCAAAGTTCCGACGCCATAGGCGCTGAGCGGATTCGAGGAGGTGTTGAGCGTGAGAGGGAAGCCTTCCTGGAAGGTGGAAATGCCGTTAATTCCCCAACCCGACACGAGCTTATCAGCAATCCCGCTGACGCTGCCCAGGAACTGTCTTCCTTTTCCAAACGGCAGATCGTAGCTATAGCTGACGAGCAGCCGTTGCGGAACATCAAAGCCGGAAACGGCCCGCTCCGCTTGCAAATTATTGTTGTTTTGAACGTTTGCCAACTGGCTAGCCTCGAGCCAGCTAGCGCTTGAGTCAAAATTGCCGATGTTTTTTGACCAAGTATAAGAAGCAAGAATCGTGCCGCCCTGGCGGAAGCGCTTCTGCGCCTGTATTTGCAGCGAATTATAACTGTAATCTTGACGGCCGAGATTATTTTCGCTGACTCCCGTGTATTGCGGATAGGGCCGCAGAAGTTGACCCGCGGCGATAGTCGGGAGCGACAGGGTTCCGTAAGGGATAGTGCCGTAGAACGGATTCGGCACCTGCTTATTCAGCGCCGCCAATCCAAGGGAAAGATCCGCGGTTGGAATCTGATCGAGTGTAGTGGAGCCGCCCATATGGGTGCCTTTCGATCCCGCATAGGCGATTTCCAAGCTCAGGCCGTCAGCCAGTTGGCGTTGTATGCCGAAGTTCCATTGCTGCGTGTAACCGATGTTCTGGGCGCCGTTAACCGGCCCGGAGACGCCGGTACCTAAAAGAATCTGGTTGAAATTGGCATTCCGTTGCGGAGGCTGCGCGATTCCCGAGGGGAAAGGATTGTTGAGCGGAGTTCCAATTGTCGTCTCGTTGTCGGGCGTAGAGGCCCAGGGCTGCGTAATGGAAGTGACTCCCGTACCGCCCGCGCCGTCATCCGGCACGTAATAAACCCCGTACGCGGCGCGTATAACTGTCTTCTCCCCCAGACGATAAGCCAGACCGAGGCGGGGAGCGAACAACTTCATCTGAGTTGCAGCAGCGTAGCGGCTCGGATTCGCCGGTGAATCAACCAGGCCAAGCGTCCCCGTCAGATTTGGAATTCCCGAAGCCGCCGCAAATGGGCTGGGCGCGTAGGGCTGTAGAACATCGAAGCGGTTATAGCGCTCCACTTGCGGGAAAGGCATTTCCCAACGGAGGCCAAGGTTGACAGTCAGCTTCTTGCTCACCTGCCAACTATCGTTGAAGTACACGCCGGCATAATAATTGCGGTAGGAGTATGGGACTGGTGTTACCACGCTCCCACTGGAGCCGGCGCCTGCCATGAACGAAGCGAAACCATAACCGGTGCTAACACCGTTAACAGTCGGAGCGGTGGGGCTCGCCGCAGTGAAAAGATTGTCAAAGCTGTAGTACCCGCTGCCGATGTTGCTCTGGATATAATTCATCACTTGACGCCGCACTTCGCCGCCGAATTTAAACGTATGCGAGCCCTGAATCTTCGTGATCACCGGATAGATGGAATAGTTGTCATTCGCCTGATTGATGACGCTCCCGGCGCCCTGGCTGCTCCAAATATTGTTGAAGCCTTGGACATTTGGCTGGGGAAGGACGCGGAACGATACTTGGCTGTTGAGGCTGGCCGGAAGACCGAATTGCGTCAAGTCTGTCCCCAAACTGGAGGGCGTGCGCGCATATTGAAACCGCAGGAATGCGGCATGTATGTCGAGGATCGTCGTCGGTGACAACATATAGGTATCGCCAATCACCGCCTGGTTCGTGATCCACGTCTCCGGCCCACGGTCCTGATAGACTCCATCCCCATAGGGATCCTCCGCCAAGCTGAGGTTCGTCCAATAGCTGTACCGCATAAAAATTCTTTGCTTGTCGCTGATCGTGTGATCTAAACGCGCCGTTACCTGATCGTTGTTTCCGCCGGCGCCGGCGTTCGCCTGAAAATTGTTGGCGTTGGTGAACGGCAGCCCTGGCGCATTAGGTTTACCCCAGTAGTTCGCTAGGACCAGCGCAGTGGGATTCAATTTGCTCGTGGGAATGATGTTGTTTGGATATTGAGTGCGTGTGACGACCCCGGTCGCCGGGTTCACGACCGTTGAGGCGGGATCGTAAATCGGAACCAGTTGACCGTTCGCCGTCCTGGTATTCGAGAAATCGCCGACGCGCTGCTGTAAGGTCGGGACCGACTCTGTGAATGGAACGCCATAGCGCAACCGGAAACCCTCCCAGCCAACAAAAAAGAATGTCTTATCTTTTTTGATCGGGCCGCCTAAATTCGCCCCGTATTGATTCTGCGTGAATGCGCCGCGAGCGACGCCGTCTGCATTATTAAAGAATGTGTTGGCGTTCAGCGCTTTGTTCCGCAGAAATTCATAAGCGGTTCCGTGGAAGCCGTTGCTGCCCGATTTGGAAACCATGTTGACCACGCCACCCGCGAATCTTCCAAATTCCGGCCCTGGATTGTTACTTTCCACTTTGAATTCTTGGGTCGAATCCTGGGTGGGAACCAAGGCGACCAGGGTGCCCGCATACGGGTTCAAAGTCGCGCCGTCGAACAGCGTCGCGTTCATACCCGAAGGGGCGCCCCCAACCTGATAGTTGCCGAACGCGAAAATGTTCTGGCCCGTGGGGTTGTTCATGGAGTCGCCTTGCGCCACCACGCCAGGAACCAATGTGACCAAATTGAGCACATTGCGCCCATTGAGGGGCATCTCCTGGACGGTTCGAGAGTTGACCACGGTACCTAATGACGCCGTTTCGGTCTGGAGCAAAGGCGTCTGCCCCGTAACTTCGACAGTTTGAGTGACATCACCGACTTGCAGAGACGCATCGACACGCACGTTTGCCGAGACCTGCAGTTCAATGTCCTCGCGCTTCAGACTTTTGAACCCGCTCTTTCCTATTTCAACCCGATAATGGTCGGGAGGTAAATTCAGGAACTCGTAGCCGCCCTCCGAATTACTTTGGACCACGCGGTGATCGCCGGTACGATTATTTGTCAGTGAAACGGCTGCTCCAGGGATGCCAGATCCTGAAACGTCCGTTACGGTTCCCACAATGGCGCCAGATGCCGTTTGCGCCCATGCAGGCGCCGAAAAGAAAGCGGAACATGCCGCGAATAATAAAAGGTTCCGCGCACACGCAGCACGGAACTTACGTGTAAAGGCCACAACTGCTCCCTAAAGTAACTTTGAACGAAAGCATTGAGGTGGCTGAGAGCTATTCAGCCAATTCTCGAAACTAACGCTTGGCGTCATGGTGACTGGCGCAGCATTCAAAGTAAAGGAGTTAGCATGTGAATGCATTGTGAATCACCTGATTTTAGGCCGAATTACGGAGAAATTTAGGCGCATTGCGGGGAAGGTTGCACTTGCCACTCTGCACCGAAAATCGCTGGTAAGAGCAAGCGGCAAAAGCGGTGAATCACCAAGAAATCACGTGATCCCTCCTTTCGACAAGCCCTATTGATCGTGTAACTTCAATCTAGTAGCGATAAGATATGGAACGAACTAGCTGCGGCGCAAAGAGCACCTGCCGGTTTTGCGTTTTCCTTTGTGGAGAGGTGTAGATGCGGAAATCCGGGAGCAACTGCCTGACACGGCGTGCGCTTTTAGCGGCGGCGCTAACTGCGGGTATTCTGCATGGGACGGATGCGCTTCCGAAATCTCAGACAACTGCGTCCGCGGCTGGCGCTTTGGATTGGAAGCAAGGTGTGGTGAACAAGTATTGCCTTGGGTGCCACAACGCC